>CAZNBS010000187.1:0-10002 GCA_964570955.1 uncultured Burkholderiales bacterium | reverse complement strand
GCCCAGGGGAATGCGGCAGTTGTCGTCGCCTTCGTCACTGCGATCGCCTTGACAGTCAAGCGGTCTGATCTGGAGGGACGGCCGCCTCGCGATCCACCTGCGCAGGCATCGGGGTGCGCCGGAAGGAGAAAAGCGACATCGGCTATGCGTACTCGGCTACCGAAGCGAGCTTCTTCTCCATCCGCTTCATCAACAGGCGAAGTGCGTGCACCCCGCCGGTCGCCGACACCGATTCGATCTGCGTCTGCAACTGCCGGGACGTGAGAGGGTGGCCAATGAGATAGCCCTGCGCCACATCGCATCTGCTCTCCTGAAGGAAGACGAGTTGCTCCTCGTTTTCCACCCCCTCGGCCAACACCTCGAGGTGGAGGTTATGCGCCATGGCGATGATGGCTCGCACGAGCGAGCGTCCGTTGGTGTCGCTGGCGACGTCCCGCATGAAGGCGCGATCGATCTTGAGCCGATCGAACGGGAGAGCCTTGAGTGACCCGAGCGATGAATAACCCGATCCGAAGTCGTCCAGTGCAAGGCTAACACCGAGATCTTTCAGCCGATGCAGCACGCGTTGGGCTTCGTCGCCCACCTGCAGCGCGTCCTCCGTCACCTCGAGTTCCAGCAGGGACGGTTCGAGTCCAGACTCGTTCAATGCGACCATCACCGCATCCACGATGCGCGCGTTCTTGATCTGATGCGCGGAGACATTCACCGCAACGCGGAACGGATTCTCCGAAACCGACTGCCATGCCACCGCCTCCTGGCATGCGACGCGCAGCACCCATTCCCCGATGAGGGAGATGAGGCCGGCCTCCTCGGCTGCGCGGATGAACCGTCCAGGTAGCAGCAGTCCTTCCGTCGGATGATCCCAGCGCACCAGAGCCTCTGCAGAAACGATCTGCCCGCTTTGCAGATCGAGCTGGGGCTGGTAGTGCACGACGAGCTGCGAACGAAGATCCGGATGGCGCAACGCATTCTGAAGCTGAAGCTTCTCCAAGGCGAGCTTCGTGAGTTCGGGGGTGAAGAACTCGAAACCCGCTCCGCCGCCATGCTTCGCCCGGTACATCGCCGCATCGGCGGATTTCAGCAACTCCTCCACCGTCGTGCCGTGGGAAGGTCCGATCGCGATGCCGATACTCGCTCGGGGCCTCAATTCGATTCCCTTCAACCAGTAGGGCATGGAGATCGCGGCGAGAAGCTTCTCCGCGACTTGCGAGGCATCGAGTTGCGTCTGAATGTTCTCCAGCAGCACGACAAACTCGTCCCCGCCCAGCCGGGCGAGTGTGTCTACGGTTCGAACGCAGCTGCCCAGGCGCTGCGTCATCTCCTGGAGCAGCCGATCGCCTTCGGCGTGCCCGAACGTGTCGTTCACATCCTTGAAGTCATCCAGATCCAGGTAAAGCAACGCCACGGATAGCTGTGATCGCTGGGCACGGACCAGCGCGCGACGTCCGCGATCGAGCAGTAGACGCCGGTTCGGCAGAGAGGTCAGCGCGTCGTAATGCGCAAGTTCGTCGAGCTTGCGCTCCACCTCCTTCATCTCGCTGATGTCGGTCACCACGAAGACATAGTTGATCACCGTGCCATTTCGGTCCCGCACTGCGCTCACATTCACCCACACCGGACGCACGCGCGAATCGTTCCGCCTCAGCTCCAGCTCGCCTTGCCAGAATCCCCCGACCGTCAGCGCATGGTGCATGCTTCTGACGGTGGAGTCGGCTGAGTCGCCGAAGAGTTGAAGGGCATGGCATCCGTGCGCCTCGTTCTCGTCGTAGCCGGTGATGCGGTGAAATGCCGGGTTGACCAGAGACAACCCCAGCTTTCCATCGGTCAGGATGAGCGCGTCGCGCGTGTTCTCGAAGACGACTGCTGTCTGACGCTGATGCAGCTCGGCGGCAATTCGCGGCCGCAAGTCCTGTGCAATGCAGACCAGCGCAGAGATCTGGTCGCTTTGCATGGTGAGCCGCATCGCCGACAGGAGCACAGGAATTTCCGTCCCGTCCTTGTGCCGTATCATCGCCGGCTGATCCAGGATCTGCGAGGTCTGCAGCGATGTCAGCAGCAGTTCCGGAGTGCTCGACAGGCGATGCAGTGCGGCGCCGACCAACTCCGCCTCCTCGTACCCCAGCAAACCCCGCGCGGCTGGGTTTGCCGTTTGCACGATTCCCTGAGGGCAGACCACGAACAGCGCCTCGGTCATCGAGTTCACCACCCCCTCCAGGTAGGCTCGGGAGACCGTCGTGCTCTGCAGCTGGTCGGCCATGTTGTTGAAGGCGTCTGCGAGCTCACCGAGTTCATCGCGGCTCTTCCAGTCGACCCGCCTGGCGAAGTCACCCGCTGCCAGATCCCGGCTCGAGGCGACCACCTTTCGAAGCGGTGCACGCACGGCTCGCACCGTCGCCCACGCAACAGCGGTCCCCAGTACGAAGGCGATGATCAGACTGCGCGTGATCACCGCATTCGCCTCATGCGCGATCTTGGATGCCCGAGCAACCGACGCAACGAGATCCGCGCGCGCTGCCGGCTGAACGGCGTCGGTCAACAAAGCGTCGAGGGACGCGACGCGGGCTTCCAGTCGGGCCGCCGCGCGATCCTGCGCCACGATGCTCTGCTGGTGTGCGCGCAGCGCCTTCGTGGCCTGCGCATGCCAGCGTTGCGCACTGGCAAGCCAGGCGCGATCCGCCGCGGTGAGAGCAGGGGATGTGCGTTGCGCCGCCTTTACGAAACTGTCTCGTCTGGCTGCCAGTTCGGCGGCTGCGCCGGGTGGTTGGTCCGCTGCCAGCAGGGCGCGCATTTCGCGCACTCCCCGCTCGATTTCTTCGCCAAAGCCGTGCGCGACGCTGGACGAGTCACGCCCCCCTGCGGGCGTCTTCCTCTTCGCAAGGATCGTCTGCGCTTCGCGTTGCAGGGCCTCGAGCGATGCCCGCTTGGCTGCGCGCTCCGCGTGAAGCTTCATTAGCTCCTGTACGGCGAGCGTCAGGCTCTGGTACTCCGCACGAACCTTCTGCACCAGCTGGTGGTCCGCCTGCGAGCGAGCGAGCTCGCTATAGCGGCTCAGAGAATCCCCTAGTGCCAGCTGCGCCTGCTGAATCGATGTGCGTTGTCTGGTTTGTCCATCGCGGACGTAGGCCTGAACGCGACCGACCAGTGCCGACAGGTCGGTGCGCATCGCATAGCCGGCAGTACGGCGCTCGTCGCCGGGCAGAATGAGCTCGTTCAGCGTCCGGTCGACGTCTCGCGCCGCATCGAGCGAGACGACGTTCGCGATGGCGAACAGCCCTAGCAGCAACAGCAGTCCGAGCCAGAGCCGCTGTGCGACGGTATACCGCGGTAGGTGCATTTGCGAAGAAGATCAGTCGGATGGAGATGGCGCCAAGGCAAACCTCGTGCCACGGGTCGGAGGCTGAGACAGGGTGCGTAGAAACTGCAATCCCCCACGCCAAGTGAAAGAGGAAGGCGCTTCGCCGTCGGGAGCGGATCGACTGCTGGTGACGCATCAACGTGCGACAAGCGGTATGACTGGGCAACGCTGCGGTCGCCGTCACCACGCGTTCGAGCGCCGACCTGCAGCGGGTGCCGGGGCACGTCAGCGTCGCGCGGGTAGTCAGGCGCTGACCAGGCGTTTCATCCAGTCGAGCAGGACGACCGGCAGATGCTCGGAGCGCGGCAACAGGGCGTACTGAGACGACCCAAATAGCTGCGGAAGATAGGACGCGACTACAGTGCAATCACTGCCATGCCGATCAGGGCAATACCCACCCATCGCATCCCAAGGCGATTTCGGCGCACGGCACTTGCATTGCCACGCGAAGGTGTATAGTCAGTCGCATGATTCGACTGCTGATCCTGTGTCTGCTCGCGATGTGGCTACCTCTGCAGGGACTGGCCGCGTTCAGCATGCCGTTCTGTCGTCACGATCTTATCCGTCTCGAGGGCGGCGCCAAGTCCTCTCCCGCCCGGCTGGTTGGCACGGCGCCGTTCGATTCGCACGCGCGCAATGACCGCGCGATGCCGTTCGGCGAGCGTGGTGCGCATGGCACGTTGTTCCAGTGCGCGCACTGCGCGATGTGCCGTCTGGCGTGTGCCGCCGTCCTCCCCACGGCCTCGGCCGGCATACCGATTGACGTCGCTGCCGCGACTCCCGCTCTCCTGACGCCACTCACGCCTCCGAGCGTCGTACTGGAGCAGCCCAACCCGCCTCCCCTACGGCAGCACTGACCCGCCGTGACGCCGGGCCAGTCCGGCGTTATCGAGTGCAGCCTTTATCAACGAGGAGGACGTATGAACGTCTCGAAACTTGCCATGGCGGCTCTTCTGGTCGCCCTGAGTGGTTCAGCGCTGGCGCAGCGGCCGGCTGACGACAGGGACCAGGAGGAGATCATGCAGCGCATGCACGAACGGATGCAGACGATGCAGAGGGAACTGGACAGAATGCGGGCCAGCAAGGACCCGCAGGAACGTCATCACATGATGCGGCAGCATCATCAGCACATGCGCGAGCAGATGCGCGATATGTGCCACGCCGACATGATGATGGGCATGGACCCCGATGCGGACAACTGCAGAGACATGCGCGAGATGCATCGACGGAACAACAAGTAGTACGCCAGCATCGGCCACGTGGGGATTCGCGCCGCAGCAGGGCGCGGATCCTCCGTGTCCATCGCATCGCGACCGGACACGATCGCTGCCTGCCACGCCTTCGCGATGCGCAGCCGACGCTTCTCCTGTCCCACCCGCGCAGCAGCGTTGGATCCGCTCGGTCTACGGGGCGCTGGCATTCCATTCGCGCTGCGCGTCGCGCATCACTTGCCCGGCCGAGTGCAGGAACAGCGCGGCGATCGCCAGCCCTACGAGAACGTCAGGCCACATACTGCCGCTCAGCGCGACCAGGGCGGCGGCGACGATCACGCTGACGTTGGCGAACAGGTCGTTGCGCGAACACAGCCAGGTCGAGCGCATGTTCAAATCGTCGCCACGATGGCGATACAGCACCGCGAAGCACACGCTATTGGCGGCCAGGGCGAGCGCGCCAACCACGCCCATCCAATCGGCGGACGGCACATCCTGCAACAGCAGCCTGCGTAGCGCCTCGGCGATCACCACCAGGCCGAACAGCAGCATGAATCCTCCCTTGAGCAGGGCGGCGCCGGCGCGGGCACGCGCGCCACGATGCAGCACGAACAGCGTCATCGCGTAGACGGAGGCGTCGCCGAACATGTCGAGCGAATCGCCGAGCAGGGCGGCGGAGCCAGCGATCCAGCCCGCGGTGAACTCCACCAGGAACATCGCGGCATTGATGGCCAGGACGATGTAGAGCACGCGGCTCTGTGAGCCGCGAAGTTGCGCCAGTTCCCCGGACTTGCTTTCGCAGCAGCTGTGCATCTTCCCCGCCTCGCTACACCATCATGGCGCCAGCAACCGGTCTTCAGACGCTGGAACCTGCAACTGCTGTGCGCGCCTTTCGGATGCCTCGTTCCGATCCACCCGCGCGCATTCCACTGGCGACCGGGGACTGGCACTGCCGGGACGCGGCATGGACGCTGCGCCGCCTTCCCGCTGCGCTTGCCGCTGTGCGCCTCTCGCTTCGATCCACTCATAGATGAGCGGAAGCAGCACCAGCGTCAGCAGCGTCGAGGTAATGAGTCCGCCCCCCACCACCGTCACCAGCGGATGCTGCGTCTCGGCCCCGATGCCCGAGGACAGCAGCATCGGTAACTAACCGAGAACCGCGATGCTTGCGGTCATGAGAACAGGCCGCAAGCGCAGCTCGGCACCCTGGCGGACAGCCTCGGTCACGCTCGCTTCCTTCTCCCGCAACTCGTTGATGAACGACATGAGCACGATGCCGTTCAGCATCGCGACAGCGAAGACCGCGATTAAGCCCATGGCTTCCCAGCCAGCCGCTAGGTAGATCTGCGCAAACTCCCTTCGCGGTTGTCCTGTGTACCGGCAGTCACCGGTGCGGGCAACAAGCGTTCTTGATCTGGCTCAATTCCTCCTGATCATTGCAGCCATATACTGCCATGCATGGCTACCCGTCGCGCTCGAGTCCGCCTCGCGTTGGTTTCCCTGCTCAGTCTGCTCTTCATGCAGCTGAGCGTGTCGGCGTATGCGTGCGCCGGGATCGCTGCCTCCATGTCTGGCGGTCACGCGACGGAGATGGCTGGCGACGCAGCGGACGGCTGTGAGAGCATGGACGAGGAACAGCCCGCCCTGTGCCACACGCACTGCCACGGCCAGTCCGCCACAGCAGACGTTTCGGTTCCGCCGCCTCTCGCGCTGCCGGGCATTGACGCGTTCGCGACGGCACTGGTCGCGGCGGCCCTACGCCCCACCCTGCAAGCCCATTCCGCCGCACCCGATGTGGTCGCCTACACCGGCGCGCCATCCATCCCGCTGCTGCACTGCTGTTTCCGGAATTAGCCTCCTGAGCGCCTGAATGCCTGCGGCCGCCGCGATGCGGCCGTGTTCGGATTCATTCAACCAGGAGGCATCCCATGCCCTGTTCTGCCCGGCGATTCCGCGCCGCATCGGGCGCCGCGTTGATTGCTCTTGCACTTCTCGTCGAGAACGCTTCTTCACAGGAACCACTGTCCCTGGAGGCCGCCCAGCGCGCCGCAGTGGCGCGCTCTCGAGAACTGACGGGCATGGAGGCGGCTGCCGAGGCTGCACGCGAAACGAGCGTTGCGGCTGGACGCCTGCCCGATCCCGTGCTCATGCTCGGCCTGGAGAATGTGCCGATCGACGGTGAGGATCGGTTCAGCCTCACTGCCGAACCAATGACCATGGGCCGCGTCGGCCTCGCCCAGACCTTCACCCGGAAGGCCAAGCGCAGCGCGGCAGCGAACCGCTATCTCCGCGAAGCCGAGAAGCTGAGCGCACAGCGCCAGGCAGCCGTTGCCCGGATACAGCGCGAGACGACCCTGGCCTGGCTCGCACGCCACTTCGCGGAACGCACGCTTGCCGCGATCGATGAGCAGCGTGCTGCCGCGAACGAGGAAATCAAGGCGGTAGAGGGCGCCTATCGCGCGGGACGAGGCACGCAGGCAGATGTGGTCGGCGTGCACGCGGCCCTGGCCGAGCTGGAGGATCGTCGGGCAGAGCAGCTGCAACGGATCGCGACCAGCAACGTGGCGTTGAGCCGCTGGGTCGGCGATCTGGCACAGCGACCACTGTCCGCCCCCCCGCTCCTGGACACCTTGCCGATGGATGCCGCCTCGTTGCGGAAGATGCTTCACGAGCATCCCGAGCTCCTTGCGATGCGCAAGCAGCAGGAGATGGCGATGGCGGAAGCCGAGCTGTCGCGTGCAAACAGAAGATCGGATTGGACCGTCGGGGTCAATTACGAGCAGCGAGGTCCGGACTTCTCGAACATGGTGTCGGTGGGGATTTCGATTCCCCTGCAATGGGATCAGCGTCGGCGCCAGGATCGGGAACTCGCCGCCAAACTCAAGCAGGTCGACGACGCGCGGGCTCAGCGTGAGGAAGCCGAACGCGATCACGCCGCCGTAATCGAAGCGCTGCTGACCGACTGGCGCTCCCTGCGGGCGCGGGCAGACCGTTTCCGAACCGATCTTCTTCCCCTGACCAGAGAGCGCACACGCGCCGCCCTTGCCGCCTTTGCAGGCGGCAAGTCAAGCCTCGTCGATCTCACCAGCGCCCGGCGGGCGGAAATCGATACGCAACTGCGTGCGCTCGACCTCGATGAGCGCGCCGCGCGCGTGTGGGCACAGCTTCGCACGCTTACACCAGTGGAGGATCACGGCGGGAGGGCCGCGCCATGAGACCACGTTTCCTTCCAGTGCTGGCAGGCCTTGCCACGGCTGTCGTGGTCGGCGTGGGCGGTTATCAGCTCGGACTGCAGCGGGGCGCGCACCGCGCCGAGTCGGCGAGCACGAGCAGCACCACGACGGCGGCGCAGGACACTGCCGCATTAAAGGACGAGCGTCGCGTGCTCTACTGGCACGATCCCATGGCGCCCGGCCAGCGCTTCGACAAACCGGGCAAGTCACCGTTCATGGACATGGACCTCGTCCCGGTCTATGCGGACGAGGCGAGCGATGGCGCCGGCGTGCAGATCAGCCCGCGCATTCAGCAGAGCCTCGGGGTGCGCACGGCGCCGGTGACGAAGGCAAATCTGTCCGCACCCCTGCACGCAGTGGGCAATGTGGCCTACGACGAACGCAACGTCGCGGTCGTCACCGCACGCAATGCCGGCTACGTCGAAAAGCTCTTCGTTCACACCACCCTTCAGCAAGTCCGGCGCGGGCAGCCGCTGGCGCAACTCTACATACCGGAGTGGGTGGCCGCACAGGAGGAGTACCTCAGCGCGCGCCGACTCTCCGATCCGCGCCTCGAAGGCCTCGCCGAGGCCGCTCGCCAACGCATGGCATTGACCGGCATGCCCGAGTTCGTCATCCGGAAGGTGGAATCTTCTCTATCGGCACATCCTCGCGTGACGGTCACCGCGCCGATCAGCGGCTTTGTTACTGAGATCTCCGTTCGGGATGGGGCAACGCTCGCCATGGGTGCGCCGATGTACCGCATCAACGGACTGCAGTCCGTGTGGGTCGATGCCGAGATTCCAGAGGGCGCAGCACAGCGAGTCCAACCCGGGACGCCCGCGAAGGCCGTTGCTGCGGCATACCCGGCACAGACGTTCACGGGCCAGGTGAGCACGATACTCCCTGAAGTGAATCAGACGACACGTACCATCAAAGCGCGGCTGGAACTGCGCAATCCGAAGGGAAAGCTGGTTCCCGGCATGTTCGTGAACGTCAGCTTCCCGCCTGCCGGCAATCGGGAATCGCTTGTCGTCCCCACCGAGGCCGTGATTCGCACCGGCGCGCGCTCCCTCGTCTTCGTCGCGGACGGCGGGGACAGCTTCTCTCCTGTCGAAGTGGAGCCAGGCGTGGAAGCCAACGGTCAGATGGAGATCAGGCAGGGGCTGGACATCGGTCAGCGCGTGGTGGTGTCCGGACAGTTCCTCGTCGACTCCGAAGCCAGCCTGCGCGGCACCCAGGCGCGCATGCAGCCCGGCACCGCTGACGGGAACACGCCATCCGCCAAGGCAACCGACAGCCCGCAGATCTATCACGCGGAAGGGGTCATCGAGGAAATCGACGGCAACGACGTGATGGTGTCGCACGAGCCAATTCCCGCCCTCGACTGGCCTGCGATGACGATGGCGTTTCAGGCACCTGCCGGTGGTCTTCCCGAAGGCGTGCGGGTCGGAAACACGGTGCACTTCTCGTTCAGGAAGTCAGCGCAGGACGACTACGTGCTGGAAACCGTCGCGCCGACGGTGACCGCCCCGCACAAGGAGAAACACCCATGATCGCCCGCCTCATTCGCTGGTCGATCGCCAACCGGCTCCTGGTGCTGCTCGCCGCGGCGACACTGGCCGGTGCCGGGGTGTGGTCCGTAGCGCGCACGCCGGTGGACGCGATCCCCGATCTGTCGGACGTGCAGGTCATCATTCGCACGAGCTTTCCCGGGCAGGCACCGCAGATCGTCGAGAATCAGGTCACCTATCCGCTCACCACCACCATGCTCTCGGTGCCGGGTGCGAAGACGGTGCGCGGGTACTCGTTCTTCGGCGACTCGTTCGTCTACGTTCTCTTCGAGGATGGCACGGACCAGTACTGGGCGCGCTCGCGCGTGCTGGAGTACCTGAGTCAGGTGCAGTCGCGCCTGCCAGAGCAGGCGCGTCCCGAACTCGGCCCGGATGCGACGGGGGTGGGCTGGGTGTTCGAGTATGCACTGGTGGATCGCTCCGGCAGGAACGACCTGTCGCAGCTGCGCGCCCTGCAGGACTGGTTCCTCGAGTACGAACTGAAGGCGCTGCCGAACGTCTCCGAGGTGGCCTCGCTCGGCGGGATGGTGCGCCAGTACCAGGTCGTTCTCGATCCGGATCGATTGCGCGCCTTTCGCATTCCGCACACGAAGGTGATCGAGGCGATACGCCGCGCCAACCAGGAAACCGGAGGGTCCGGTGTGGAACTG
>CAZNBS010000186.1:0-10205 GCA_964570955.1 uncultured Burkholderiales bacterium | reverse complement strand
GCGCTCCAGTTCGGGTCGGGCTACGCGAACCCCCGGCACTTCAAGAAGCGGTTCCTGGGCTACCTGCGCGGCGTCATCGACTATTATCCCGAGGCGCGCGTCCGCCCCGGTGCGAGCGGCCTCCAGCTGGCGCCCTCGGCCACGCATGTGGCACCACGCCGTCCACCGATGAAACTGTGACGGCGCCGACGGCCTCTTGCAGAGGACTTCCAGCCGGCTCTATTTTGCGGCATGTTTCGGCGGCGAGGAGGTCGTCCCCTGGCGCGATGGCTTCGTCCAGACCGCCGGTGAGCTGCTGGGCTGGCATCCGCATCTTCACGTCGTGCTGACCGACGGCGGCTGGTTGCCGGACGGCACCCTCCGGCACCTGCTGGCCTTCGACTCCGTCCAGGTCGAGACGCTCTTCCGCGCCAAGGTCCTGCGGTTGCTCATGGCACGCGGCAAGATCTCCGAAGAGGTTGTCGAAAACTTGCTCACGTGGCGCCATAGCGGATTCTCGGTCTACGCCGGCGACCGGGTCGCGGAGCGTTCCGAGGCGGTGCGGCCGGGCCGCTACGGGATCCGCTGCCCGCTCGTGCGCGAGCGCCTGCACTGGGGCGAAACCTCCGGCCAGGTTGTCTACCGTGCCCGGTCCGGGCGCCACGACGGCCGCGTAGAGTCTGTCGCTCGGTGGGACGTGCTCGAGTTTCCGGCCCGCGTGCTCGGTCACCCGCCGAACCCGGGCCAACAGCTGCTGCGCGACTGGGGCTGGTACAGCAACGCCGCGCGAGGCCGACGGCTACGACAGCTGGGCGAATCGAGCGCCAAGCCCCGCGTGAGGGGGGACCCAGCTGACGGCGAAGGCAGGCAGCGGCGCCTGACCTGGTCGCAACTGCTCCGCAAGGTCTACGAGATCGATCTGCTGCTCTGCCCCTACTGTGGCGCGACGATGCGCATCGCTGTGCCCCCAGTCGTATTGGGGGTCGCCTTCCTCATCGGTTTCGCCCTCTCCGCCGCCTCCTAGCCCACCTCGGGTTCGCGCCGCAGCAACGCGGGCCACTCGCACACTCGCCGCCCGACGAGATGGAGCTCTACGTCTCGAACGCCTGATCCGGGCTCGTTGGGGTTCAGGTTGGATGGGTCCTTGGGGGTCGAACGCTGCCCCGCCGCGGCCGCTCTGCACCCGCGGCGCCGCAGCGCTCCGTCAGTCGGGCCTGCCGACTGCCAAGTGCCTTCGACTCCCGCTTCGGCCGACCACGACCAACCATGAACATCACCCCATCTGCCCGGAGGCAACTCCCGGGATCCCCGAAGGAGATCGCACCTGCCGCTGGCTACGAGCCCCCGACCTTGCGGCGAAGAGCAACTTCCTACACGATCCGAACGGGGGGAAGCCAGCCTTTCGTGGCCAACCCCTACGCGGGGCCCAGCACCGCTCGTCTCTGGAGGGTCTCATGAAAATTCGCGTTCCGTATTTGGTACAGGACCCACATGTCACCGACGGAGCGGGTGCCGAACGCGTCGAGTACCTGTTATTCGAGCGCGAAACATTCTGCCTGGACGGACCCGTCACGCGGCGAGTGGCTGTGTTGGATTTCGACCCTGTGATGGGGGGCCTTCATGAGGGATGCCACTTCGTACCCGGAGAAGGTGGCGGGCCGGGATCGTTCCGGCTGGGCGATGTGACTAACGTCACGAAGGCGGAGTTCCTCCAGGTGAATGCGTTCGCCACTGTCCTCAGCACCCTGTACATGTTTGAGGAGCAGGATGTGCTCGGGCGGGATGTCGAGTGGGCGTTCGGCCGACCGCAGCTGTTCGTAGTGCCTCGCGCAGGCGAGTGGGCGAATGCCTTCTACCAGCGCGAATCGGGCAGCATCCAGCTGTTTTATTTCGATGATGCCCAGGGCAGTCGGATTTTCACTGCGCTCTCCCAGGACATCCTGGCGCACGAGACCGCGCATGCGGTCCTGGACGGTATCGCGCCGGATCTCTACAACAGCATCACGCCCCAGTCGCTTGCGTTGCATGAGGCGGTTGCGGACCTCACGACGCTGCTCGTAGCGATCAGGAGCCGCACGCTGCGTGAGAAGCTGCTGCGCCGGACCGAAGGGCGGCTCGATGGTGTTCACGCGCTGTCGGCAGTCGCGGAGCAGTTCGGTACCGCGCGCGCACTGGGGCGCGGGCACCTGCGGTCACTGTGGAACGAGTGCAGCCTCGATCCGCAGGATGATGTGAATCACGTGTCGCGAACCGATCCGCACGGACTGAGTCAGGTACTCTCGGGCGCGCTCTACCGCGTGTTCGTGGCGCTGCACGACCACTATCGCAGGGCCCGGGCGGCCGAGGAAGGGACGAGCGAACTGTCCGCGTCCGGCTGGGCGTTGTTCGTGGCGCGTGAACACTTCAAGCGCCTGGTGCTGCGCGCCCTGGACTATCTGCCGCCAGGCGAGGTCTCCTTCTGCGACTACGGTCGGGCCATCCTCGCCTCCGACCAGGCTTCCTACCCGGCCGAGTCGCTGGGCAGGAACATTCTCGTGCGCGAGTTCGTGCGCCGTCGCATCGTCTCGGACGCCGCGGCGCTCCAAGTTCGCACGGACTTCGAGCACCCCGCGGTGACCGACCTCGATCTGGAGGTCATAGTTGCGAGCGACTGGGCAGCCTACGACTTCGCCGAGCGCAACCGGGAACTGCTCGGGATACCGCCGGATGTCCGGTTCCGCGTGCGGCCCCGGCTGCGCGCCACCAAGAAATACCGCGGCGAGGAGACCTTTGAGACGGTCACCGAATGCATCTTCAAGGTGTCATGGGATCTCGAGGAACGGAATCCGGACGATCTTCTCCTCCCTCCTCGGCGCCAGATCACGGTGGGAACCACGCTCGCGATCGACTGGACGACGCGCATGATCCGGGTGCTGCTCACGTCGGACGCAGCAGGAACGGGGGGCGCGGCTGCGGCGGTACCGGCCGACATGCAGCGGCAGGATCGCGACGCGCTGCTGCGCCGGCTCGTGATCGCTCACGCTCTGGGGTTCGGCCCCGACAGCGACGACCAGGCGGCGTTCGGCACGGCTGCGCGGGCGGAGGTCAGCGGTGATCTGATGCGGATGCGCAGCACGGGCCGCATGCTTCACGTCGGTGCGGAGGACGCCAGCCATGGATGAACTGCGGGTGCGTGCGTACAACGTCCGCTTCGGTGATGCCATCCTCGTGACGGTTCCTGACCGCGGCCCGGATGGCGCCGTTACCCGGCGCCACATCCTCATCGACGTCGGCAACGTACTCGCCGGTGCCGGCGGTCAGGACCAGGTGTTCGAGCCCGTGATCGAGGACATCCTGGAAGAGCTCGGCGGCGAGCCGCTCGACCTGTACGTCATGACGCACGAGCACATGGATCATGTGCAGGGGCTGCTGTGGGCGCATGAGAAGCGCGGGTTGGAAATCCGCGCAACGCACTCGTGGCTGACGGCATCGGCGGAGCCGGGATACTACGACCGGTTCCCGAACGCGCGGGAGAAGCGGCTCGCGGCGGAGCAGACTTACCAGCGCATCGAGCGCTACTTCCGGACGGCGGCAGTCGAGCCAGGGCCGGTCACCGCCGCCATGATGATAAACAACAACCCGCGCAGCACCGGCGACTGCGTCGAACACCTGCGCGGGGTCGGTGGCACGACGACCTACGTATCGCGGGAGACGGACCTGACGGGTACGCATCCATTCCATGAGACGAGCTTCCGCATCTGGGCGCCGGAAGAAGACACGTCGGTGTACTACGGCCGGTTCCGCCCGATGGGCATCGTCGTGGAGCCCGCGGATCATGCCGTGCCCGGCTCGCGCGTCGAGAGCGGAGCCAAAGCCGCGGCTCCTGACGGTGCTGCAGCCGCCAATGCGCCGGGCGCCCTGCCACTCCCTCCGCGAGGCGTCGACGCCGGCGCGTTCTACCGGCTCGTCTCCTCACGGGAGCGCGGCATCTTCGACAACCTGCTGGAGATCGACCGCGCCGCCAATGACAGCAGCATCGTATTCCTCATGGAGTGGCGCGGGTGGCGCCTGCTCTTTCCCGGCGATGCCGAGGAGCGGTCGTGGCGGGAGATGAACAAGCGGGATCTGCTGGAGCACGTGCACTTCCTCAAGGTCGGTCATCACGGCAGCCACAACGGCACACCGGAAGACGAGCTCCTGGATGCGCTGCTTCCGCCGGCGCCGCCGGACGACCGCAGCCGTCACGCGCTGGTATCCACGCATGATGGCACGTACAGCGGCGTTCCCCACGCGGCCACACTGGCCGAGCTGCGGCGGCGCTGCGACGTGGCGCAAATCGGAGCGCCGAGCGACCCTCTCTTCGTCGACATCCTCTTCCCGGACTTCAGCTGAGCTCCAGATCGTGGCTACGCACGCGTTTCCACCGATTCTGCTGTCTGGACGGGTGGTGCTCACGGACGGCGGCGCCCGCCAGCGCTACGTGCTGATTTCCGATGGCTCGATCCAGTGGATCAGTCGCAGCCGGCCACCGGCCGACCTGGTGCGGGGCGCGCGGGAAGTCGTCGCGGGGCCGCAGGACTGGATATTCCCCGGCCTCATCGACCTGCATACGCACACGACGTACAACGTCCTGCCGCTCTGGAGCTCGCCACGGGCGCCATTCGACAACCGACACGTATGGCGGGACGATCGGGAGTACCGCTCGGAGATCAGCGCGGTGTCGAGCGATCTGCGTCCCTGGGGAAAGGTGCGGAAAGTGTTCAGCGAGCTTCAGGCGCTCGCGGGCGGGACCACACTGTTGGAGGAGCCGCATCCGCTCGACGGCGAATCCTCGCATGGTGGCACACTCCTCTGCCGCAACACCGGTAGCGCATCCGACCTCGGACTCCCCGCGGACATCGGCATCCGGTCGATCGTCGACTTCTTCCGGCCGGGCCGCAACGGGCGGCCGGTGCCCGCAGCGGGCCGTGAGGGCAGGCCGGGGCCGCTGGATGCATACGTCGAAGACCGCGCGCGGCTGCAGGCGGTCCTGGCGCATCTGGCGGAAGGACGCAGCGGGTTCGGGTCAGAGCGCGGTGTCGACGAGTATTCGCGCGCCGAGTTCGAGGCCTTCATGGAACACCCGGCCATGGGCGACGCTGACGCGGTCAGGGCTTCGCGCCTCTCGCTGGTGCACGGCTGCGGCATCGACGTGGAGGACCCGCGTCACCTTGAGTTCCTGGCGGAGCGCGGCATCTCCGTGATCTGGTCACCTGCGTCCAACATGATGCTCTATGACGACACGATCGATGTCGAACGGCTGATCGAGCGCGGCATCAATGTCGCCCTCGGGTCGGACTGGAGCCCGAGCGGCTCCAAACATGTCTGGGATGAGGCCAGATTCGCACGGTTCTTCTTCAATGCGATCAGTTCCAGCATCAGTGACGCCGATGTGTTCAGGATGGTCACGATCAACGCGGCGCGCTGTCTCGGGCTGCCGCGGTTCGGACGCATCGACGAGGGTGCTGCGGCGGACCTCTTCATCCTGCGCAGCCCTATCGAGAGTGACAGCGCACTCGAGGTGTTCTTCTCGACGCGTGACCGGGACGTGCTCGCCACGATCGTCGACGGCCTGCCGATCTATGGCGATCGCACCTTCCTTGCGCAGTTCGGTACATCGCTGCAGCCACTGCCGCCGCGTGAGGGCAGCGCTGTCGTCAACAAGGTGATGCACCTGCCGCCGGACATCGGGATGGACGACTTCGCGGGGCAGGTCGATGCGCTCGAGGACGCGCTGAAGGCACGCAATCCGGCCGTCTATCGCAGCAACCTGCTCGCCGACTCGGATACGCCGTACCAGCGCCGTATTCACAACCTGCGAGCGCGTACTGAGCGGTTCGGCTGGAGCGTGAAGCAGTGGAGGAAATCGCGGCGTGCGGCGCCGGGGGCGTTGCCTGTACCGCCGGCCAACGCCCGTGTGGAGCTCGGGTACCGCGCGGCCGCTTCGCGCGGGGAGTTCGCCACGATTCTCGGTCATACCGTGCTGCCCGCGCGCGCACGTCTCCACTACGCCGACGGGCTCAGCGCAATGCTGTGCGCGGTGGCGCCGGCGGATGCGCCGGACAGCTGCCCGGACGAAGCCACTCTCCTGTTCTTCGGCTCGCGCGCAGAGTACGAGCGAGGCGCTTTGGCGACGCTCGGCGGTCGCGTGGGCCAGCTCCTGTCACAGTGCACGCGCAGACCGGATCGCGATGCTGCCGTCGCCCCGTTCGCTGCACCCTTCAGCGGGAGCGTCGCGGCCGGCGGGACATACCACCTGTACAGTACCGCCGTGGACTGGCAGCATGGCGACGTCCGCGTAACCATGCTGTGCCGTCAGGAGCACGCGGAGCGGACCGCGTTCGCCACCGCCGCAGCCTCATTGCTGAGCCGGCTCTTGGAGGCGCCGGAGGGGCGGGATGGCGTAATCGCGAGCCTGACCGACGATGTGCTCGTGTTGTGGGAGCATGCGTCCAGCGGCGGACTCGCGGGAGTGCCACTACCTGGAGACCTGCCGGACTCGGCAGTGACCGTGCTGCAGGCGCTCGCAGGGGCTGCAGAGGCGAAGGCGTCGTTCGGCGAAGCCTGGCCGGGCTTCGAGCTGGCGCCGGGTGACTGCATCCGACTGGAATTCGAGCGGAGGGACCTCTTCCCATGGTAACCCGGGCGGCGTGGAGCCAGCCATGACGACAACGATTTGGGCGCTGGGCGGACACAGCCATGCGGCACCGCGGGATACCCTGCCCGCGTGCTGGGGCGCCCTCGGCGCCGGAGCGGACGGGCTCGTGATCACCGTGAGCGCCACGCGCGACTCGGCGGTGGTCTGCGCGCCGTCGCAGGTGGTGAGGGAGGGCGCGGAAGTTCGCGTGGCCGACATGACGCTCGAGGAATTGCAGCAGGTCGACGCGGGTGCTGCGTTCCGCTCCGGACGACTCGATGCGGACCACCGCATCATCGAGGCCGGCGCCGACACGCCGTGGGCCGGGAAGAGCGGTAGGCCCAACATGCTGACGCATCCGACGCTGGATCGCGTGCTGCTCCATTTCTCGCGGCGGAGCCGGCTTCTCCTGTTGCTCAATGCTGCCGAAGGCGCGGAGCGAGAGCTCGCCGCACGCGTCGACACGATGCTCCGCCGGTTCGGCGTGCGCGACCGCGTGATGGTGGGCGGCAACAGGGTATCGGTCGCGCCGTTCATCGGCGAGACGGCGCTCTGCATCCTGCATGACCGCGAGGAGTCGCCGGACTCCGCCGCGGCGCATGCGGCCGCGCTCGGCGCCCGGCTCATGGCGGACGCTACCGTACTGCTCGATGCCGACGTCGCAGGAGTGCCGCTTATCGTGCGGGCAGATCCCGGATACGCGGCGGTACGCCCGGACCAGTTTGGACTGCTGCGCAAACGGGCGCAAGTCGAGGGGTGGGCTGCGCCTGCCGTCGATCTCATGCATGAGCTGGTACACCCGCGCGGCGTGATTCTCGAGGAAGCGTTCGAAGGTCCCAGTCTTGACGCTACGCTCTGGGCGTCGGGCTATTCCCGTCGCAGCGAGGATACGACCCTGGAGGTGGACGGAGGCATCCGTATCCAAATGCAGGGCGACGACTACTCCGGCGGTGCCGTCTTCAGTGAGTTTGCCGTGTGCGGCGCGTTCGACGCACGCATCGCCTTCGAAGTCGACAATCCGGGGCAGGGCACGACGCTGGAGCTGGCGGTGGTGCAGATCGACGCGGGCTACCATCGTCCGAACCTGACGTTCGACGTGCACGGCGCGCCGCCATACGCGAGTTCCGAGCGCGATGAGGCGGATGGCTTCCGCATCGGCTGGAACAACGGCCCGGCCCTGACCCGCTGGGTGGGCAACGAGCCACAGTCGTCCAACCTGTACAACAACTACTCGCGCGACGTCGGGTACGGTGGCGCCGACAGTCCTGCGGGTGAGCTGCGCCTGACCCGGTGCGGCGAAGTCTTCAGCGCTTACTACCGCGACTCGCGCAATTCGGACTGGGTGTTGAGCGGTGCCGCGCTCGTCCCTGCGCTCGCCCAGTCAGTTTTCTTCCGCATTGCGGCCAAGCACTGGCCGAAGGCAGGCGCACAGGCGCCGACGAATGAAGTCCGCTTCCGGGACTTCCAACTGCGGCAGTGGTGAACGGCCGCGCCGTTGCCGATCCATCACGCACCCGGAACCAGGAGAACCCGCGATATGTCCACCCGTGTCGTCGGATCACCCGTCGAGATACTCGCCATGGAATCGTCGGATCGGCCCTTCGATGCCGTGATCGTCGGAGCCGGTTCCGCGGGACTGACCGCGGCGCGCACGCTCGCGGAGGCCGGCAGGCGGGTGGCCGTTGTGGAGGCCGGGCCTGCACCGTTCCTGACGCACCTCTCCAACACCACACTGCGCTTTTCGCCCGAGCTAGTCCGTGCCGCCCGCAGCATCGTGCAGTACGGACCTCGTACGCACACGGGGGAGGCGTTCGGCAGCAACTACTCGTGCCTCGGCGGCAGGGGGCTGTTCTGGAACGGCGCAGCGCCGCGCTTCCGCGATCACGACTTCGAGCACTGGCCCATCGATGCATCGGTGCTGAAGCCGCACTATGAATGGGCGGAGCGGGAGTTCAGGGTTACCGACCAACTCGGCAGGACGACACTGGCGTCGCGCATCATCGACCGCCTGCGGACGGGCGGCTTCGACGCGCGCCCGGGTCCGTTCGCGGTAGACCTGCAGGAGCTGCGCGACGGCCATTTGAGCGACGGCATCGCGTCAATGCTGGCTCCGTTCTTCCGCGGCGCGGGAGCCTACCTGGCGGATGGCCGCATCCACCTCGCCATCGAAACGCAGGCGCTGCGTGTGATGATGTCCGGCACGACCTGTCACGGCGTTGTCGCGCAGCAAGCCGATAGCAGCGCGACGTGGGAGATCGCCGCACGGTCGGTGCTGCTGGCGGGAGGCGGCATCGAGTCGATCCGTCTCGCGGCCCTGTCTGGAGTGCCGGACCCCCACAAGCTGATTGGCCGCGGCATCCAGGATCACAGCTTCTACCGCAGCTACTTCGAGGGGCCGGACCTGTACGCACGCGAGGAGCGGGAGACTGCCGTGGTGCACGTGCCGGCCTCCTCGCAGTCTGCGGAGCAGTGGGAGATCCACGCACCCGGCCGCCTGCTCTTCACGATGGACGACGGGTTCGACTGGCAGCCGGGGCCCGGCTCCGCCTATCAGGTGATGATCCGGTCGTTCACCGCTACCGAGAAGCGCGCCGCCAATCACGTGACTGCGACGGAGGGCGCGCTCGGCTCGGCGACGGTGCACTTCACCTACTCCGAGTCCGACCTCGCGGCCCGGGAGCGCCTCCGGAGCCGGGCGCGCGCCGTGGGCGCGGCGCTGGGGCTCGAGGTGGCAGACGAGAGTCTGGAGCCGCCGGGGGCGAGCTACCACGAGGCCGGTGGGCTGGACATGGGCACCGATCCGGCGACTTCCGTCACCGACTCCGACGGGCGGTTCCACACGGTCGACAACCTGCTCTGTGTCGACGCGGCGACTTTTCCGCGCATTGGCGCCACGAACCCGCACCTCACCATCGTCGCAGAGGCCAGGCGGAGGTCGCTCGCGCTGGCCTCCCGGATTTCCTGACTATCCGCAACAGACGAGGAGTCTCACATGCCCAACCAGTATGGCGTCGGGCCCGATTCGACCCGGGTGTTCGCCGGCTTCAAGCTGCCCGCAATGGACCTGCGTCGATTCTATGATGAGCTCGGCAAGACGTTCATGCCCGGCACACCCTACATGCAGGCGCAGATGGGCCTGAATGCATACGTGCCTGCGGTGCTGGATCTCGCGGGCGTTGCCGCGGATCTTGAGCACGCGCACGTCGCCCGGCTGCCGGATGAAGTGGCGCTCATCGTCTATGCGTCGATCGACATCTACCGGACAGCCCGGGAGAAGTCGCTCCGCCGACGCATGTACACGCATTCCCACGCTGCCGTGTTCGACATGGCCGCACCCGGTGGCGTCGGCCAGTTTCCGGCGCGGCCCGACGCGGCAATCGGGTCGGACGCAACGGCCTCGTGGCATCTGTTCGACGCGCGCGTCGACTGGCAGGAGGGCGCGTCCCAGCTGTTGTTCGCCGTGCCGGCATCCGGCGGCCGGGGCGCTCCCGACGCGCTGCGCCAGCACACCGTCGGGCGATCGGCCGTCCTCGCTGCCGCGGGTGCCGATCAGGCGATCGTGCTGGCCACC
>CAZNBS010000185.1:0-10236 GCA_964570955.1 uncultured Burkholderiales bacterium | reverse complement strand
ACAATTCGCGTGCCTGCTGAATCGACAGCTGCGAACCGTACCAGTATGCACCTTTGGCATGTCCGAGCACGAGCACCCCGAGTTCGTCGAAACCGTCGACCAGTTCGTCGCGCAGCAGGCGGGTGCGTGCCTGCATCTCGAAGTTGTGACCCACCATCTCGTGCAGGGAAAGAACGGCATCGTCGCAGGGATGGTAGGCGTAATAGCAGGTGGGCCGATACACCGCGCGGCCGTGCTCGCGCACCGTGAGGAAATCGGGGATCGAGTGCGCTTCCCCGTGGGAGATCAGCCAGCCGTGAAAAGGGCCTTCCTGGGGAACCCAGGAACGCACCCGCGTCATGCACCCCGGGCGGTTGAGGTAGATCGACGATCCGCATCCGAATCCGTATTCCATCCCGTTCTGCGGCCAGTGGCGCTCGTGCGTGCCCCAGCCCAGTTCCGCAGGCTGCAGCGACTCGCCGACGAACGCCCCGCTCGACCAGGTGTTGGCGAACTCCCCCCATTCCTTGCGCCTGGCCGAAACCTGTCGATCGCGCTCGGCGATCTGCACCGCCTTCACGTTCAACGCCATTGCAAGCCGCGCCCACTCCTCCTTGCTCCGCGGCTCCGGAAGATCGGTGCCGGTATCCCGATTGATGTCGAGCAGCGCCTGCTTGAGAAGATGCGAAACCAGGCCGGGATTCGCGCCGTGCATCAGCACGCTCGTCGCGGCGCTCGCGAAGCGCGTGCGCATCTGCAGCGCCGCCTCACGGTACGCATAGTTGGTACGCCGCACGATCGGCACAGAAGTGTCGGTGTGCCCTCCGGCCCAGGGTTCGATGCAAGCGTCCAGGTACATGATGCCGCGCTGCGCGCAGTATTCGATGAGCGCCAGGCTGGACACGTCGAATGACGCGTTGAACAGGAAATCGCCGGGACTGAGTTCGCGGTCGAGAATGCTCCGATAGTTCTGCGGAACGAGTGGCTCCACCGCGAACGTCACGCCGTACTGGCGTGCGATCTCGCGGCCGCTCTCCTCGGCCGTGATGATCTTCACGTTGCGTGCCGGCATGTCGATGTGCCGAAGAATGAGCGGCAGGGTTCCCTGTCCGACGGCTCCAAAACCGACGATGAGAAGCTTGCCGCGGAACGCGACATGTTTCGTGAACGCAGTCATTTCCTTTCCTGTTCCCTCCACTGCCAAAGACGTCGACGACAAAAAAGAACGGCGCCCCGGGGGAAGCCGGGGCGCCGGCAGCGGGAATTGTAGGGGTTTTTTCCGGCTGCGTCGCAATGCGGCGCCGCCAGGGAGCCGCGCAGTCGTCGGAATCAGCCTGGAATGCCGGGCCGTTCTCCTCGTGCCGAAAGCATGCCGTGCTCGATGCGCTCGCTCAGGAGCACCACGGTGGATGCCTTGCGAGCGGAGGAACTCGTCGTATACCCGTCCCCGCCGCCTCAGTGCGTCGACTGGCGCCTCGTCGCGCGACCGCTCGTGCTGTCCCGCCTCGGCGGAATCGGCCGCGCTGGCGCTCGCCGCTCACAGCCAGCGCATCATTCCCATCTCGAAAGGATGGGTGAGCATCTCGTGCCAGGGATAGATGCGCACACGGTAGTCGAGCTTGCCGCACATCTCGGGCGTGAGCTGCAGCACGTACCGATGCTCGCCCTGTTCGGTCATCACGCCTTCCCACCCGAACCGGTAGCAGCGGCTCTCGCGCAGCGTGTCGGTATCGGTGTGTCGGCCGATGAGCAGTTCCACGACCACGTCGTCCGGCGTGAGCCCGTCGAGACTGACCGCCAGCTCCAGCCGCATCGCGTTACCGAATGCCAGGTTGCGCGCAGGCGTGTCGAGCCTGCGCAGATCCACCTTGGCCCAGCTGTTGCGCACGTGTGCCTTCCATGCGGCCACCCGGCGCGCGACGTCGTAGTGCGACTCGCTGTAGCGACGGCCCTGGCGGCTCGCCGGCAGGTAGAACTTCGACAGGTACTCGCCGACCATTCGCGCGGACGAGAAGCGCGGCAACAGCGTGGCGATGGAGCGCTTGGCCATGCGCATCCAATCCTGCGAGTAGCCGAGGTCGCCGTGACGGTAGTACAGCGGCACGACCTGGTCCTGGAGCAGTTCGTACAGGGCTCTCGATTCCTCCAGGTTGCGACGCTCCTCGTCGAAGGACTCCGATACCGGTTTGATCGCCCAGCCGTTGGAGCCGTCGTAGCCTTCGTCCCACCAGCCGTCCAGCACGGACAGGTTGAGCACGCCGTTGATGCCGGCCTTCATGCCGGAAGTGCCGCTGGCCTCGAGCGGGTAGACCGGGTTGTTCAGCCAAACGTCCACCCCCGACACCAGGCGTCTGGCCAGCCGCAGATCGTAGTCCTCGACCAGCAGCACTCGACCCTCGAATTGAGGCAAGGCGGCGATCTGGTGAATGCGACGGATGAGGTCCTGGCCCGGCACGTCGGCCGGATGTGCCTTGCCTGCGAAGACGAACAGGACGGGCCGCTCGTCGTTGCAGATGATGCGCTCCAGCCACTGCAGGTCTTCGAACAGCAGGGCCGCACGCTTGTAGGTGGCGAAGCGCCGGGCGAACCCGATGGTCAGCACCTTCGGATTGGCCGGGTCGACGAGCTTGAGGAGGCGGTCGAGATGCGCTTCGGAGCCACGATTGCGGATGTGCTGGCGTGCGACGCGGAAGCGCACCAGGTGCAGCATCCGCGACTTGAGCGATTGACGCACGCTCCAGAACAGGTGGTCGGGGATCTCGTCCACCCTGCGCCAGAAACCGACGTCGGTGATGCGGTGGCTCCAGTCGAACCCGAGGTGGCGCTCGAACACTTGTGCCCATTCCTGTGCCAGGAAGGTGGGCACGTGCACGCCGTTGGTGATGTAGTCGATGCTATTGTCCTCGGGGTCGATCTGCGGCCACAACCCCCCGCAGATGCGCGACGAGACCCTGCCATGGACGCGGCTCACCCCGTTCTGGAAGCGCGAACCGTGGCTCGCCAGCACCGTCATGTTGAAGTCGGGCTGGCCGGTGCCGCGGCCCAGCCCCATGAACTCCTCGCGGCTCATGCGCATTTCGGTACAGAACTGCTCGAAATAGCTCCAGACCATCTCCTCGGCAAAGTGATCGTGACCGGCCGGCACCGGCGTATGGGTCGTGAAGACGGTGTTGGAGGCGACGCTTTCCAGTGCACTGCGGTGATCCAGGCCTTGCGTCGCGAGCAGGCGCATGCGCTCGAGCACGAGGAAGGCGGCATGTCCCTCGTTGATGTGCCACACGGTCGGCTTGCGCTTCAGTTCTTCCAGGACCCGCACGCCACCCACGCCGAGCACGATCTCCTGCTCGATGCGCATGCGGCGATCGCCGCCGTAGAGATGATGCGTGATGCCACGTGCGTGTTCGTCGTTCTCCTCGAGGTCGGTGTCGAGCAGGAACAGTTCGACGTGACCACAGCGCGCGCGCCACACCTTGCAGGCCACGCGACGCCCCGGTAAATCCACGAAGACCTTGAGCTGGCCCGAGTCGTCGCGCATGACGGGCGAGACGGGAAGGCTCTCGAACTCCGACTCGGTGTAGGTGGTGTGCTGGTTGCCCTCCGTGTCGATGGTCTGTGAGAAGTACCCCTGCCGGTACAGCAACCCGACGCCGATGAAGGGAAGGCGCATGTCGCTCGCCGCCTTGCAGTGGTCGCCAGCGAGGATGCCCAGGCCGCCGGAATAGATCGGGAAGCTTTCGTGGAAACCGAACTCCGCACAGAAGTACGCCACCAGGTCGTTCGAGCGCAACCACTCGGAGCCGTTGCGGCGCAAGGGTTCGTTGTGGTACGTATCGTAGGCCGATAGAACGCGGTTGTAGTTGGCGAGAAAGACCGGATCCTCTACCGCGTCGCGCAGCACGTGCTCGTCGACGCGACGCAGGAATGCCTTCGGATTGTGGCCTACTGCGTCCCACAGCCCGGTATGCAGGCGGGAGAACAGCGTTCGCGTGGGACGGTCCCAGCTGTACCAGAGATTCGAAGCCAGTTCTTCCAGGCGCGCGAGGCGCTCCGGCAGCTTCGGATTGACTTCGATCTGAAAGACGGTGCGCGGTTGCATGGAAAGGAGGGCGGGTGTGTTTCTCGTTTGTCGGCGGCGGGGCGGGGTGGCCGCACGCCGGGCTGGGGCGCCGGGGGGGGGCGCTCCCCGGGGCGGGTGCAGCGCCGGCGGTGACCGACAGACGCTATAAGACGTAGCGCGCCAGGTCTTCGCTCTGCGCCAGGTCCTCGAGGCGCGCGTCGACATAGCTGGCGTCGATCGTCACATCGGGCTGTGCGAGCTTGGCCGCGTCGAAGGACAGATCCTCCAGCAGGCGCTCCATCACGGTGTAGAGCCGGCGGGCCCCGATGTTCTCGGTCTTCTCGTTCACCTGCCACGCGGTCTCCGCGATGCGCCGGATGGCATCTTCGGTGAAGCGCACGCGCACGCCTTCCGTCGCCAGGAGTGCCTCGTACTGGCGGGTCAGGCAGGCGTCGGTATTGGTGAGGATCTGCTCGAAGTCCGCCACCGAGAGCGATTCGAGCTCGACACGGATCGGAAAGCGTCCCTGCAGTTCGGGGATGAGGTCGGACGGCTTGGCGTAATGGAACGCGCCACTGCCGATGAACAGGATGTGGTCGGTCTTGATCATGCCGTAACGCGTGGATACGGTGGTGCCCTCCACGAGCGGCAGGAGGTCGCGCTGCACGCCCTGGCGCGACACGTCGGCTCCGCTCGTCTCGGAGCGGCTCGCGATCTTGTCGATCTCGTCGAGGAAGACGATGCCGTTCTGTTCGACGTTGCGGATCGCCTGTGCCTTGAGCTCCTCGTCGTTGATGAGCTTGGCCGCCTCCTCCTCGGTGAGCAGGCGCAGCGCCTCGCTCACGCGCAGCTTGCGCTGCCTGCGCCGACCGCTGCCCAGATTCTGGAACATCGACTGGATCTGCGAGGTGAGTTCCTCCATGCCAGGCGGCGCCATGATCTCCATGTTCTGCACGCCGACTGCCAGCTCGACCTCGATCTCCTTGTCGTCGAGTTCCCCCTCGCGCAGCTTCTTGCGCAGCTTCTGTCGGGTTGCGCTCTCGCCCTCGTCGACGTTTCCAGTCGACGCGCCGAACCCGAAGTCCCGCGGCGGCGGAAGCAGGGCGTCGAGCACGCGATCCTCCGCCATGTCCTGCGCCCGGCTGTGCACCTTGCGCGTCTCCTGCTCGCGGGTCTGCTTGATCGACGTCTCCACCAGATCGCGCACGATGGTATCGACGTCGCGGCCCACGTAGCCGACTTCGGTGAACTTGGTCGCTTCGATCTTGATGAAGGGCGCGTCCGCCAGCTTGGCCAGGCGGCGCGCGATCTCGGTCTTCCCGACGCCGGTGGGTCCGATCATGAGGATGTTCTTGGGCGTGATCTCCTGACGCAGCGGTTCGCTCACCTGCTGCCGGCGCCAGCGGTTGCGCAGCGCGATGGCAACCGCGCGCTTGGCCGCGTGCTGCCCGATGATGTGCTTGTCCAGTTCGTGGACGATTTCCTGAGGAGTCATGGTGCTCATGGGAATGGAGCCTGGAGGCTGGAGACCTGGTTGCTGGGAAGTGCCGCGGGCGTCGAGCGTCGGTCACCGACTCGAACGAACAGGGCGTCGCGCAGCGGGCCGGCCCTGCCTGGCCCCGGTGCTCGATCCCCGGCCCCGGTCCTCAATCCAGGGTCTCGATGGTGTGAGTCTGATTGGTATAGATGCACAGTTCGCCCGCGATCGTGAGCGCCTTCTTGACGATCTCCGCAGGCGAGAGCGACGTGTTCTCCAGCAGCGCCTTTGCCGCCGATTGCGCGTAGGCGCCGCCGCTGCCGATCGCCACCAGGCCCTGCTCGGGCTCGAGCACGTCGCCGTTGCCGGTGATGATCAGGGAGGATTCGCGGTCGGCGACGGCAAGCATCGCCTCCAGCCTGCGCAGGATACGATCGGTACGCCAGTCCTTGGCCAGTTCGACCGCCGAGCGAACGAGGTGGCCCTGGTGCTTCTCGAGCTTTGCCTCGAAGCGCTCGAACAGCGTGAAGGCATCGGCGGTGCCGCCGGCAAACCCGCCGAGGAGGCGGTCATGGTAGAGCCGGCGCACTTTGCGTGCGCTCGCCTTCACGATGATGTTGCCGAGGGTGACCTGGCCGTCTCCGCCCAGCGCGACCGAGTGGCCCCGGCGTACGGAGAGAATGGTGGTGCCGTGATAGGAGTCCATCTTCGACAGGTGCGACCGTGGCGCTGGAATTCAAGCGCTGCCGCGCCCCGTGGCTGAAAACCTAGGATTGTGCCCCAACCAGTTCGATGCGCGCGTCGAGGCAGAGCGCCCGGAGGAGGGTTTCGATCAGGGCGTGAGGCCGCAGCAGGCGTACCACCTTGCCCCAGGCAGCCAGATCGTTCGCCACGCCGACGAGCGCTGCCGCCGGCGAGGGCGCGATGCAGCGCAGCTGCGACAGATCGACATTGACGTACTGACGCTCCTGCCTGTCGTCGCGCAGCAACTCGAGCGGTAGATCCGCGGACTTCTCGATGCGCCCGCGCAGCTGGATGGACTCCGCCTCGTAACGCGGCGTCCTGCGCTTCTCCTCGAATTCCCGGAGCGGGCGACCGGAGGTCAGCGGCGGCACCCACGGTGGCGCCGGGCATCCGGTCGCGAGGCTGTACTCGAGCGCAGCGCGGTGAAACTCGTCGGCCAGATCCTGCAGACGGTACAAGGCGAAGAGCAATCGCCACCGCAGCGGGTCGTCGGGCCTGGCGATGAGGTCGTCGTGGAGGCGGCCCGCCAGGAGATCGGTTCCGCTGATCACCACAGGCACCACGTCCTGCGCCAGGTCTTCGAGCGCAGCGGTGAGGCCGATCGCATCCGCAGTGTCGAGCCGTTCCAGGCGGCTGAGGTCCAGGTGGACTCCCGGCTGCTGCCGGCCGATCTGCGCGACCGCCGCGCACAGCTGGGGCGGTACCCGGATCAGGGCCACGTAGGCAGCGCCGCCCGGGCGCATTGCATCGGGCAGGCGCCTCAGCAGCCGCTGCTCGAGCCAAGTCGGCGCGGGATGGCCGGTCACCGCGCTGTACCGATCGGCCAGCGCGTCGAATCGACGCCAGTCTCCCTGCGTCCGCAGGAGTGCGAACAACAGCCCCCACAGACGCTCGTCCAGACCATTGCGCAAGGTGAGTTCGTCCTCCAGCAGCGCCTGGGCGGCTTCGCTCTGTCCCTGGGCAAACAGCATGGCGGCCTGCTCGGACGCAGGCAGGTCCTGTGCATCGATGAGACGGTGCAGCGAAAGGGTGACCATGGCCGAGGACGTCCGCGCAGAATGTGTCGACATCCTGTATCGGAGCTTGCCCGTGCACGCTTGAGGCATTCATCGGGCGGCGGGTAATCGATGGGCGCCCCGGTGTGCGGGGATTGCCTGTGCGATGCCGGCTGCGATCACCAGAATGAGCACGAGCACCGGACCGAACGGCTGATCGAGTTCGAGCGCGGCAGCGAACGCGAGCAGGTAGCTCGTTGCGCCGACAACCGCCGCCAGGATCAGCGAGGACGTCCAGTTCCTGCCCAGCCGGTAGGCGATCATGGATGGCACGAACACCAGGCCGAAGGCGGCCATCACGCCGATGGACGACGTGGCCAGTGCCAGGCCGGCCGCGGCCAGCAGGTCGAATGTGACGTGGTAGCGGCGCCCCGACCGGCCGCTCGCGGCGAAGAATCCCGGCAGCATCCGCTCGAGGAGCAGCGCCCGCGAGAGCAGGACCAGGAGCGCACCGCCAAGCACGAGATAACCACCTGCAGCCGCCAGATGCGAGGTGGAGGTGAAGTACAGCTGACCGTCGAACAGCGCATGGGCCAGGTGCTCCGCGACGGGAACGTTGGCCAGCAGCAGGATGGCGAGCGCCCAGCCGAAGATCATCATCGCCGCATAGCCGTTGTTGCCGGTTTGCGCCAGCAGGCTCTTGGCGAGTGCGCCGGCGGCGGCTGCAGCGACCGCTCCGAATTGGAAGGGCAGCCCCACGATCGCCGCGCCAAGCGACCCGGCTGCGGCCAGCTGTGCGAACGCGAGCGCTGCCAGCCACTCCTCCCGCAGGCGCAGGTACATGCCCAGGATCGGAAGGGACACGGAGAACGCGATCCCGGTGAGGAAGGGCATGCGAAACATGGGATCGAGCAGCACGCTGCTCATGCGGCCGATCTCTCCAGAGGTCGCATGTCCAGGATGCGGTCGCAGGCCGCCTCAAGAAATCGAGCCTCGTGGCTGATCACGAGCATCGCCACCTTTCCGCGCAGGCGATCGATCTCCGCGAGCAGACTCTCGATGCCGTCGCGGTCGACGTTGTTCGTAGGTTCATCGAGCAGGACCAGGTCGATCGGGGCGCGCAGGCAGGCCCAGACCTGCAGGAACTGGCGTTGACCGCCGCTGAGCCGGTCCAGCCGTTGGTCGAGCAACGGAGCGATCCAGCCCGGCAGCCGCTCTGCCGACGCGCCGGTCAGCCGCAGCAGTTCGCGTCCCGACAGCGGCACGTTCTCCAGCGGAAGCGGATTCTGGTGCTGGTGCGCAACGCGCAGGCCGGGCCGCCGGCAGATCCCGCCGGAGAACAGCGTGGCACTGCCCGCGAGCGCCTTGAGTAGCGTCGATTTGCCGCAGCCGTTCGGACCGCGGAGGCCGATCACCTCCCCTGCCCGGACGCGAAGCGAAACCGGCGCCATGACGGGACCGCTGTAGCCGGCTTGCACGGCCCTCGCTTCCAGGAGTGGGTCGCCGTCGCCGATCATGCCGTGCGGATCGTGCGACCCGTCAAGACTGCAGCGCACCGAGCAGGCGTGAGATGGCATCTTCGTACATGCCGAACAAGTCCTTGGCGCCGGGCGTGCTGCCGACCGAGTACGGCACCTCCACGACCGGAAGGCTGGTCTTCTGCGACAGCCACTGTGCCGCCTTGGGGTTGTTCACTGGGGTACGCACGATCAGCCGGGCCGGCGTCGACGACTGCTGCCGGACGAGCGAACCGAGATGGGATGACGTGGGCTCCACTCCCGGCTTCGGCTCGAGCGCCCCGACAACCGGCATGTCGAGCCAGGCGAACAGATAGCTCAGCGCGCGGTGATGCTCGATGACAGGTGTGCCGCTCAACGGCGCGGCGCGTTGCCGCCACTCCTCCACCGCCCGTTCCCAGCGCCGCTCGAAATCTGCCAGCCGGCCCGAATACGTCTGCGCTCCGCCGGGATCGATCTGGCCGAGCCGTTGCGCGAGGACGCGCGCGATGCTTTGGATGTTGGCGGGGTCCCAGTGCAGGTGCGGGTTGCCGCGCGGATGCACGTCTCCCATCGAGCGATCGACCAGCGTCGGCACTTCCCGCATCTGCGCGAAATCGGCCGCCTCGAGGTGGCCGGGTTGACCTGGCTGGATCTTCCGGTTGCCGGCCTGCTGCAGGATCAGGGGGAGCCAGCCGGCTTCGAGCTGCGCGCCCGAGCAGACCAGCAGATCGGCGTTACGGGCGCGCGCGATGAGGCTCGGCCGGGCCTGAATGCGGTGCACGTCCTGCAGCCCGGTGGTGGCGGCGTAGATCTCCACCCGCTCGCCGCCGATTTCCCTCGCGAGTGCGGCCCACTCCGACTGGCAGGCGAACACGTGGACCTTTGCCAGGGCCGATACGCTCGCGGCGAGCAACAGCACTGCGCCAAGCAGGGTCATCAATCGTTTCATGGGTGATTCCTCCGTCGCATTTCGCTCGGCAGTCAGAACTTGTGCGCACCGTGCGCGCCCAGGCTCAGGATGTATTGCAGAAAGAGCTGGTCGTCGGTCATGCCGTCTTGCGTCTTGTCCTGCGTGTACTGCAGGCGGATGCGGCTGTACTCCGACGGGTTCCAGTCCAGCATCGCGGACCAGCGCCGGGGGCTGAAGTCGGCCGGCGCGATCAGTCCGTCGAGGTTGGAGGCCAGATCGTAGGACCCTTCGTCCAGCCGGTCGTAGCGCACACCGGCGCGCCATTGCGGAAGGAACTGGAATACGCCCTGCAGGTACCAGCCGGACTGCTTGGCCTCGAACGAACCGCTGTCCGCGGCGCCGCCCACGTCGGTGGTCAGTTCCCCGTCGAGCCGGCGCTGGTACCACTCCGCAACCAACTTGACGTTGCGATACTGCGGGTTGCCATCCGGTGCCCATTTGTAGACGACGTTCAGGCCCCACATCTGCGTGTGGCCGTCCGCCAGCGCGCTGGTGCCGGTGTCGAAGCGTTCGTC
>CAZNBS010000184.1:0-10276 GCA_964570955.1 uncultured Burkholderiales bacterium | reverse complement strand
GCAGCCATGTCCTCGTACATCCGGTAGCGTTCGTCGACCGAGGCCTGCGCCTGGACCAGCATCTCGGCAGCCGCCTGAGGGTTTTCGCGCGTCAGGCTACGGTAGCGCAGCTCCCGGTACGTGTAGTCCTCCAGCGTTATACGCGGACGCGTCGAATCCAGGCGAAACGGATTGAGCCCGGCCTTGCGCATGCGCGGGTCGTAGCGGAACAGCGGCCAATGGCCGCTCGCTACCGCGCGTGCGGCCTGTTTCATGCCGGTGCGCATGTCGATACCGTGCGCAATACACTGCGAATACGCGAGGATCAGCGATGGCCCCGGATACGACTCGGCCTCGCGCAGCGCGATCAGCGTCTGCTCGGAGTTCGCTCCCAACGCAATCTGCGCGACGTAGACGTTGCCGTATGTAATGGCCTGCATCGCGAAGTCCTTGCGCGGCACACGCTTGCCGGCCGCGGCGAACTTGGCCGCGGCGCCGAGTGGCGTGGCCTTGGACGACTGGCCGCCGGTGTTCGAGTAGACCTCGGTGTCGAGCACCAGCACGTTGACGTCACGCCCCTGGGCGAGCACGTGATCGAGCCCGCCGTAGCCGATGTCGTAGGCCCAGCCGTCGCCGCCGATGATCCATACGCTGCGCCGGATCAGGAGGTCGGCGACCGTCTCGAGCATGCGCGCCTCAGGGCGATCGATGGTCGCCAGGCGCTCGCGCAACAGTGCGACGCGCTCGCGCTGTGCCGCCAGCGCCGCCTCGCTTTGCTGCGAGGCGCTCAGCAACGCATCGACGAGGTCGGTGCCGATCGCGCCGGCCAATTGCGTGCTCAGTGATCGCGCCACCGCGCTTTGCTGGTCGATCGCCAGCCGGTAGCCCAAGCCGAACTCGGCGTTGTCCTCGAACAGCGAGTTGGCCCACGCCACACCCCGACCCTCGTCGTTGGCGCGCCACGCGTGCGCTGGCGTGTTGGCGGCGTAGATCGCCGAGCAACCGGTGGCGTTGGCGACCTGCATGCGATCGCCGAACAACTGCGAGATCAGCTTCAGGTAGGGTGTTTCACCACAGCCGGCGCAGGCGCCACTGAACTCGAACAGCGGTTCCAGGAACTGCACCCCGCGCACGTTGGCCATGTTGACATGGGCGCGCGCGACCTTGGGTAGCGTCTCGAAGAAAGCGATGTTGGCGCGCTCGCGCTCGAGGATCGGCAGCTTCTCACCCATGTTGATCGCCCGACGTTTCGGTTCGGCGGGATCGAGCGCCGGACAGTTCTCCACGCACACGGCGCAGCCGGTGCAGTCCTCGACGTAGAACTGCAGCGTGAAGCGCGCACCGGGATAGCCGCGGGCGTTGGCCGGCGCCGACGGGAACCCCGGCGGCGCGCCTTCGAGCGCCTTGGCGTCATACGAGGCCGAGCGGATCACCGCGTGCGGACACACGATTCCGCACTGACCGCACTGGAAGCATAGTTGCGGCTCCCAGATCGGCACTTCGACGGCGATATTGCGCTTCTCGTAGCGCGTGGTGCCGGTCGGGAAGGTGCCGTCCACCGGCATGTGACTGACCGGAATCGCATTGCCGCGTCCGGCCATGATCTCGCCGGTGACCTGGCGCACGAACAGCGGCGCATCGGCCGGCACGATCGGTGGCATCGACTGCTGCGCGCTCGGGTACCGGGGCACGCGCACCTCGTGCAGGCCGGCCACCGCGGCATCGACGGCAGCGAAGTTCTGCCGCACCACCGCCTCGCCCTTGGCGGCGTAGGTCTTCTCGATCGCGTGCTTGATCCGGGTGAGCGCCTGCTCGGGCGGCAGCACCTGGGCGAGGTGAAAGAAGCAGGTCTGCAGAATCGTGTTGGTCCGCATGCCCAGGCCGATGCGCCTTGCCACCTCCGAGGCGTCGATGATCCAGAACTTCAGCTTACGATCGATCAGCGCCCGCTGTACCTCGTGCGGCAGTCGCTCCCACACCTCGCCCGGGCCGTAGGGACTGTTAAGCAGGAAGATGGCGCCCGGGCGCGCTTTGCCGAGCACGTCGATGCGACGCAGGAACTCGAACTTGTGGCATGCGACAAAGTCGGCGTGGCGGATCAGATAGGGCGCGGCGATCGGCCGGCGGCCGAACCGAAGGTGCGAGGTGGTCTCGCCGCCGGACTTGTGCGAGTCGTAGTCGAAGTAGGCTTGCGCGTGCTGCCCGGGCCCCTCGCTGAGGATCTTCACGCTGTTCTTGTTCGCGCCGACCGTGCCGTCGGCGCCCAGGCCGTAGAACAGGCATCTGACCGTGTCCGGCGGCTCGATGTCGAGGTCCGCATCGTATTCCAGACTGGTGTGGCCGACGTCGTCGACGATGCCCACGGTGAAGCCGTCGCGGGGGTGCGCGCGTGCAGCCTCGTCGAACACGGCCTTGGCCATTCCCGGGTGGAAGTCCTTCGACGACAGACCGTAGCGTCCGCCGATCACGCGCGGCATGGTCGCGCGCCGGCCGGTGGCGGCGGCCTTGGCAAGCACGCCGACGACATCGGCATGGAGCGGTTCCATCGGAGCCCCCGGCTCCTTCGTTCGATCGAGCACGACCAACGTGCGCACGCTGGCCGGCAGCGCGGCGAGGAAGGCATCGACCGGGAACGGGCGGTACAGCAGGATCTGCAGGGCACCCACCTTCTGCGCGGGGTCGTGTGCGTTCAGCCAGACAGCGGTCTCGCGCACCACCTCGGCGCCCGAGCCCATGCTGATCACGACGCGCGCGGCATCGGCCGGCCCGTCGTAGCGCACCAGCGCGTAGCGGCGCCCGGTGAGGCCGGCGAACCGATCCATCGCCTGCTGGACCACCGCGGGCATGCGTGCGTAGTACGGATTGCCGGCCTCGCGCGCCTGGAAGTACGTGTCCGGGTTCTGCCAGGTACCGCGGATGACCGGGTGCTCGGGGCTCAGCGCGCGCGCCCGATGCTCGCGTACCCGGTCCTCGTCGATCATCGCGCGGATCTGATCGTCGGGGACGAGCGCGACGCCGTTGTATTCGTGCGAGGTGCGGAAGCCGTCGGCGAAGTGGATCACCGGCACGCGTCCGGCCAGCGTGGCCGCCTGCGCGATCAGCGCGAGGTCGTGGCTCTCCTGAACCGACGCCGCGCCCAGCATCGCGAAGCCGGTGCCGCGAGCGGCCATGATGTCCTGGTGATCGCCGAAGATCGACGACGCCGCCGAGGCCAATGCGCGCGCGGCGACGTGGAAGACCGTGGGCGTGAGCTCGGCGGCGATCTTGTACATGTTGGGCAGCATCAGCAGCAGGCCCTGCGACGCGGTGAAAGTCGTCGTGAGGGCGCCCGACTGCAGGGCGCCGTGCACGCAGCCGGCCGCGCCGGCCTCGGACTGCATCTCCTGGACGACGGGTACCTGCCCCCAGATGTTTCGCTGTGCGCGTGCCGACCAGGTGTCGGCGAGTTCGGCCATGGGCGAGGACGGCGTGATCGGATAGATCGAGCAGATCTCGTTGACGCGGTACGCGATCCACGCGACGGCTGTGTTGCCGTCCATCGTCTCGAACCGCGGCGGGGTCGGGATCGTCATCGGGTGCTCCATGGTCCAGTCAGATCGAGTGCTGGCGCGTCACGGCCGCGGCCTGAACCGTGAAGGCGCCACCGGCTCGCCCAGGCTGCCTATCGGCAGCGTACTCGGATCCGGCTGCTCGTCGCTGCCGGCGGCGTTGTCGGCCACCATCTCGATGGCGTGGCAGGGACACTGTTCGAAGCAGGTGGCGCAGCCGCTGCACAGATCGAGCTCGACCGCGTAGCCGCGGCCGGAACCCAGCCGGCGGATCGCCTGTTCCGGGCACGCGGCAAAGCAGTTGTCGCATTCGAAGCAGTTGCCGCACGACAGGCAGCGCGCAGCCTCGTAGCGCGCCTGCGCCTGCGACAGGCCCGACACCACTTCGCCGAACCCGGCGCGCAGTTCCGCAGGGAGCTCCCTTTGCTGGCTACGCGGCGCTTCCAGGTAGCCGGGCAGGTGCAGGTCGTCGAAGCGCACGATCCGGTTCGATATCCGGTGCGCGTAGCGTTCCCCGCGCAGCCAGGCATCGATGTGCCGCGCGGCGGTCTTGCCGTGACCCACGGCCGCGGTCATCGTGCGCGCGCCGCCGATGCAATCGCCGCCGGCGAACACACCGATCTCACCGGTCATGAGCTCAGGCCCGACCTGGACCACGCCGTTTTCGATGGCTGCGCCCGGCGCCCCCGACAGCAGCGACAGGTCGCTGTGCTGGCCCACCGCGAGCAGGACCGAGTCCGCCAAGAGCCGCTCGGTCTGTCCGGTGGGCGTCACCGTGCCATCAGCAGCGAGCGCCATCTTCTCGATCACCACGCCCTCGGCGCCGAACTGCTGGACCGTGCTCACCCACTTGACCTTCACGCCCTCGGCAAAGGCCTCCTCGGCCTCCTCCGGATGCGCGCCCATGTGCGCCTGGTCACGCCGGTAGACCAGCACGGCCTCGTCTGCGCCCAGCCGCTGCGCGGTGCGGGCAGCATCCATCGCGACGTTGCCGCCGCCCACGACGACGACCACACGGCCGAGTGCCGGGCGTTCGTTGCGGCGCACGCGATCGAGCAGACCGACCGCGTCGATGATGCGCCGCCCATCGACCGCGGGGATGTCGAGATGGTTGCCGAGTTGTGCGCCCACCGCGACGAACGCCGCATCGAAACCGCCGTCGCGGCGCGCTCGCGCCACGTCGTCGACGGCTTCGCCACAGCGCAGCGTCACGCCGGGCATCGCGGTGATGCGCGCGATCTCGCGCGCGAGCTCCGCCCGCGGCAGCCGGTATTCCGGGATGCCGTAAGCCATCATGCCGCCCGGGTCCGGATTCTGGTCACGGATCTCCACCGCGTGACCCATTCGCGCCAGTTGCCACGCGCACGACAGCCCGGCGGGTCCTGCGCCGACGACGAGCACCCGCTTGCCGGATGCGGTCGCCACCGGCACTGCCCAGTCGCTGCAGCTCGCCAGATCGCCGAGGAAACGCTCGACCGCATGGATCGCGATCGGCGCATCGAGCGCGCCCCGGTTGCAGTCCGACTCGCACGGGTGATAGCAGGCGCGCCCGTGCGTGCCCGGCAGCGGATTGTTCTCGACCAGCTTGCGCCACGCGTCCTGGTGGCTTCCGGCCTGGGCGAGCGCGAGCCAGGACTGGATGTCCTCGCCCGCAGGGCACGCGTGGTTGCACGGCGGCAGGAAGTCGACCCACACCGGCTTCTGCCAGCGCAGGCTGCCCACGCCCTTGCGGGTTGTCAGGGCCAGCACCTGGGTCATGTCATCGGGCTTCATCGGCATTGCAGCCTCCGTGATGCGGTGAAGCACAAGTCGGCACTATGCTCGTACCCGATGATGGTCGCACGTCACGGCGTCAGCACAAAGCGCCCCGGTGCATCGTCCAGTTGCGCATAGCCGTGCGCGGCGCTGCCCATCGCGGGCGGCTTTACGCGCGCGCTGGCATGCTCGCGCAGCCACGCCCCCCAAGCCGGCCACCACGAGCCGTCCTGCGGCTGCGCCTGTGCTTGCCAGGCTTGCGGGTCGGTGTAGCGACCGTCGGCAGGCCGCGTCGCGATGCGGAAGTGGCGCTTGACGCCGGGTCCGGGCGGATTGACGACCCCGACATTGTGCCCCCCGCTGGTGAGGCAGAACGTCACGTCGGTGTCGCTCAGCGTGTTGATCTTGTAGACCGACGGCCACGGTGAGACGGTGTCGCGCTCGGTGCCGAGGCTGAAGATCGGTACGCGGATGTCGGTCAGCGCGACGGGTACGCCGGCGACCCGGTAGCGGTTCTGCGCCAGGTCGTTGCGCAGGTACAGGCTGCGCAGGTAGTGGCTGTGCTGATGAAACGGCATGCGCGTCGCGTCGGCGTTCCACGCCGCGAGGTCGCTCACCGGCGCGCGTCGGCCCATCAGGTAGTCGCGCACCATGCGCGAGAACACCAGATCACGCGAGCCCAAGAGCGCGAACGCGCCGGACATCTGCTTGCCGTCGAGCGTGCCTTGCGAGGACATCACGTCGTCGAGGAACGCGAGCTGGCTTTCGTCGATGAACAGCCCCAGCTCGCCGGGCTCGCTGAAGTCCACCTGCGAGGCGAGCAGGCTGAGCGTGTTGAGGCGCTCGTCGCCGTCGCGCGCCATGGCCGCTGCAGCGATCGCGAGCAGCGTACCGCCCAGGCAGTAGCCCACGGCCTGGATCGGGCGCCGCGGCACGATAGTCCAGACGGCGTCGAGCGCGGCCATCACGCCGTTGTGCAGGTAGTCGTCCATGCCGATCTCGCGGTCGGCGCTGTCGGGGTTGCGCCAGGACACCATGAACACGGTGTGGCCCTGCTCGACCAGCCAGCGCACCAGCGAGTTGGCAGGAGACAGGTCGAGGATGTAGTACTTGAGTATCCACGACGGCACGATCAATATTGGCTCGGCCCACACGTCGGCGGTCTGCGGCGTGTACTGGATAAGTTCGATCAGACGATTGCGCAGCACCACTTTGCCGGGCGTGAGCGCGACCTCCCGGCCGGGGCGGAAGCGCTCGGTGCCGGCCGGCGGCTGGCGCGTGGCGAGGCGCCAGGCGTCATCGGCCCAGTTCAGCGCACCCTGCCATAGGTTCATGCCGGCGGTGCGGCAAGTCTCGGCCATGACTTCCGGGTTGCAGAGCGGGAAGTTCGATGGCGAGAGCATGTCGAGTTGCTGTCGCGCGCCGAACGTGACCATCTCCTCGTGGTGGCGGCTTACGCCGCGTACGCCGGTGGTTGCGTTGTGCCACCACTGCTGATTGAGCAGAAACGCCTGGTAGAGAAGGTTGAACGGCCATTGCTGCCATTCGGGCGCGGCGAAGCGCTTGTCCTGCGGCAGCGGCTCGATGCACGGGTCGCGCGCGAGGTCCGGGCGATGCAGCGCGTGATGCGCGAGCCGGGCGGTCTTGCGCGCGGCTTTTACGCCCAATTCCATCTGCTTGCCGGGCGAGAACGCGAGGTGCAGCGCCCAATCGGCCCAGGCACCCGCCACTGCGGCGGGCGACAGGCCTTGCGTGATCTGCGCCAGAAACACGTGCAGGGCACGATCGAGGTCATGCGGGGGTACCTGCTCGGCCGGCGAGGGCTGAAAGGGCAATGCCGCAGCCGCCGTTGCAGACCGGCTGGCCTGCAGGTTCTCGACTTTCCCAAGCCGCGATCGAGGCGCTCGCGCGGCGGTTCTTGATGCTTTGACCATGGCGGCTCCAACAATCCTAAAAACCGCAGTTGCCCAGGGCCCTCGTACTGGTGTGTTCAGGCTGGATAGCCCGCTGTCAGCACGTGATGGCCTATTGTCATCGATCTTGACGCAATTCTGTACAACTTGTACAGTTTCGTCATGCCAAAGCCCATGCGCAAGAATGCCGCGGACGCCCGCAGCCAGCTCCCCGCACTCCTCATCGAGGCTGAAAAGGGCCGAGCCACCGTCATCACGCGCCACGGGCGCTCGATCGCTGCGATCGTACCGGCCGCGCAGGTGGAGCGTGCAGTCGGGCAGCGGCCGCTCACCGCCCTGGCCGGTTCGGGCAAGGGACTTTGGGGCAAGGACAGCGTGAAAGCGCTGCGCCGCCTGCGCAACGAGTGGAGCCGCTAGACCTATCGAGCGTGGCGACCGGTACCTTGGTTCTGGTGGACTCGGCGCCCATCATTTACTACCTGGAAGGGCACCCGACGCTTGCCCAACGCTTCCGCCCGCTGTTCGACCGGCAAGCGGTCGGCGCGATCGCGTTCGCAGTCACGACGCTCACGATCGCCGAGGTGCTGACCGGCCCGCTCGGCGCCGGCCGCGATGAGCTTGCTGCGCGTTACCGCTCCGTCATGGAGTCCTGGCAGGTGATCCCGCTGGACGCCGATATCGCCGCGAGCGCGGCCCGCTTTCGCGGATCGCTAAAGCTCAAGCTGCCTGACGCGATTCAGGTGGCGAGCGCGATTGCCGTCAATGCCGATGCGCTGGCGACTCACGATAGGGATTTCCGAAAGGTCAAGACGCTGCGGATCCTGTCCTGAAATGTGAGCTTGCCTGCGATCAAGGATTTTCCCCAGTTACCTTGATGTCCCTACGGGCGTGCAGGTTGCGAACGCGCAGATGAAAACCCTCAAACTGAGGCCGCATCGATTTCATGGCGACTGGAATTACACGCTCGCGCCCTGATGGTTTGTAAACGTTAATTACTGACAGTCCCTTAGTCCCGTTCTTTGCGAGCCTGTTGCGTACGCCCTACTACGTGCTTTATCCGGTGATCCTGGTCCTGTGCGTGGTGGGCGGCTATAGCCTGAATGGCTCGGTCTTCGATCTGTGGCTCGTGTTCGCATTCGGCATCGCCGGATTTTTTCTGCGCCGGCTCGATTTTCCGCCCGCCCCGGCGGTGCTCGGCGTTGTGCTGGGTCCCTTGATCGAATCTACGCTGCGGCAGTCGCTGGCCATGTCCCAGGGCCACTGGAGCATTTTCATCTCGCGTCCCATATCCGGCGTGCTCGTGCTCCTGCTTGCGCTCGTCCTACTGCTGCCTCTGCTCCTGCGGTGGCGCGAACTCACGCGAAACCGGCACCGCGTGCGTTACTCGGTCGAAGGCGAGGCTTGTTGAAGATGATTGTCAGAATACGGCCGCTCGTCGCCGCAGGCGCTGCGGATCGTGCAGAAAGATGCGGCGCTCCCGGATCGAGATCAGCCCGTCGTCGACGAGATTATGCAGCGTCACCGTCGCGAATTGCCGCGTGACACCGACGAACGCTGCCAGGTGTTCGTGTGTGAGGCTGACATCGACTAGGACGCCACCGCCTTTTTGACGCCCGTAGCGGTCCGACAAGCTGACGAGGATCGCGCAGACCCGCTCGAAGGCAGGCAGCGTCTGCATGATGTGTGTCAGGTTGTGCGCCCAGCGTAGCCGCGACGATACCGCCTTCAGCATCATCTCGCCGAACTCCGGGAACTCGCGGATTGCGCGGTTCATGGCCGCATGCGGCAGGCAGAACAGCGTTATGGGCTCGATGCTGCGCACCATGGTGTGCCGGTGCGCAGGATTGTGTATGTAGGATGCGCCGAGGATGTCACCCACGGTCCAGATGCCGCTCGCGCCGACGTGGCCGTTGGGGGCTTGGTACAGCGTGATCGCATGGCCCTTGCCGACGATCGCGATGAAGTCCGAGCGATCGCCCTGGTTATAGAGGACGACCCCTTTCCGGCAGTGCCGGGTCGAGCATTCAGCCAGTATGGCGCTCCGATGCCCCTCCGAGATGCCCTTCAGCACGTCCAGATGCCCGAAATCGCCCGGTGCGGTCATGTCTGAATCTCGTGGTCTGCAAGCCACCCCGCGACGGCAGCGGATTCGGATGAATATACCTCTGCGCGATCCCCGATGGCCACCTGGCTCGAACGCCCCCATTCGTGGCCACCCCAAACAAGGTGGCACCTGGGACATAAGAATCGTGCGCGGTGTGAGCGTCGGCGATTCGTTCTCACCCGTAGTGAAGCTTGTTTCGCGGCAGGAGCAGCAGGGGTGCGTGCGCCTCGAGGTCGAAGCAGGTGCGAGAATCACGATGCGGGCAGCGAGGCGGTGCGGGTGGGGCAGGCGCTGGGCTTTGAGCTCGAGCGCATGCTTGGGCATGGAGCTGGAGTTGCTCGCGCGCGCTGGAGAAGGGTGAGCATGCCCAGCCTCACTCAGCAAGAACCTGCGGATGGATGCCGAGGCTTACGCGCAGTTCGTCGAAGCGGCGAGGAGTTTCATCGAGCAGCGATGAAGCGCGCCGCCGGCTGAAGGGCTCAGCCGGCTCGACGCCGCGCTGGCGGAATGGCAGGCCTACTTGGCCGGGCAGCACGTGCGGATTGCCTTCCTGCGCTTCGCCAGGAGCTGGGGGCGTACTGACGCCATTCCGGCGCACGGCTTCTTGCATGTGCGCTCACCATCGCGTGCTTGACCACACTCTCGGACCAGCCATCCGCTCGCAGTCGGTCAAAGAGACGTTTGATTTTCCTGTTCTCCCGGCCGTGGTCTTCGGCGGACGCGTGACCCTGCACGCCGGTGGCACGCGCGAATCCTATCTGCTGCTCCCGATCATCCCGCCGAAGTAGCGGTACCCGCTTTTGACTCGAGCATCGCCCCTCAACGAGCAGAGGGAAACCCGCGCGCTGGAGCGAGGAGCAAGGGGGCCCACTTGGTCCTTCAGTGCGACGAGCGCCCCGGCGTCGCAGCCGGCAGCGGAAAGTGCCGGTCGGTCCGGTCGCCCGAGCTTCGTGCCGAGGCCGACGCAGTAACCCATC
>CAZNBS010000183.1:0-10277 GCA_964570955.1 uncultured Burkholderiales bacterium | reverse complement strand
CTCCTCGCGCGGCTTGCCGACGGTGAGGGCATCGTCGATGACGGTGGTCTCGCGTGCGCCGGTCTCGCCCGGGTGGCGATTCACACGGATGTCGAGCGGCTCGAACATGGGGTTGTTCCCCGTGTAGGCCTGGTACATGAGCCAGGCCGCGATGCCGCCTGCGCTACTGCCCACCAGCCCGCGGCGCCGCAGGCCCCAGGCGAGCAGGGCCACGCCGGCGGCTACGTATCCCCAGCGATCCACCTGCATCAGGTTGACTCGGTCTCGAGTCCGCATCGAAGTATCTCCAGTCGGCGAGTTGAACAACACGGAAACCATGCCCGAGTCCGTGCCGGACCGGCGCAGGCGCTGATCGAGGCTCAGCAACTCACGTTCCGCAGTTTCCCCGATGAGAGAGTGCGACCCACGCGCGGCACCGCACGCTGCGCAGAGCGGAGAGCCGGCGCGCGCCGCACTGAAGTCGTCGCGCAGCGCGGTTTGCGATGCCTTTCACGGCAGCTACGCGTCACCGTGTGCGGCGCTGTGCAAACTCATAGGAAGCCTGCCAGCTGACGCTCGGTCTCCAGCCACAGTGCCTCGCCCAGCGCATCGTCCAGTGCGAGCTTCGACGGTTGCGTCTTGCGGCACTCGACGTAGTACCCGCCCGTCTCTCCGTCCACTTCGTCGGAAGTGGCCAGGTAGACCGACGTGCGGGCGCCCTGCTCCACCGACGCACCACGGCCGCTGAACGCGGCGCGCAGCAGCTTCGTGTCGATCACGCCCGGATGCAGCGCGTTCACGGTGACGGGTGTGCCGACGAGCCGGCGGGCCAGCGCGCGGGCGAACAGCACGTTGGCGAGCTTGGAGCTGCTATACGCCTGATAGCCGTCGAAGCGGCGGGCGAAGTTCAAGTCCGCAATGTCGATGCGCGCACCCTGATGCGTCATGGAGCTGACCACCACGATACGGCCCGCAGGCGCGGTCGTGATGTCGGACAACAGATGATGCGTGAGCAGAAAGGGGGCGAAGTGGTTCACCGCCATCGTCGTCTCGAAACCGTCCGCCGTGAGGCGGCGATCGCGCTCGTATACGCCGGCGTTGTGGACGAGCACATCGAGCACGGGCGCGTGGCCATGCACCTGGCGGGCGAGGGCCACCACCTGTTGCATGGAGGACAGATCGCCCCACACCGGCTCGGTCCGACCGCCCGTCTGGCGCGCGAGATCGTTCGCGCGCGCCTGCGCCTTGGGCTGGCTGCGGCCGTGCACGAGGACGCGGTGCCCGAGTTCCAGCAGCTGCCTGGCGGTGGCCCGGCCGATGCCGTCGGTGGAGCCGGTGACGAGGATGGTCTTGTCGGTCATGGTGGATTCCTGGGAGGGATCGAGGACGGGCAAGCAAGCAATGGTTCCGGTTGCCGGCTGCAGGGCGAGGATGCCGCGCGCCGGTCACGCGCCGGTCGGGATGACATCGAAGGAGTTGCGGCGTTGCCGGGCGTGCGTGCCGTCCGCCTCACCCCGCCGGACTCGCGCCCGCGCAGTCCGCCGGGTTGCATCGCGGCCGGGCTCTCGGGTCTACCAACTGCTCTGTCGTGTCCCGACCGCTCTGTCGTGTCATCCCGACCGCCCCTCGTGTCATCCCGACCGCCCCCTCGTGTCATCCCGACCGCCCCCTCGTGTCATCCCGACCGCAGGGAGCAATCTTGCGGTTAGACTTCTCCTGGACGACTCTCAGGATTCCCCGACGTGATCAATCTGCTCAACCCACCGCCCCGCACCGTCTACCTCAAGGACTATACCCCGCCCGACTTTCTGGTCTCGACCGTCGACCTGGACGTGGACATCCGCGAAGCCTCCGCGCGCGTGCATGCCGTCATGCGCGTCGCGCGCCATCCGGCCGCGTCGATCACCGCGCCGCTCGTGCTGGACGGCGACGAACTGGAACTCGAGTCGGTGAAGGTCGACGGGCGCCCGCTGGAGCGTAACGAATTCAAGGTCGACGCCGAGCACCTCACCATCGATCGCGTCCCCGACGCCTTCACGCTGGAGACCTACGTGCGCATCCTGCCGGCGCAGAACACCAAGCTCATGGGACTCTACGCGTCCAAGGACGGACTGTTCACGCAGTGCGAGGCGGAGGGCTTTCGACGCATCACCTACTTCCTCGACCGGCCGGACGTGATGGCGCGTTACACCACCACGATTCACGCCGATGCCGCCCGTTACCCCGACCTGCTGTCCAACGGCAATCTCGTGGGCCACGGGAAGGAGGAGGAGGGACGCCACTGGGCGAAATGGGAAGACCCGTTTCCCAAGCCCTCCTACCTGTTCGCAATGGTCGCAGCCCGCCTGGACAAGCTTCAGGACAGCTTTGTCACCGCCTCAGGGCGAACGGTTGCGCTGGCGATCTACGTCGAACCGGGGAAGCTCGACCAATGCGCGTTCGCCATGCAGGCGCTGAAGAAGTCGATGAAGTGGGACGAGGAGGTGTTCGGCCTCGAACTCGACCTCGACCACTACATGATCGTGGCGGTGGGTGACTTCAACATGGGGGCGATGGAGAACAAGGGGCTCAACATCTTCAACACCAAGTATGTGCTGGCCCGGCCGGACATCGCGACCGATACCGACTTCATGCTGATCGACCGCGTGGTGGCCCACGAGTACTTCCACAACTGGACCGGCAATCGGGTCACTTGCCGCGACTGGTTCCAGCTCTCGCTCAAGGAAGGCCTCACCGTGTTCCGCGACCAGGAATTCGGTGCGGATACCTACTCCCGGCCGGTGCAACGCATCCAGGAGGTGCGACAGCTGCGTGCGGCGCAGTTCCCGGAGGATGCCGGACCGATGGCGCATCCCGTGCGGCCGCAGTCGTACATGGAGATCAGCAACTTCTACACCCCGACCGTGTACGAGAAGGGCGCGGAAGTGGTGCGCATGATCCACACGCTGCTCGGGGTCCAGGCCTTCCGCAAGGGCATGGATCTGTACTTCGAGCGCCATGACGGCCAGGCGGTCACGACCGACGACTTCGTGCAGGCGATGCAGGATGCGAGCGGGGTGGATCTGTCGCTGTTCCGGCGCTGGTACGACCAGGCCGGTACGCCGCGCCTGCGGGTGCGCAGTTCGTACGATGCCGCCGCAAAGTCCTTCACGCTCGACTTCCACCAGTCCACACCGCCCACACCCGGCCAGCCGGAGAAGCTGCCGCTGCAGATCCCCGTGGTACTCGGGCTGCTCGACAGCGACGGGAAGGAGATTGCGCTGCGCCTCGAGGGCGAGCCGGAGGCGAGCGGCACCTCGCGCACGTTCTCGCTGATCGAGCGCACGCTGTCCCTGCGCTTCGTGGACGTAACCAGCCGGCCGGTGCCCTCGCTGCTGCGCGGGCTGTCTGCCCCGGTCGTACTGGACACGGATCTGAGCGACGACGACCTCGCCCATCTGATGGCCCACGACAGCGACGCGTTCAATCGCTGGGAGGCCGGACAACGCCTGGCGCTGAACATCATGCTGCGGGACATCGCACGCGTTGGCTCGGGCGAGCTTATCGATCCGCATCCGGGTTTCATCCAGGCATTCGAGCGCATCCTCGGCGATGCGGCGCGCGATCCCGCCTTCGCCGCGGAGGCGCTGAGCCTGCCGAGCGAAGCCTATGTCGGCGAACAGATGGAGGTGGTCGATCCCGACGCGATCCATGAGGTGCGCGTACAGCTGCGCCGGCACATCGCGCAGGCCTTGCGTGGCGAACTGCTCGCCACGTATCAGGCGTATTCGATCCCGGCACCGTACAGCCCGGATGCGGCCTCCGCCGGACGACGCGCACTGAAGAACCTCTGCCTGTCCTATCTGATGGAGCTGGACGACGAGCCGGTGCGCGCGCTGTGCCTGCGCCAGTTCGACGGCGCCGACAACATGACCGACGCGATGGCTGGATTGATGGCCATTGCCAATACGGACTGGGATGAACGCAAGCCGGCCCTGGAGCGCTTCTACACGAAATGGAAGCGCGAACCGCTGGTGGTGGACAAGTGGCTCGCCGTGCAGGCGAGTGCTCGGGTGCCGCAGACGCTCTCCGAGGTGAAGCGGCTCACGCAGCACCCGGCCTTCGACCTAAAGAACCCGAACAAGGTGTATGCGCTGATCCGAACCTTCTGCGCCAACCAGCGGCACTTCCACGCCGCCGACGGGTCGGGCTATGCGTTCGCCGCCGATCAGGTGCTCGCGCTGGATCCGCTCAATCCACAGATCGCGGCGCGACTGGCGCGTGGGTTCGACCGATGGCGCAAGTTCGATGGCGGCCGGCAGGACCACGCGAGCGCGCAGCTGACTCGCATCCGTGCGACGGGCAGCCTGTCCAAGGACACGCTGGAAGTGGTGAGCAAGGCGCTGGCGTGAAAGGAGCCGAAGGAGCAACCCACGTGACTGAGAAAGCCGCCGACATCGTCATCTACCACAATCCACGCTGCAGCAAGAGCCGCGCGGCGCTCGCACTGCTGCGCGAGCGCGGGATCGAGCCGCGCGTGATCGAGTACCTGCACACCCCTCCTTCGAGCGAGGAGCTGCGCGTGCTTTTGGACAAGCTCGGCATTCCGGCCGAACAACTAGTGCGCAAGGGCGAGGACACGTTCAAGTCCCAGTACGCCGGCAGGTCGATGAGCGAGGCACAGTGGATCGACGCCATGGCCGCGCACCCGATCCTGATCGAACGCCCGGTCGTCATCCGCGGCGACCGGGCCGTCATCGGTCGTCCGCCGGAGAAGGTGTTGGAGTTGCTGTGACCGACCTCGCCATCGAGCAGACCCGCAGCCGGGTATAGCGGCCCGGCGTCGTTCCCGCAGTATCCTTCTGCCAGGACGCTCACCCATGTTGCAGTGCTTCGCGATTCTCCTCGTGTTCCAGTTGGTCGGCGAGGCCGTCACCCAGGCTCTCGCCATCGCCGTACCAGGCCCGGTGGTGGGCATGGCGCTGCTGTTCGCCGCCATCGCCCTGCGACCGGGACTCGGGCATTCCCTGCGAGGTGGAGCCGGGGGCCTGCTGCAGCATCTCTCGGTGCTGTTCGTGCCGGCGGGCGTGGGCGTGATGCTGCACGCCGGACGCATCCGCGAGGAGTGGCTGGCGATCGTCGTCGCCGTGATGCTCGGCGCGGTGGTCACGCTCGCGGTCACCGCGTTGACGATTCGTGCGCTGGCGGACCGCCAGCCGGTCACTGAGGCCGAAGAGGAATGAAACCCGCCCTCGGCGAGATCTGGGTCTATCTTTCCGCCTCACCGCTGCTGCACCTGACGCTTACGCTGTGCGCCTATCTGCTCGGTGACTGGCTGTTCCGCCGTTCCGGCCGCAAAGCCCTGTTCAATCCCGTGCTGCTGGCGGTGCTGACGCTGGTCGCACTGCTCGCGATCACCGACACACCCTATCCCACCTACTTCGCCGGCGCGCAGTTCGTGCACTTCCTGCTCGGCCCGGCAACGGTCGCGCTGGCCGTGCCGCTCTATTTCAACTTCTCCAAGCTGCGCAGCCTGTGGATGCCGCTGTCGCTCGGCCTGCTGGCCGGGAGCGCCACCGCCGCCCTGTCGGCGGTCGGCATCGCCACACTGCTGAACGCGTCCACTGCCACCACCCTGGCGCTGGCGCCGAAGTCGGTGACTGCCCCGGTGGCGATGGGCATCGTCGAGAAGCTGGGCGGCCCGCCGTCGCTGACGGCGATCCTGGTGGTCTCCACCGGCATCGTCGGCGCAGTCATCGGCCCTGCCCTGCTCGACTGGCTGAAGGTGCGCGATCCGGCGGTGCGCGGTTTCGCCATCGGCACGACCTCGCACGGCATCGGCACCGCGCGCGCCTTCCAGGAGAGCGAGCAGGCCGGCGCGTTCTCCGGCCTGGCGATGGGACTGAACGCCTTGCTCTCCTCGCTGTTGCTGCCGCTCCTGCTGGTTGCGCTGGGTCTGGTCTAGGCCGCCGCGGTCTCCTGCTCCACGCCGAACACATACCCGTCCATCGCGATCACGCCGAAGGTGACCTCGTCGGTGTAGCGCCGCACGGGACCGCCACCCGCCGCGCCGAGCGCGACGAATAGCGGCAGGAAGTGCTCGTCGGTCGGATGCGCGCGCGCCGCGTCGGGGGCGAGCTTGCGATAGTCCATCAGCGCGCTGCAGTCGCCGTCCTCGAGCGCCTTGCGCACCCACTGCTGGAAGCCGCGCACGTAGGACGGCACGTCCTCGCCGCGCAAGCGGAACTCACCCAGATTGTGCGTAAGGCTGCCCGAGCCGACGATCAGCACACCCTCGGCGATGAGCGGGCGCAAGGCCTCTCCCACCCGATAGTGGTGCAGCGGGCTGAGCTGCGGCTGGATCGACAGCTGCGTGACCGGCACGTCGGCGTTCGGACGCAGATAGCGCAGCGGCACCCACGCACCGTGGTCGAGTCCCCGCTGCGCATCGAGGTTGGCGGCGATGCCGGCCTGGTTCAGCAGTTGCGCGGCACGGCGCGCAAGATCGGGCGCACCCGGCGCCGGATAGCGCAGTTCGTACAGCGGCGGGGGGAAGCCGAAGAAGTCATGGATCGTCTCCGGCTGCGTCGCCGTGCTCACGCTCGGCGCGTGCGTCTCCCAATGCGCCGAGACCATCAGGATCGCAGTCGGCTTCGGCAGCCGGGCGCCGAGCCGTCGCAGCGCCTCGCCTGCCGCACCGGGCTGCAGCGCCATGGTCGGCGCGCCGTGCGAGACGAATACAGTAGGCATGTTCATGTCGCTTCTCCGTTCATGCGCATGCCCTCCCGCGGGAGGGCGTGCCTTCGTTACGATGCGCTCAGTTCCATCATGCATGTTGCAGGCGCGACGCACGCGGTGCGCTTGCCCGCAGGGCGTAGGCGCCGTCGCCGAGCAGGGCCTGCGCGATCGCGGCGAGCGTGAGGAACACCGGGTATTCCCAGCCGCCGTTCTGTGCGGTGAACAGCCAGCCGTTGCTCCAGTGCACGCTGGTTGCGCCGATGAGCACCGGCACCAGGGCGAGCGCGACCCAGCGCGTCCACACCCCAGCGATCAACATCGCGCCGCCAGCCAGTTCCATCGCGGTGACTGGATAGGCGAGCCACTCCGGCAGGCCGACCGAGCCGAAGAATTGCGCGGTGCCGGGCAACGTGAACACCAAAATCTTCAGCAGCGCGTGGGCAATGAACATGACGCCGAGACTGACACGCAGGATCAGGGCGGCGTAGGGGGCGGTGCGGGTATCGATCATGGCTATCTCCTGAGAGTGAAATGTCCGGGGTATCCGCCGGCGGCGTGTGGCCCGCAATGGCGATGGACGTACTCTATTGCTTGCGCACTTATCGATAAATACGTAAGAATGCAATCCATCTATGCATTCTAAGCAATAATAGTTCATGGACCGACTCGCCTCGATGGAAGCGTTCGTTCGCGTGGTGGAGAGCGGCAGTTTCGTCGCTGCCGCCGAGCGACTGGGCATCTCGCAAGCCATGGTGAGCCGCTACGTGCAAGACCTCGAATCGCGACTGGGCACCCGCCTGCTCCAGCGCACCACGCGGCGGCTCTCGCTCACCGAGGCAGGCGCCGCCTACTTCGAGCGCTCGCAGCAGTTGCTGCGCGATCTGGAGGAGATGGATGCGTCAGTTGCCAGCCAGACGCAGCAGCCGCGCGGCACGCTGCGGGTGAACGCGCCGGTGGTGTTCGGCACCCGCCACCTCTCGCGCTTCCTCGCCGAGTACAGCGCGCGCTTCCCCGAGGTCACGGTCGAACTGAGCCTGAACGACCGCTTCATCGACCTGGTGGAAGAAGGAGTGGATCTGGCGATCCGCATCGGCACGCTGGCCGAATCCCGTCTCGTCGCGCGGCGCCTGTGTCCGATCCGGCTGGTCGTCTGCGGGTCGCCCGTCTACCTCGCACGGTACGGACGGCCGCACACGCCGGCAGACCTCGCCGCACACAACTGTCTCGGCTACACCTACACGCGCGCGGGCAACGAGTGGCCAATGGTCGGCCCGGACGGGCCGGTGAACATCCCGGTGCGCGGGTCGCTGCGCGCCAACCACGGCGAGGTGCTGTACCAGGCGGCGATCGACGGCATGGGATTGGCGCTGCAACCGACGTTCATCGCGGGGGAAGCGCTGGAACGCGGCCAGCTGGAGTCAGTGATGCCGGACTACCGGCCGGCGGAGCTGAGCGCCTACGCCGTGTTCCAGAGCCGGAAGTTCCTCAGCGCGAAGGTACGCACCTTCGTGGACTTCCTGGCCGCGCAGCTGGGGCCTGAGCCCTACTGGGATCGCTGGCAGCGCCGGTCGTGAGGCAGCGCCCGGCCCGGCACCGGACGCGGGAAGCCGTTCAGGAGCAGGCGCCGCCGTGTGCGCAGCCGGCCGCGGAGACCGCCTCGCCGACGCCCTGACTTTTCATGACGTGGGCGAGCATTGCATCCATGGTCGCCGCGTGCCCGCGGAACCATTCGGCCATCTCCTTCGCCAGCACGCGCCCGACGTTGTAGTCCTGCCTTTCGAGGTGACGGCGGACTTCGCGCATCACCTCGAGTACGCCGTCGTGCTCGGCAGTATGGCAGTGAACGGGCGGGAAGGCGATCGCGCGCATCCACTCGTTTTCCTGTTCGAAGTGCGCGACGGTGTGCGCGTACAACGCGTCGAAGCGCGCGAGCATCTCGCCATCGCTCGCCTCGGCCAGTGCATTGAGCTGATCCACGAACTCGCGGTGCGTGTCGTCCATCCGCGCGTGACCCAGTACCAGACCGTCGGTCCATTCCATCAACTTCATGTGCTGCTCCTTCTGCCCTGTCGAGAGCATGCTACGCGCGCCTGGGCGCCGGGCATTGATCCATGTTAAACGCGGTCAGGAGACGGGACGCTTCAACGCGCGCGCCAGCGCCTCGGCCATCGCTCCGGCGGGGGCTTTGCCCTGCTCAGGCCGTTTGCCCGCAGGGGTGCCGCTGGGTTGCGCCGGGTCGCGGCTTTCGCCGGGACGACGGGGAGCGCGCGGGTCGCGCGTTGCCCCAACGCGAGCGGTCGTGGCCGGCTTGCGTACTTCGCCAGAACGACGAGGGGGGCGGGGGTCACGGCCCTCGCCGGAGCGGCGCGCGCTGTCCTCGGCCGAACGCCGCGGCACAGCCGAGTCCGCGCGCGCGGCGCGCGGGGCAGGCGCCTCGTCGAGGCGCATGGTCAGTGCGATGCGCTTGCGTTGCAGATCGATCTCCAGCACCTTCACCTTGACCACGTCGCCGGCCTTGACCACTTCGCGCGGATCCTTCACGAACCGTTGCGACATGACCGAGATGTGCACCAATCCGTCGTGGTGAACGCCGATATCCACGAAGGCACCGAAGTTGGTCACGTTCGTCACCACGCCCTCGAGCAACATGCCGGGCGCCAGGTCCTTCAGGTCCTCGACACCCTCCTTGAACACGGCAGTCTTGAACTCCGGGCGCGGGTCCCGACCGGGTTTCTCCAGCTCGCGCAGGATGTCCTTCACCGTAGGCAGGCCGAAGCGCGCGTCGGTATAGCGTTCCGGCTGCAGCGATCCGAGCAGCTGCGCGTTGCCCATCAGTTCACGCACGGAGCGCTTGACGTCGCCGAGAATGCGCTCGACCACCGGATACGCCTCCGGATGGACTGCCGAGGCATCGAGCGGATTGTCGCCCTGCATGACGCGCAGGAAGCCCGCGGCCTGCTCGAAGGTCTTCGGCCCCATCCGGGACACGCTTTTCAGCGCTTCGCGATTCGGGAAGGGGCCATGCTCGTCGCGGTGGCGCACGATGTTCTCGGCCAGCGCGCTCGACAGGCCGGAGATACGCGCGAGCAGCGCACCCGAGGCCGTGTTCACATCCACGCCGACGGCATTCACGCAGTCTTCGACGACCGCGTCGAGGCTGCGCGCCAGCTTGCTCTGACTGACGTCGTGCTGATACTGGCCGACGCCGATGGATTTCGGATCGATCTTGACCAGCTCCGCGAGCGGGTCCTGCAGCCTGCGCGCGATCGACACCGCACCACGCAGGCTCACGTCAAGTTGCGGGAACTCCCTTGCCGCCAGTTCGGAAGCCGAGTACACCGACGCCCCCGCTTCCGATACCACCACCTTCGTCAGCGCAGGTGCCGGATGGCGCTTCATCAGGTCGCTAACCAGCTTGTCGGTTTCGCGCGAGGCGGTACCGTTGCCGATGCTGAGCAGACGTGCGTCGTGCCGCTGCACCAGCGCCACGAGGGTGGCGATGGCTCCCTCCCAGTCATTGCGCGGCGCATGGGGATAGATCGTGCCGGTCTCGACCAGCTTGCCGGTGCGGTCGACCACGG
>CAZNBS010000182.1:0-10313 GCA_964570955.1 uncultured Burkholderiales bacterium | reverse complement strand
AGCCGGAAGGGTGAGGAGCTCGCGGCCAATCCCAACGCCGCGCTGCTGTTCTTCTGGGTCGAACTGGAGCGCCAGATCCGGATCGAGGGACAGGTCGACAAGGTTGCGGAGGCGGAATCCGACGCCTACTACCAGATGCGCCCACTCGGCAGCCGGCACGGGGCCTGGGCCTCGCCGCAGAGCCGCCCGATCCCTGATCGCGCCGACCTGGAGGCGCGCTTCGCGCAGGCCGTCGCCAGCCATGGTGATTCCCCGCTGCGGCCCAGGCACTGGGGTGGCTATCGGCTCACGCCGCACGCACTGGAATTCTGGCAAGGCCGACCCAGCCGGCTGCACGACCGCATCGCCTACACGCGCGAGGAACCGGGGAACTGGCGCATCGAACGCCTCGCCCCTTAGAGAGGGTGCCAGCGCCTATCTGGCCGATGCGTGCTTTTCGAGATAGTGCTTGAGGCAGACCTTCAACGCGATTACGCGCATCAGATCGCCTGCGCCGCGCGCGTGCTCGATGTCGTCCGCGATCATGGCGCAGATTCGCTTCTCGCCTGCGGGCGAGTGCAACAGGTAGTTGCCTAGTTCGACCGCCGCCATCTCGGGAATGTGCTCGTGCTCGGCGATCGCGCGAATCTCCTCCTCGGTCAGTTCCGACAGTTCGATGCAGTCTTGAATCGTGAGCATGGCGGCTCCTCCCCGCGCGTGGACATGGATCCAGGTAACCGCATCATGCGTACCCGCGCATTGATCCAGCGCAAGCGCGCGCAGGACGGACACCGGACGCTGGATTGCGTGTAGTTATTGCGCGGTCCGCCGCGCGTGGCGGACCGCTGCACCACCAATGCACTACTGCGACTTGTTCTCGACCGTGGCGCCCGACAAGTCTCCGCTCCAGACATAGCCCTGCACCCGGTCTTCCTGGTCGAGCTTGACCTGCAGCATCTTGAACGTGGTATTCGCCCCGCTCGGGATCTGGCCCGCGCCGTAGTAATAGGTCCACACGTTCAGCCTGGATCCGTCCGGCATGACCTCCACGCCGCGGCCATACGGCTGACCGATCCATTGCGCCACCTCCTTGCCCGTGCTCTGGCCCGGCTTCACGCGGGCGGCGAAGCTGTTGTAGTCGAAGTTGTTTCCGACCTTCATGTTGGACGCACACCCCGCCACCAGGGCGGCGGCGGCAATCGCGCCGACGAGCGAACGCATCTTGTGAGCCATTTTTTCCTCCGTGGTTTGTCGAACAGACCTCTCACGGGCGCGCGCCGCCGATGCGGCACTCCCCCGCCGACTGCACATCCTCAGCCGTGCCGGAACACGACCGTCTTGGTGTGCGAGAACTCGCGCAACGCCTCGAATCCCTTCTCGCGCCCGTGGCCGCTCTTCTTCACGCCGCCGAACGGCAGTTCGATGCCGCCGCCGGCGCCATAGCCGTTGACGAACACCTGCCCGCAACGCAGCTTCTTCGCCACGCGCATCTGGCGGGCGCCTTCCCGCGTCCAGATGCCTGCGATCAGGCCATAGTCCGTCCCGTTGGCCAGGCGCACGGCATCGGCTTCGTCCTCGAAGGGAATGATGGAGAGCACGGGACCGAAGACCTCGTCGCGGGCCAGTTGGTTCTCGCGCGGTACCGGCCCGAACAGCACCGGCGCCAGGTAATAGCCGCCGGCAGGCACGCCGTCGGCCACGCGCCCCTCGGCCAGCACCGGCACGCCCGCCCCGCGTGCACGCTCCACGAAGCCCTGCACCCGCTTCTTCTGATTGGCGGAAATGAGCGCGCCGCAGTCCAGATCCATCTCGTGGCTGCCTGCGCGCAGATGTGCGAATCGCTCGGCCAGGCGCGGAACGAGGCTGTCGTGGATCGATCGCTGCACCAGCAGGCGGCTGCCCGCCGAGCAGGTCTGTCCGCCGTTCTGCACGATCGCGTTGACCGCGACGGGAATCACGGCGTCCAGGTCGGCGTCGTCGAACACCAGCTGCGGTGACTTGCCGCCCAGTTCCAGCGTGCATCCGATGTGGTTGTGCGCGGCAGCACTCTGCACCAGCGCGCCGACCTCCGGCGAGCCGGTGAACGACAGGAAGTCGATCCCCGGATGCGCCGACAAGGCCGCGCCGGCCTCCTCGCCGATGCCGGTCACGATGTTGATTGCCCCTTCGGGGAAACCGACCTCCTGCGCCAGCTGGACGATGCGCAGCGGCGTCAGGCAGGCCTCCTCGGCCGGCTTGATGACCGCGGCATTCCCCATCGCCAGGGCGGCGCCGAGAGTGCGGCCGATCATCTGCGCCGGGTAGTTCCACGCGATGATGTGTCCGGTGACACCTTTGGGCTCGCGCAGCACCGTGACCATGTAGCCGTCCAGGAAGGGAATGACATCGCCATGGAACTTGTCGCCCGCGGTCCCGTAGAACTCGAAGTAGCGCGCCGTGGCAGCGATGTCCGCACGCGCCTGCTTCATCGGCTTGCCGGTGTCGCGCGCCTCGAGTAGCGCGAGTTCCTCGAAGTTGTCGAGGATCTTCTGACCCAGCTTCACCATCAGGCGGCCGCGCTCGACCGCGGTCATGCGTCCCCACGGCCCTTCCTCGAAGGCGTGACGTGCGGCGCGGACCGCCGCATCGACCTCGGCAGTGCCGCTGCGCGCGATCCGTGCGAAGGCCATGCCGTCGCTGGGCGACACCATGTCTAGGGTGCGGCCGTCGCGCGCAGGCGACCATCGGCCGCCAATGAAGTTTTCGTACGCCGTGATGGCGGGTTCGCCCGCGGGCCGAAGGGCAGTGATGCTCATGGTTCTCCTGTGATCGCGTGGCGCCGGGGCGTCACGTCGACGGCGTGGAAAGCCTCGATTCTACCGCCGCGGAACACTCCGACGCAGCGCGTGAGAGGGTCCACGTGCGCGTATGATGCCGGGGCCCCTTCGCCCCGCATCTTATGAGCCAACCTGACCAACCGACTGCCGTACCCCCCGCTGCGCGCGGTCTACCCTATTTCGGCTGCATCGGCCCGCTGCGCCGCAATCCCATGGAGTTCTTCCGTCGCGTGGCGGTGCGCTTCGGCGGCATCGCGCGCGTTCCGCTGCAGGCCGGACGCAGCCTGCTCCTGGTGTCCGAACCCCGGCTGATCAAGGAACTTCTCCTCGACCACCGCGCCCGCTTCATCAAGAACACGCGCTATCCGGCGATGCAGCGGCTGCTCGGTCAGGGGTTGCTGCTCAGCGAAGGCGAAGGATGGCGGCGCCAGCGCCTGCTCACGCAGCCTGCGTTCAAGCCGAGCGAACTGCGGCGCCACGTCGGTTGGATGAGCGACTACGTGACGCGCTTCCTCGACGGGTGGCAGCGCCACGCGCAGGCCGGCACGCAGATCGACGTCGAGCTCGAATTCCTCCGACTCACGCAGCTGCTCGCGGGCGTGCTCATCGTCGGCCCGCGCTTCGAGACGCAGGCGGAGGAGATGTTCGACATCAGCGAGTCGATCAAGAACAGCTGGCCGGTTCCGCTGCGCGGCATCCTGTCCGGCTTGCGCAAGCCGTCGCCGGCGCGCGCGCAGAAGCTGGAAGCGGCATGCGGCGAGCTCGACGGGCTGGTGCACCACTTCATCGACCGGCAGCGCAAGGCCGACGACGACGAGGGCGGCATCCTCGGCATGTTGATGGCCGCGTCCGCGAGGGAGGGCCAGCCCTTCACCGACAAGGAACTGCGTGATCAGGTCGTGACCCTGTTCTTTGCCGGTTACGAGACCTCTGCCGCTTCCATGTGCTGGACCCACTACCTGCTGAGCGCACACCCGGACGTGCGCGAGCGCCTGCTGCGCGAGGTGGACGAGCAACTGGGCGGGCGCACCCCGACGGGCGAGGAACTCGAGCGCCTCGACTATGTCGGGCGCGTACTGCAGGAATCGCTGCGCATCTACTCGCCCATCCACTCGCTGTCGCGCGTTGCGAGCGAGGATTGTCCCATCGGTGGCTTCCGCCTCAGCAAGGGCAGCACCGCGGTGGTCTCCCTCTACGCGACGCACCGCCTGCCTGCATACTGGCCGGAGCCGGAGCGCTTCGACCCGGAACGCTTCACGCCCGAAGCGTGCGCTCAACGCTACAGCCTGGCCTACATCCCGTTCGCCGTCGGGCACCGCAACTGCATCGGCGGAACGCTCGCGATGGTCGAGGGCAAGCTCATCCTGGCGCAGGTGGCGCAACGCTACCTGCTCGATCTTGCGCCCGGGCAGCGGGTGGAGGCGATGGCGGCGACGACGATGCGCCCGCGCTTCGGCATGCGCATGCGGGTGCGCGCGCGCACCCCTCAGAACGGCAGATAGTCGGGCTCGGGCTGGGCGCTGTCGGGCGGCAGCGGCGGCATGGCGCGCAGTTCGTGCGCGAACGCGGTCACGAGGAAGGTATCCAGCCACCAATACACGTCGTGCTGGCGGATCGAGCGGCGCATCCTGCGCATGCGCGCGGCGCATTCCTCGAGCGGCATCTCCCAGGCGCGCCGCAGCGCATCGGCCACCCCTTCGATGTCGTAGGGATTGACCAGGAGCGCGCCGCGATGCAGCTGCGCCGCGGAGCCGGCGAACTCGCTCAGGATCAGCACGCAGTCCTCCTCGATGCTGCATGCGCAGTACTCCTTCGCCACCAGGTTCATCCCGTCCTTGAGCGGGGTCACCAGCGCGATGTGTGCCGCACGGTAATAGGCGAGCAGGTCGACCGAGTTCAGGTTGCCGTAGACGTACCATACCGGCACCCAGCCGCCCGGGCGGCTGTACTCGCCGTTGATCTCGCTCACCAGCTGCTCGATCTCGAGCTTGAGGGATTGGTAGGTGTCGATGTCCTCGCGACTGGGAACGACCACCTGGATCAGCGACAGGCGGCCGCACAGTTCGGGGAAGCGCGAGAGCGCGTTTCGGAACGACTTCAGCCGGTGCGGAATTCCCTTGGTGTAGTCGAGCCGGTCGACGCCGAGCACCAGCTTGCGATTGGGCAGGAGCCGGTGCAGTTCGCGCACGCGCTGCGCAACCTCGGCGCTCGTCGCCCGGCGAACGAACCAGTTGTAGTCGATGCTGATGGGAAAGCTGCCGATGCGCACGCGACGCTCCGCCACTTGAGCTTCCGTCACCGGCCCGCGACCGGCGAGGGTAACGTCGGGCAGGAGCGCACGCAGGCACTCGGCAAAGTTCCTCCGGTCGCGTTGCGTCTGGAAACCGAGCACGTCGTACTGCAGCAGCGCGTGCAGCAGTGCCATGCGCCACGGCAGCTTGACGAACAGGTCCAGCGGGGGAAACGGAATGTGCAGGAAGAAGGCGACGCGCGCATCGGGTCGCAGGGGCCGCAATTCGCTGGCCACGTGCATCAGCTGATAGTCGTGGACCCAGACGAAATCGCCCGGATTGGCATGCTGCGCAATGGTCTGCGCGTAGCGGCGGTTGACCTCTCGATAGGTGCGCCAGAACGACGGATCGAAGTCGCACAGCGACTGTAGGTCGTGGAACAGCGGCCAGATCACTCGATTGGCGAAGCCGAGATAGAAGTCCCGCACCTCCTGTGTGCTCAGCGCCACGGTGACCATGCGATAGCCGGCATCCTCACCCGCACGGGTCGCCGCACGCTCGACCTCGGGATCGTCGGAGTCGGTCCCTGGCCAGCCGATCCACACGCCGCCGCGGCTGCGCAGCACGGGCACCAACGCCGTCACCAGTCCGCCCGAACCAGCGCGCGCGCTCCAATTCCCGTGCTCGTCGCGACTCAGTACGATCGGCAGCCGGTTCGACACCACCAGCAGATTGCGGCCCGTGGACGTGCTGATCGTGCGATCGTGTTCCGTATTCATCTCTTGCACACTATTTGGCGGTAGTTGCATGGCCGGGTGGGGGGCGTTGTAGAATCGAGCGCATCGAGGCCGCCGTCCAAACCGTCCCGTTGCCGCGTCGCGTACGACGCGATCACGATCCGGTTCAATCGTGGCACGCCTCCTGCACCAACCTTGACCCTGCACCTCGAACGGACCTTACCCCGATGTGGTTCAACCTGCTTATTGCGGCGATCCTGCTGCTGGCCACCTGGGCGGGTTATCACTTCATTCGCAAACGTATCATCGGTGACGATGTTTTCACACCTCGTCCCGCACACAAGCGAGCGCAGAACGGGCCCAACGAACTGGAGAAGATGATCGCGGCGCATCGTCGCGAGCCGGCCGACGCACCCCTTCCCGTCCCGGTGCGCAGCCCTGCGGTGCAGACCTCGCCCGTCGCGGGGGCACTGAGCGCCTCGCTCGGACTGGCGGCCGCGGCGGACGCGCCGACCGCGAGTTCCGCTGCGCACGTGCAGCTGCGCAAGCCCTTTCTGACCGGACCGAACCGCTTGCTCTACCTCGTGCTCAAAATCGGGTTACCCGACCACCTCGTGTTCGCGAACGTGCGGCTCGCCGACCTCGTGCGTGTCGTCAGTCCGGCCGCCACGCCGCAGGCGCGCGCTCAGCTGGCACAGACGCGCATCGATTTCATCGTGTGCAGCGCCGAGCTCGAGGTCGTCGCGCTGCTCGACATCACCGACGGCAACCGGGCCGACGATATCATCAAGCGCCAGCTCGAGGCGCAGCTGACCTCGGGCGGTTGCCGTTACCTGCGCGTCACGCCCAACGCGATCCCCAAGCCGGCGCAGATCCGCGCCCTGGTCTGCGGCGGCTGACGCATCCGCGCGCTTCGTTGCCGGCGCGTCATGTCCGTGCCGGCGACTGTTCCAGCGCCCGCACGCGCGCAATCAGGGCACCGGCATCGAACGGCGCACGCACCTTGGCGTCGTTGTCGAAATAGCAGTACACGTCCCTGGCAACGCATTCTGCGGCAGCCGAGCCCACGCGCTGCGCGTCGGGCGGCTCCGCACCGAGGCGCCAGGTGTGCACGCGCTGCGCCCAGTGCTCCAGGGCCTCGTCCGTGTAGCCGCTCGCGTACAGCTCCTTCTCGCCGTGCAGACGCAGGTAGAGAAAATCGGACGTGACGTCCTCCATCACCGGCCACTTGCCGGGCGAGTCGGCGACCACGAGCGCCACGCGGTGGCGGCGCAACAGCGCGACGAAGTCCTGGTTGCGGAAACTGTCGTGGCGCACCTCCATCGCATGTCTGAGCGGGCGGCGTGCGTCGGCATGCAGCCAGGCGCGCTCGCCCATCCAGGCGTCGTGTTCGGCAGCCAGTGCGGATGCCGCATGCGTATCGTGCGGCAGCATCGCGAGGAAGCGCTCGATGCGCTCCTCCTCGTAGCGCAACGTGGGCGGCAGTTGCCAGAGAAACGGGCCGAGCTTCTCGTTCAGCCGCAGCACGCCGGAGGCGAAGAAGTTGGCGAGCGCACGTCGCGCATCACGCAAGCGCAGCACGTGCGTCACGTAGCGGCCGCCCTTGATGCTGAACACGAACGTCGGGGGCGTCTCGTCGTACCACTGGGCGAACAGTTCCGGGCGCTGCAGCGAGTAGAAGGAACCGTTCAGTTCGATCGTCGGGAAGGCGCGCGAGGCGAACTCCAGTTCACGCCGTTGCACCAGTCCTTCCGGGTAGAACACGCCGCGCCACGGCGCGTAGCGCCAGCCCGAGATGCCGATCAGCACGCGGCCCGCCGCGCGGGCACGGCTCACTGCAGGGCCCGCTCGAGCTGAGGATCGTTCTTCCAGGCGCCGCGGATGTTCAGCACGGCGAGGGCGGCCTGCAGGACGATCAGTGCGTGGGCGCCGTCGTGCCAACCCCAGGCGACCCACAGCACGTTGCTGACCAGGAAACACCAGAAGCCCGCGCTGCGGCGCCGCTTCGACTGCGACGCCACCAGCCAGGCCGCGAGCACGGTGACGAGCATGGCCGGCCACTGCAGCGCATCGATCCAGGCCATGAGACAGCGAATGCTCCGAAGTGGCAACGTGGGGGGGCGCGCCGCAAGCGCCGTGCCCAACGGTGCGCTCAGTCGAGCACGTGAGACACCAGCCCGTCGGCGAGCTTCGGTTCGAACCAGGTGGACTTCGGCGGCATCACCCGGCCTGCGTCCGCGACCGCCATCAGGTCCTGCATGCGCGTCGGATGCAGGGAGAATGCAGCCGCCATCTCGCCGCTGTCGACGCGGCGCTCCAATTCCGCCAGCCCGCGCCCGCCGCCGACGAAATCGATGCGGCTGTCGGTGCGCGGATCGACGATGCCGAGAAGAGGCTCCAAGAGCCGATCGGCAAGCAGGCTGACGTCGAGCCGGCTGATCGGATCGACAATCGTGGCAAGGTCCTCGCGCACGCGCAGCCGGTGCCACGCGCCGGCCAGGTACAGCCCGAACTCGCCTGGCGTCGACGGGCGCACCGGCGCACTCGCCGGCTCCACTGCGAACGCGCCACCGATCTTGTCGAGAAACTGCGCAGGCGTCATGCCGCGCAGGTCGCGCACCAGCCGGTTGTAGTCGAGGATGCGCATCTGCCGGTGCGGGAAGGCGACCGCGAGAAAGCGCTGGGCGCTCGCCTGCTCGCGGCGTGCCGCGGCCACGCGCGAGGCCGCTGCCGAGCGATGGTGCCCGTCCGCGATGTAGAGCGCGTGCATCGCGTCGAAGGCGCGCGTCAGCGTCTCGATGGTCGCGAAATCGTCCACCACCCATATCGCATGACGCACGCCACCGTCGGCCTCGACGTCGGTCGCGGGCGGCCGGCGCGTGCACCCGGCGAGGATCGCCTCCACCTCCGGCGCATCCGGATACGCGAGCAGCACCGGCCCCGTCTGCGCATCCAGCGCCTCGATCTGGCGCACGCGGTCGTCTTCCTTCTCCGGGCGCGTGGTCTCGTGCTTGCGGATGCGGTTGCTGTCGTAGTCCGCGATCGAGGCGGCGAGTGCCAGGCCGACCTGGCTATGCGAACCGGCCGACATCCGATAGACGTAGTAGCACGGCCGCGGGTCGCGTCGCAGCACGCCGTGTGCAAGCATGTCGCGCAGATTCTCCGCTGCTTTCGCATACACCTGCGGCGCATACGGGTCGGTGCCGGCGGGTAGGTCGATCTCCGGTTTCGAGATGTGCAGGAACGTCCAGCGCTTGCCGGCGGCACGCTCGCGTGCCTCGGCGCTGCTCAGGACATCGTAGGGCGGTGCAGCGACTTCGGCCGCGTGTTCGGGCGCGGGCCGCAGCGCGGCGAAGGGTTGGACCAGATGCAAGGCAGTGCTTCCGCAAAAGCCGCGATTCTAACTCGCGCTCGCAGGCAGGGTCCTTGCAGAAGGAGCGCGCAGCAGCCGGCCTCCCCCAGGGAAAATGGCGGAAGAAGTAGTTGCGCAACGACAGGACTGACCCCAGGCGTCGCTCTCCATGCTCATCGCAGCCCAGCACGAACCGATTGCCGATCTGCCCCACATTCTGGTGCGCAGCCTCGCGAGCCTCATTCCGCCGCTCGTCGTGCTCGTCCTCGCGCACTGGCTGGTCCCGCTAGCCGCCCAGTACCTGCCCCGTCCCCTCGAAGGCCTGCTCGTGTGGGGCCCGGCCATGCTGTTGTTTCTCGGCGCCACCCTGTCGCTCACGTTCAATCGCGGCCGCATGATGGTTGCGGCCTTGTCGCTCGGCAGCGCCTACCTCGCGCACCAGTTCAACTGGCTGGACACGCTCGACGCATTTCCGGGACGGGGCGTCTACGCGGCAGCCTGCGTGCTCGTGCCGCTCAATCTGGTCACGCTGAGCCTGCTGCAGGAGCGCGGCGTGTTCACCCTGTTCGGCATGCGCCGCATGCTGGCGCTGCTGCTGCAGATCGCGCTGGTCGTGTGGATCGTGGCGAGCGGCCAGACTGCCCTGGTCGAACGCCTGTTCGCGTTCGAACTGAACCTGCCGCTACCCGCGTCCCCGCTGCCCGACCTCGCCATGCTTGCCATGCTGGGCGGCGGCCTGTTCATCGCCTGCCGCGCTGCGGTCCGCCGATCCGCGCTCGACGCGGGACTGGCGGGCGCGCTGCTCGCGTTCGCGCTTGCCTGCCATCACTTCCACGAGCCGGCGCAGTTCGCGCTGTATTCCGGCGCCGCCGGCGGCGCGCTGGCGGTCGCGGTCCTACAGGACACCTTCCGCCTGGCCTTCCGCGACGAACTCACCGGATTGCCGAGCCGGCGCGCACTCAACGAGCGCATGCTCGCCCTGGGCAATCACTACACGATCGCCATGCTGGACGTCGACCACTTCAAGCAGTTCAACGACGTGCACGGGCACGAGCTGGGCGATCACGTGCTGCGCATGGTCTCGGCCAAGCTCGAGCGTGTCGGCTGCGCGGGGCGCGCTTACCGTTTCGGAGGGGAGGAGTTCGCCATCGTCTTCCCCGGCCGGCGCGTGCACCAGGTGTGGCCGCATGTCGACGCG
>CAZNBS010000181.1:0-10331 GCA_964570955.1 uncultured Burkholderiales bacterium | reverse complement strand
AGAAGAAAGCTGCATCCATGTCGGACAGCTTGCACAGCAGATCCGCGAGCCGTTCCTGTTCGGGAATGCGATACAGGTTGCTGGCATGCACCAGGCGCGCAGCCTGCTCGGCGATCGCCTGCACTACGCGGGGATGGCCGTGCCCGATACCCGAGACCGCAATGCCGCAGAGGCCATCCAGGTAGCGCTTGCCCTGGGTATCCCAGAGCCACACGCCCTGGCCGCGCTCGAACGCGACTGGCAGGCGCGCGTAGGTGCTCATCAGATGCTGGCCCGTCATTTCATGCTCCAAAAACGCAACACGGCGACTCGGGCCGCCGTGACAGGTGAAAGCGAGGAAACGAGTCTATATCTATCCGATCCGGCGTGCCGTGGCAAGGGTGGCGTGGCGCGGCGGCTCACGCTGCCTTGATCCGCTTCAGCCCCTTCTCGTCGGCGGCGGTCAGCACGCGCATGCACGGCACGTAGCCGTCGTAGACGATGCCGTGCAACTCCACACGCTTGTAGCTTCGCAGCAAGCCTCCGAGATACTGGAGGATGTCCATTGTGATGACCTGGCCGGGCACCAACACCGGAATCCCCGGAGGGTAAGGGGTGATCTGGTCGGCGGCCACGCGCCCGTTCAGGCGCGAGTTGATGCGATCCTGGTCGTCCAGCAGCGGCAGCACCTGTCCCCCACGGTAGAACGCATCGCGTGGAAGGTACTTCAGGAACGTGAAAGCGGGGATGTCCGGCGTGCGGTACAGGCGGCGTGGCGCGCGCCGCTCGCGCGCGATACGCATCAGGGCATCGTACAGACGTGAGACCTTGCTGCGCGTGGTTCCGATGGTGAGCAGCAGCGAGAGGGTGTTGAAGGTCGATTTCTCGACCTGGATGTTGTAGCGCTCGAACAGCTCGTGCTGCAGCTCCTCGACGGTGTAGCCGCATTCCGAGATGTCCACGGTGACCTTCGTCGGGTCGAGCTGGATGCCGTCTTGGCGCACCTCCTCCGGGAGCAGATCCTCCAGTTCGAGGACGCGGAAGACGCCGGTGGAATTGATCTGCTGGCGCAGTTCCTGGGTCAGCCGCAGGGTGCGGGCGAGAAGCTTGTAGCCCTCCATCACGGCCTGCTTACGCGCTACGTCGAGGCTCGCGATCATGCTGTACTGCGGACTGGTCGAGGTGTGCATGTTGAAGTTCTCGCGGAAGATGTGCTCGTTGAAGTCCGGGTCGTTCACATGCAGCATGCTCGCCTGGGAGAATGCCGAAAGGATCTTGTGCGTGCTGTGCGTGGCGTAGTCCGCGCCGGCCTCGAGAGCGGTCGGCCGGAACGCCGGATGGAAGCGAGCGAAGCCGTACCACGCCTCGTCGATCACCACCTTGATGCCCCTGGCGTGTGCGGCTTCCACGATCGGGCGCAGGTCGTAGCGGAAGCCGTCGTACGTGCACGAGGTGAGCACCAGCGCCTGTGCATCGGCGTGTTCCTCGATCGCTTTGAACAGGGTCTTCTTCGGAATCGGGCCGAAGATGCCGTACTTGCGGTTGAGCGAGGAATCCAGGTAGACCGGAAGTGCGCCCGAGAGCACGACGCCGTGGTGCACCGACTTGTGGCAGTTGCGATCGAGCAACAGCTTCTCACCAGGCGCGATGAGGGTCTGGAAGATGACCTTGTTGCTGGTGGACGTGCCGTTCGTGGCGAAGAACGTGCGGCGGGCGCCGAAGGCCTTGGCAGCCATCTTCTGCGCCTCGCGGATCACTCCGGTGGGCTCCATCAGCGAGTCGAGCATCGGCACCGACACCGACAGGTCGGCGTCGAACACGTGCTCGCCCATGAACTCGTGGAAGTCGCTGACCCAAGGGCTGTCGCGCAGGCTGTCGCCCGAGGAGTGTCCGGGCGTGTGCCAAGCGTCCTTGGCCATCAAAACGTATGCCTTGAGTGCGTCGTAGAACGGGGTGTCCGCGCGCTCCTGGATCTGAGCGTTCAAAATCCGGTACATGCCGCGGTAGTCGCGCTCCTCGCGGTAGAAGTAGCCATCCACCGCTTCGGTGAACAAGGCGTCGACCACCTCGTCCTCCTGTTCCTGGGCGATGAGCACGTAGATGTCGAGCTGCGGCCGGAACCTGGTGATGCGCTGAACGAGCTCCAGGGCGGACATCTGCAGCACGCGCGAGCTTCCGCTGTCCGACTTCAGCGTATACAGCGTGTCGTCGACGATGACCGACTGGAGGTCGCCGTCCTCTTCGATCGCCTTTAGCGCGTCGCGCGCGGTGGTGACACCGGTGAAGACGATACCGAGCGGATTGTCCAGGCTCTTGGCGGCGGCGTTGAGCCCCTTGATCAGTTCCTTGAGGACCACGCCCTCATCGTTGATCACCAGGATCCGGCTGACCGGCTTGCGCATATGGGGGGGCCTATCCACGCGTCGGCAGGCGCGGGACGAAATCGTTACGAGGAGGCGTCCATGCTGCGTCCCGGCGGGAAACCGGTCCCGCGGCCAATGCACCGGGCGCGCGATGCATGCTGCAGTGGACGGTGGGCGGACGCGGGCGGGATGCCGGGAGGCCGTTACGGACCGTCGAAGCCCGCCCGCTCCCGGCCGTTGCTGCTGCCGTCTACGACAGCGCCTTGATCGCCGCCTGCAGACGGCTCTTGGTGCGGTCGGCGGTGTTGCGATGCACGACGCGCTTCGAGGCGACCGAATCGATGGTGGCGCGCTCGGCGTCCAGGACGGCCTGGGCGGCCGCCTTGTCGCCAGCAGCGATCGCCTTGCGGACCTTCTTCACTGAGGTGCGCAGCATCGAGTGCAGGGCGTCGTTCTGCGCCCGGCGGGTTTCCGACTGGCGGGCGCGCTTGCGCGCCTGGGCGGTGTTGGCCATCTCGGCTCCTTGGAGGCTAAGGCTTTGAAAAAGGGCGAGATGATACCGGTCGAATGGGAATCGTGCAAGGGGAGGCCGCGCGGGATTGCGGTATCCTTCGCACGCCGTAGCGCCGCTGCCGGGGGACGCCCGTGTCGGTGGCGCTCCTGGCGGCATGGTTTTCGTCCTCGACTCCGGCCTTCGATGAATCTTCTCAAGTCGCTCGTCACGGTCAGCGGCATGACCATGATCTCCCGCATCCTGGGGTTCGTGCGCGATGCCGTGATCGCCCGGGCATTCGGAGCAGGGCTCTACACCGACGCGTTCTTCGTGGCCTTCCGGCTGCCCAACCTGCTGCGCCGGGTGTTCGCCGAGGGGGCCTTTTCCCAGGCCTTCGTGCCGATCCTATCGGAGTACAAGACCCGACGGGGGCAGCAGGACACCAAGCTGCTCGTCGATCACGTCAGCGCGCTCCTGACGCTCGCTCTGTTTGCCGTCACCGTGGTCGGCGTGCTGGCCGCGCCGGCCATCATCTATGTGACGGCGCCGGGATTCGCGAACGTGCCGGAGAAGTTCGACGTCACCGTCGCCCTGCTGCGTGTCACGTTTCCCTACATCCTGTTCATTTCCCTTGCATCCCTGGCTGGCGCGATCCTCAACAGCTATGGCCGCTTCGCGGTCCCGGCCTTCACGCCCACCTTGCTCAACGTGGCGTTCATCGTGTTCGCTCTGTGGCTCGCGCCGTACTTCGATCCGCCCGTGATGGCGCTGGCCTGGGCGGTATTTGCCGGCGGTCTGCTCCAGCTGGCATTCCAGCTGCCGCATCTGGCAAAGCTCGGGCTGCTTCCCCGGCCGCGGCTCGAGACGCGGGATCCGGGCGTGTGGCGCATCCTGAAGCTGATGGGGCCGGCAATCTTCGGCGTGTCGATCGGCCAGATCAGCCTGCTGATCAATACCATCTTCGCGTCGTTCCTCGTCACCGGGAGTGTGTCCTGGCTCTACTATGCGGACCGTCTGATGGAATTCCCCACCGGCGTGCTCGGCGTCGCGCTGGGTACCATCCTGCTTCCCAGTCTGTCTCGCAGTCATGCCGAGGAAAGCGCCGAGGAATACTCGCGCCTGCTCGACTGGGGATTGCGTCTGACCCTGCTCCTCGCCCTCCCGTCCGCGCTGGCCCTCGCGATTCTCGCCGTGCCCCTGATCGCGACCCTGTTCCATCACGGTGAGTTCGGTGCGCACGATGTGCGCATGAGCAGCCAGGCGCTGATCGCGTACAGTGTCGGCTTGATCGGACTGATCCTGGTCAAGGTGCTGGCCCCCGGGTTCTACGCGCGCCAGAACATCAAGACGCCGGTGAAGATCGGCCTGGTCACCCTAGCGCTGACCCAGCTGATGAACCTTGCTTTCATCTACCCGCTGCGCCATGCTGGCCTCGCGCTTGCGATCGGACTGGGCGCGTGCGTCAACGCCGGGTTGCTGTACCGGACGCTGCGGCGGTCCGGCATCTTCCAGCCTCAGCCGGGCTGGTTGCGCTTCGTCGTCCAGTTGTCGATCGCGCTGCTGGCGATGGGCGCGGTGCTGTGGCTAACCATGGGAACGGTGGAGAGCTGGCTGGTCGGTCAGGCGTGGCAGCGCGCATGGCGCCTGGCATGGGTGGTGATGGCGGGCGCCATGACCTACTTCGCGTTGCTCGCGCTCGCCGGGGTGCGCCCGCGCGATTTCGTCAAGCGGGTGAAATGAAGCCAATGCTGCACGTGGAACGCATCGCCGGCGCGCTGGGCGCCGAAGTGTCCGGAGTCGACCTCGCCGCGCCCCTCGGATCGGAGACCGTCCGGAAGATCCGCGCGGCGCTGCACGAGCATCTGGTCCTGTTCTTCCGCGATCAGCCGCTGACGCCGGATCGCTTCCTGGCCTTTGCCAACGCCGTGGGTACTCCGGTCGAGTATCCCTTCGTGATGGGCCTGGACGGATACCCGGAGATCATCGAGGTGAAGAAGCTCGAGCACGAGCGGACCAATTTCGGGGGCATCTGGCATACGGACACCGCGTACCTCCCTTGTCCTCCGATGGGGTCCATGCTCCTTGCCCGCGAAGTGCCTCCCTTCGGCGGCGACACCGAGTTCGCCAACCAGTACCTCGCATACGAGGCCCTGTCCGAGGGCATGAAGGCGCTGCTGGCCGGGCTGCGGGCGGTGAACAGCTCCGCCAAGGCGGATGTGACGCGCACCCGCGAGGATCGGATGCGGGAGGATGCCAGGGCCGATGCTCGAGGCGAGTATGTGGCCGAACACCCGGTCGTGCGCACCCACCCGGAGACCGGACGCAAGGCGCTGTACGTCAACGTGGCGCATACGGTGCGCTTCGCAGGCATGACCGAGGCCGAGAGCGCGCCCCTGCTCGATTTCCTGTTCGCCCACCAGGTGCGACCCGAGTTCACCTGCCGCTTTCGGTGGCAGGTCGGGTCGCTCGCCTGGTGGGACAACCGCTGCACGCTCCACAATCCGCTCAACGACTACCACGGCTACCGGCGCGTGATGCACCGGATCACGCTGCAGGGCGACGCGCCGCAGTAGGCGTTCCGGGTTCCCTGGACGCCACGCGTCTGGGTGCACTACAATCTCTTTCTACCCAGGAAGTTAGCTGCACTTCATCGGCATCGGCGCGCTGCGCTCGATCGGCACCGGGCTACATGGTCGTCCTGCGTCATCCTCCTGTACGTGCCAACCGCCCCGTCGCACTCACGATCGGCAATTTCGACGGCGTGCACGTCGGGCATCGCGCCATGATCGAGCGTGTGATCGCTGAGGCGAGGAAGCGGGATATCGACTCGTGCGTGATGACCTTCGAGCCGCACCCGCGCGAGTTCTTCGCTCCCGACCAGGCGCCTGCCCGGCTGACGTCGATGCGCGAGAAGCTGGAACTGCTTGCCGCGCTGGGCGTCGACAAAGTGCTGGTCTGCCGCTTCGACGACGACTTCGCGCGGATCGATGCGCAGCAGTTCGTGGAACGGTTGGTGGTGGCCGGGCTGGGTGCGAACTACGTCCTGGTGGGCGACGATTTCCGCTACGGGGCGCGGCGGCTCGGCGATTTCGATTCGCTGCGCGCGGCCGGCCGAATTTGCGGGTTCGAGGTGGAGCGCATGACCAGTGTCGAGATCGAGGGCGTGCGCGTCTCCAGCACCGCCGTGCGCGCGCGCCTGGCAGCGGGCGACCTGCGCGCGGCGGCGGCGCTGCTCGGTCGAACGTATTGCATCGGCGGGCGCGTGGTCCGTGGAGACCGGTTGGGGCGGGAACTGGGGTTTCCCACCGCGAACATCGCCTTGCACCGGGATCCGATCCCGCTGCAAGGCATCTTCGCGGTCGAGGTGACGGGGCTGCGCGACGGTCCGGTCGCGGGTGCCGCGAGCCTGGGCGTGCGGCCCACCGTGAAGCGCGGCGCGAAGCCAGTACTGGAAGTGCACTTGCTCGATTTCGATGGGCAGATCTATGGCCGGCGGTTGAACGTGTACTTCCTCGAGAAGCTGCGCGACGAGCAGAAGTACGCCGATCTCGACGCGTTGACGCGGGCGATCCGGCAGGACGTGGAGGCAACCCGCCGGTTTTTCCGCGCGCGTGCCGCGTCGCAATCGGCGAACGAAACATGAACCAGGGAGCACGGCCACGATGGCTGACTACAAGAACACGCTGAACCTTCCCGATACGCCCTTCCCGATGCGCGGCGACCTGGCGCGGCGCGAGCCGGGCCGGGTGGAGAAGTGGCAGCAGAACGGGCTGTATGAGCGCCTCCGCAAGGCGGCCGCGGGCCGACCGAAGTTCGTCCTGCACGACGGCCCTCCGTATGCGAACGGTGACATCCACATCGGTCATGCGGTGAACAAGATCCTCAAGGACATGGTGGTGAAGACGAAGTCCCTGGCCGGGTTCGATGCGCCCTACGTGCCTGGCTGGGACTGTCACGGCCTGCCGATCGAGCATCAGGTGGAGAAGCAGCACGGCAAGGACCTGGACCCCAACGCGTTCCGCGCGCTGTGTCGTGCCTATGCGCAGAGCCAGATCGAGCGGCAACGCAAGGACTTCATCCGCCTCGGAATCCTCGGCGACTGGTACGACCCGTACCTGACGATGAACACCCGTACCGAGGCCGACATCATCCGCTCCATCGGGCGCATCCAGCAGCGCGGGTATCTGTACCAGGGGGCGAAGCCCGTGCACTGGTGCGTCGATTGCGGCTCCGCGCTGGCGGAGGCCGAGGTCGAATACGAGGACCGGGTGTCTCCCGCGATCGATGTCGCCTTCGAATTCGTCGATACGCGTCAACTGGCGCGTCCCTTCGGGTTCACGCATCTGCTCGATCCCGCATTTGCCGTGATCTGGACCACTACCCCCTGGACCTTGCCGGCGAACCAGGCGGTCGCGGTGCACCCGGAACTGCACTACAGCCTGGTGCGCACGGGCAAGGGCCTGCTTCTGCTGGCCGACGAACTGCGCGAGGCGGCGCTTCGGCGCTACGGCCTCGAGGGCGAGGTCATCGGAACGACGACCGGCCGTGCGCTCGAGCGCCTGCTTCTGCGCCATCCGTTCTACGCGCGCGAGGTGCCGATCATCCTCGGCGAGCACGTCACGCTCGAGGCGGGCACCGGGCTGGTGCATACGGCGCCTGCGCACGGGCTCGACGACTACGTCGTCGGATCACGCTACAACCTTCCGACCGACAACCCGGTGGATGACGCGGGTCGCTTCTACGACTGGGCCGAGATCGTCGCGGGCAGGAGTGTGTGGGATGCGAATCAGATCGTGATCGACGCGCTTGCCGAGAACCAGCGGCTGCTCAAGTCCGACAAGCTGCAGCACAGCTACCCGCACTGCTGGCGCCACAAGTCGCCCATCATCTTTCGCGCGACCCGGCAGTGGTTCATCGGGATGGAGTCCAATCATGCGGCGGGCGGTGGCCCCATCCTGCGCGAGGTGGCCATGCGCGCGGTTGCCGACACGCACTTCTTCCCAGGCTGGGGTCGTGCCCGGCTGGAGGCGATGATTCGCAACCGTCCCGACTGGTGCGTGTCGCGGCAGCGGAACTGGGGTGTGCCCATGGCGTTGTTCGTCCACAAGGACACCGGCGAGCTGCATCCGGACACGCCGTTGCTGACCGAGCGCGTGGCGCAGATCGTGGAGCAGGGCGGAATCGAGGCGTGGTTCAGCCTGGGCCCCGAGGAGATCCTCGGCGAGGACGCGTTGCACTACCAGAAGGTGCCCGACACGCTCGATGTGTGGTTCGACTCAGGGACCACTCATGTCAGCGTCCTCGATCGGCGGAAAGAACTCACCAAGCCCGCCGATCTCTATCTGGAGGGCAGCGATCAGCATCGCGGCTGGTTCCAGTCTTCCCTGTTGACCGGCTGTGCCATCGACGGCCGCGCACCCTACAAGCAGCTGCTTACGCACGGCTTCGTGGTGGACGGGCAGGGTCGCAAGATGAGCAAGTCGGTGGGCAACGTGATCGCCCCCCAGCAGGTGTCAGACAGCCTCGGTGCCGACATCCTGCGTCTTTGGGTCGCCTCGACCGATTATTCCGGCGAGATGTCGATCTCGCAGGAGATCCTCAAGCGCGTGGTCGAGACCTACCGACGGGTGCGCAATACGTTGCGCTTCCTGCTCGCCAACGTGTCCGACTTCGACCCCCGCGGCGACTTGGTGCCGGTCGACCGGTGGGTGGAACTGGATCGCTATGCGCTCGTGATGACGCGACGGATGCAGGAGGGCGTGATGCGCGATTACGCGCACTACGAGTTCCATCTCGCCGCCCAGAAGCTGCACAATTTCTGCTCGGAATTCCTCGGGGCGTTCTACCTCGACATTCTCAAGGATCGGCTGTACACGAGCGCAGTCGGCAGCCCCGCGCGCCGTTCTGCGCAGAGCGCGCTGCATCACGTGAGCCACTGCCTGCTTCGCCTCCTCGCGCCGATCCTCAGCTTCACCGCCGAGGAGGCATGGGAGCAGTTCACGCGCGACGACCAGGACAGCATCTTTCTGCACACCGCCTACGTCTTGCCCGACGTGCGCGATGCCGATGAACTTGAACGAAGGTGGACGCTGGTGCGCGAGACACGGGCGCTCGTGCAGAAGGAACTCGAGCAACTGCGCGTGAAGGGCATCATCGGATCTTCATTGCAGGGCGAGGTCACGGTGAGGGCGGGTGGGGCCACTTACCAGGCCCTGGCGGCGCTCGGAGACGACCTGCGCTTCGTTTTCATCACGTCCGGGGCCGAAGTCGTCGCCGACGAGGCCCAGTCCGAGGCCCAGGTGAGCGTGCGCGCCAGCGAACACACCAAGTGCGGCCGCTGCTGGCACTATCGTGCCGATGTCGGCGTGTCGCCCCAGCACCCAGAGCTGTGCGGCCGCTGCGTGGGCAACCTGTTCGGTGACGGGGAGCCGCGTGCGCATGCTTGACCTCAGCCGCGTGCGCTGGTGGCAGTGGCTGCTCCTCAGCGGTGTCGTGATCGTGCTGGACCAGCTCACCAAATGGCTGGTCCAGCAAACCCTCGTGTTCGGGCAAAGCCTGCCCGTACTGCCGTTCTTCAACCTGGTCCTCGTCTACAACCCTGGCGCAGCGTTCAGCTTTCTGAGCACCGCCTCGGGCTGGCAACGCGAACTGTTCGTGGGAATCGGCATCGCCGCCAGCGGGCTGATCCTGTATCTGCTCCGTCGGCATGCCAGCGATCCGTATTTCTGCTTCGCACTGGCGTTGATCCTCGGCGGCGCGATCGGCAACGTGATCGACCGCGTCGCGCTCGGAGCGGTGGTGGATTTCCTGGATCTTCATGTGGGCGGATCTCATTGGCCGGCGTTCAACGTGGCCGACAGCGCCATCACCTGCGGCGCGGCACTGCTCATCTGGGACAGTTTCCGGCGTCCCCGCACCGAGAAACCCGAACCAACGTGAGCACTCCATCATGATCGTCACTCTGGCTCAGCCGCGCGGTTTCTGCGCAGGCGTCGATCGCGCCATCGCCATCGTCGAGCGCGCGCTCGCTCTGCACGGCTCCCCCATCTATGTGCGCCACGAGGTCGTGCACAATCGCTTCGTCGTGGAGGAACTGCGTCGCAAGGGCGCCGTGTTCGTCGACCAGCTCGACGAGGTGCCGTCGGGTGCAACGGTGATCTTCAGCGCCCATGGGGTCTCCCAAGCCGTTCGCCAGGACGCCGCCGCACGGGGCCTGCACGTGTATGACGCGACCTGCCCGCTGGTGACCAAGGTTCACGTCGAGGTGTCGCGCATGCGCGAGCAGGGCAGGGAGATCATCATGATCGGCCACCGCGGTCATCCCGAGGTGGAAGGCACCATGGGACAGTGCGAAGGCGGCATCCACCTGGTGGAGACGATCGACGACGTCGACCGGCTGAACGTCGCCAACCCGGACCTTCTTGCCTATGTCACCCAGACGACCCTCTCGGTGGACGACGCGGCCGGGATCGTCGCCGCCCTGCGCGGGCGTTTCC
>CAZNBS010000180.1:0-10370 GCA_964570955.1 uncultured Burkholderiales bacterium | reverse complement strand
TCACGAATCACGAGTCACGAATCACGAGTCACGAATCACGAGTCACGAGTCACGAGTCACGAGTCACGAATCCCGTCAGTGATGATGCCCGTGCGGTCCGTGCACGTGCCCGTGCGTCACCTCTTCGGCACTGGCCTGACGCACCTCGGTGACCACGCAAGAGAAGACGACCGCCTGCCCGGCCAGCGGGTGGTTGCCGTCCACCACGACCTTGTCGTCGGCGATGTCCGTCACGGTGTAGACGCGCGTCTCGCCTGACTGCTCGGAGCTTCCCTCGAACTGCATGCCCACCTTGACGTTCGGGGGAAAGAGCTTGCGCGGTTCCACGCGCACCAGCGTCGCCTCGTACTCGCCGAACGCGTCCTCCGGTTCGAGCTTCACGTCGCACTCGAATCCGGCTTGCTGGCCGTCCAGGGCGTTTTCCACACCCGGAAAGATGCCGTGGTATCCGCCGTGCAGGTAGCTGATCGGGTGATCGGTCTCCTCGATCAACTTGCCTTCGGCGTTGGTCAGTCGATAGGTGAGGCTGACGACGGTGTTCTTTGCGATCTGCACGGGTATGGTCTCATGGTGGTTGATCCGCAATGCGCGGCATCGGTCGTGCCCGCGCAGGCGCGCGGACGCGTCACTGCGGAAGTGCCTTGACCAGGCGCAGCACTTCCGCGGCGTGCCCCTTCGGCGGGACATGATACAGGGCGTGGCGGACGATACCCTCGCGGTCGATGACGTAGGTGGAACGCACCACGCTCAGGCGCTTCTGCCCATCCACGTCGCGCTCTTGGACCACGTCGTAGCTGCGGCAGACCTCTCCGTCCGGATCGGACAGCAGCTCCACCGACAGACCGTGCTTGTCCCGGAACGATCCATGACTGAGGCAGTCATCCATGCTCACACCCAGTACCACCGCACCCAGGGCCTCGAACTGTTCGGCCAGTTCGCTGAACTCGATCGCCTCGATGGTGCAGCCCGGCGTATCGTCCTTCGGATAGAAGTAGAGCACGACGGGTTTGCCTCGGAATGCCGAGAGGCTGACCACTTCCATCTCCGAGTCCGCCAGTTCGAACTCGGGAGCGCGTGCTCCGACGTTGAGCATCCGGCCACCGTGATACGCAGAATCCGAAACGATTCTAGCCGATTTCATCCACGCTCGACGCCCCGTCCGTCCAGCGGATGCGGACGCCTATAATACGCGGCGCATGAAACGCGAATCCCTGCGCACCCTGCTCGGCGGGGCCACGCCCCGGCAGTTCCTGGCTCGACACTGGCAGAAGCGGCCGTTGCTGGTGCGAGGCGCGCGACCGGGCTTCGCGGGTGTCATCGATCCACCCGAGCTCATGCGCCTGGCGTGCGACGAGCGGGTGGAATCGCGCATCGTCGTGCGCGGCAGCGGCCGTCAAGCATGGCGGGTACTGCACGGTCCCTTTCGCCCGACGACGTTTCGACAGCTCGGAAAGCGCCACTGGACCCTGCTGGTGCAGGATCTGAATCACCACGTCCAGGGCGCCCACGAGCTGATGCGCGCGTTTCGCTTCCTGCCGCACGCCCGTCTCGACGACGTGATGGTGAGCTATGCGGTGCCTGGCGGCGGAGTGGGACCGCACGTCGACTCGTACGACGTGTTTCTCCTCCAGGGCCCGGGACAGCGCCGCTGGCGCATCAGTGCCCAGCGCGATCTGGAGATGGTGGACGGCGCGCCGCTCAAGCTGCTGAGACGATTCACGCCCGAGGAGGACTGGACGCTCGAGGCAGGCGACATGCTCTACCTGCCCCCCAGCTATGCGCACGACGGGACGGCACTGACTCACTGCACGACCTACTCGGTCGGATTCCGTGCGCCCGCCTGGCAGGAACTGACGGAGCAGTTTCTCGTCTGGCTGCAGGATCGCGTTCAGCGTGACGGCCGGTACGCGGATCCGGGACTCGCGCCGACGCGCTCGCCCGGTCGGTTGGGATCGCATCTGCTCGCGCAGTGCGCGTCGCAGCTCGCACGCATTCGCTGGACGCGCAGCGATGTCTCGCGATTCCTGGGCGGCTACCTGACCGAACCCAAACCCAGCGTGTACTTCACTGCGCCGCCCGCCCCGCTGGCGCGCGCCGTCTTCGAGCGGCGTGCGTGGCGCGACGGGGTCGTCCTCGATCGCAGGAGCCGGATGCTCTATACCGGACGGGACGTCTTCCTCAACGGAGAACTCGAGCGCCTCGATCCGGCGGCCGCACGGCATCTGCGCACGCTCGCCGATACCGGCAGCCTGCGGCCTGCTCCGGCACTCAGGGATTCCCTCTCCGAGCCGCTATACCAGTGGTACCGCGCCGGATTCCTCCATCTTCCGATCGAGCCGCGATGAACGAACCCCCGGACGAGCGCAAGCTGAGCAGCATGGCGGAATACCATGCCGCGATGGACGAGCTGATCGGTCGTGCGACACGGTGCCTCCGGCTCTTCGATCGTCAGCTGGACAGGACCTTCGACCACCCGCAGCGGTGCGAACGGCTGCGCGCCTTCCTCTTGGCCGACCGGCGCAACCGCCTGCGCATCGTCCTGCACGATACGTCCGCCCTGCCACGGAACTGCGCACGCCTGCTGGAACTGCAGCGCCAGTTCTCGCATGCCGTGGCAATCCACGAGACGCGGTCGGAAGCACGGCAGGTGCACGACCCTTTTGCCCTGGCCGACGAGCGCGATCACTTGCACCGTTTTCATCACGATCATGCGCGCGCCGTCCTGCGCCTGGAGGACCCGGCCGGCACCCGCACGTTCGTCGAGCGCTTCGAGGAGATCTGGTCGTTCTCCGATCCGTCGGTCAATGCCACCACCCTGGGGCTTTGACGCCGAGAAGCGACGGTCGGACACGGTGCTCGAGCGGGAAGCGCGCACCTGTTGTTTTTATGCACATGGCACTGGAATTATCGTGCAGAGTTGATATCCTTGTCAGTTAAGCTTACGTCCTAGCAAGCAACTTCGGATGAAAGCTGAGCCAGTTTTTGGAGCTGGCTGGATTCCTCCCCCAACACATTCAGTTCTCATCAAGGAAAATAGATGAAATACGGCCTTCTCGTTGGTGCCATCCTGGCAGTGACCGTCGCCGCCTGCGGCAAGGAAGAAGAGGCCCCGCCCGCCCCGCCGCCCGCACCGGCTGCCGAAGAACCCGCACCGGCTCCCGTCGAGCCCGCGCCGGCCGACAGCGCCGAATCCGCTCCCATGGATGCCGCGCCTGCCGACACAACCGGCGAACCGGCTCCGGCCCCTGCCGAAGAAGAGAAGAAAGAGTAACGGCGTTTCAGACGCTGGGAAGGACCGGCTTCGGCCGGTCTTTTTTTTTCGGCGACCCGGCTGGCTCAGCGCAACTGACGCCAGTCGAGCCCGGTTTCCTGATCGGCAACCCCGATCCAGTCCTGACTGCAGTTCAGGACGCCGGCAAGGGCCGCCCTGGCCAATGCCGGCCGGTTGTTGCTCTCGCTCAGGTGCGCGGCGACAACATGCCGCAGCTTGTCGCGTGCGATGCTTCCGAGCAGCCCGGCCGCAGCGTCGTTGTCCAGATGCCCGAGGCGGCTGGCGATGCGCCGCTTGAGCGAGGGCGGGTAGTCTCCCTGAGCGAGCAGCCCGCTGTCGTGATTGCACTCGATGACCAGGGCGTTGCAGCCATCCAACTCGCGCACGATCGTCGGCGTGATACAACCGGCGTCGGTCAGCACGCCGAGTGCGTCCTGTCCATCCCCAAACACGAACTGTGCAGGCTCCCGTGCGTCGTGCGGCACCGGAAACGGCCGTACCTCGATCTCCCCGATGCATACCGGGGCGTAGGATTCGACGCAGTGCAGGGAAACATCCTGGAACAAGGCCTCGAACCCGCGCAACGTACCCGGCGTGAGCCAGACCGGCACGCCGAACTTGCGCGACAACCGGGCAACGCCACCGATGTGGTCGTCGTGTTCGTGCGTGACGAGGATTGCAGTGAGCTTGTGCGGCTCGACGCCCAGCCGCGCCAGGCGACGCATCGTCTCGTTCAAGCCGAATCCGCAGTCGAGCAACAGGCGCGTGTCCCCGCTCTGCACGATCAGGCCGTTGCCCTGGCTTCCGCTGCCCAGCAGAGCGAAGCGCATCGGTGCGAGCGACTGGGTTCAGCCAGCGCGGTCCGGAGCGGGCCGAATGCTCACCCTAGCGCAGGTCTTCCTGAAGGATTGCGAGCATCCGATTGGCGGCATCGGACTCGTTCGCCTTGCCATCCGCACCGAGCACGGTGACCTGTGATCCCCCCCCTGCCTGGGCCACGGCAACCCGGTAATCGGCCGGCTTGTTGGGTTGCTGCTCGTCTTTCTTCCAGAACGCCAGGCGGGAAAGGACGCTGGGTTCCTCCTTGTTGGGAGAGGGCGGTTCCAGGTAGCGCACGAAGAACACGCCGGCCGCGCGGTCCCGGTCCTGGACGGAGAAACCAAGACGGTCCAGGGACAGTCCGACGCGCCGCCAGGCGCGATCGAAGTCGTCCTTGAGCATCAACACCGTGCCGCCGTCGGCTGACTTGCCAAGCGTGGCGCGCGGCTCGATCTTCGCCGTCTTCACGTTCGCCTGCGCGGTTTCTGCAGGCGTACCCAGGCGCACCATCAGGCGAGTCAGCATCTCCGCCTCGAGGTCCGGATCCGGCGCTCGCGGCTGCCACACCGTCCGTCCCGACTGCCGCACGTTGGCATCGGCCACGTACATCTCGTAGGCACCACGATGTGTGATGAAGATCTCGGTCCCGGTTCCGTCGCGGCGGCGCTCGATACGCGTCTTGAAGCGGTCCATCTCCGGGCTCGAGTAGGCCTGGTCGATGACCTTGCCGATGATGTCGCGCAGGAAGGACTGCGGAATCTTCGCGCGATTCTCCGCCCAGTCGGTCTCCATGATGCCCAACCCCTGATCCTCGAGGGCGAGGAGAAATCCCTGCTCCTGCCAGAACTCACGCAGCACCGGCCACACCGCCTCGGCAGGCTGGTCCACAACGAGCCAGCGCTGGGTGCCGGCGCGCTCGATGCGCGCGCCATCGACCGGCTGCAGGACCTCGGCGCTCTGCACGCGCGGCCGGTCCTGCTGATACTCCGAGTAGGTCGCCGCGCCGCGCACTGGCGCATTGGGCAGCGAGAAGCGGTCGCTTGCGCTGGGTGCGGGAAGCTCCGGGGGAATCTCCAGGGGCGCGGTCTCACGCGCCGTCTTGTAATCGACCTTCTTGGTAGGAACGATCGTCCTCGAGCATCCGGCTACGAGGAGCATGCCCAGCAACAGCCAGGCAACTGCAAGTCTGCGCGTCATGTGGTCCAGGTAAGAGTCATCGTGCCGGCGATCACGCTGGCTGCGGCTGCGCGCCGAGTTGCGCCTGATCCATCGCCGAACGCAGCAGGTCGTGGAACGACGACGACAGGGGCGTGAGTGGAAGTCGGATACCGGGCGGGATGCGCCCCATCTGCTGCAGCACCCACTTCACCGGAATCGGATTCGCTTCGACGAACAGGTGACGGTGCAGGCCGAGCAGGCTGTTGTTGAGCGACCGGGCAAGCACGAGATCACCGGCGAGAGCCGCCTTGCACATCTGCGCCATCGCCCGGGGCGCGACGTTCGCCGTCACGGAAATCACCCCGTTTCCGCCGAGCAGGGTGAGCGCGAGGCAGGTCGCATCGTCGCCACTGTAGACGGCGAAATCTTTCGGCGCGCGACGGATCAATTCCGAGCCGCGTTCCATGTTGCCCGTTGCATCCTTGATGCCGACCACGTTCGGCACCTGGGCGAGCCGGATCGCCGTGTCGTTGTGCATGTCGCACACCGTGCGCCCCGGCACGTTGTAGACGATCATGGGGATGTCCACGGCCTCGGCGATCGCCCTGAAATGACGGTACAACCCCTCCTGCGTGGGCTTGTTGTAGTAGGGAACCACCGATAGGGTGAGGTCCGCGCCCGCCTTCTTGGCGAACGCCTGCAACTCGATCGCCTCGCGCGTGGAATTCGCGCCCGTGCCGGCAACGACGGGTACGCGCCCGCGCACCTGCTCCACCGTCGTCTTGATCAGGAGGCAGTGTTCCTCGAAGTCGACGGTCGGAGATTCGCCCGTGGTGCCGACCACCACGATGCCGTCGGTACCCTCCTCGAGGTGCCAGTCGACCAGTCGGCGGAACGCGTCGAGGTCGAGGCTTCCGTCCTCGTGCATCGGGGTCACGATCGCGACCAGACTGCCTCTCAACATGATCTCCTCCGAGGGATGCGCCTAGCGCGGCGCATTCGCAAGGGCGGTAGTTTAACCGAAGCCACCTCGGGGTTCACTCGTCGAGCGCGAGCGCCGGCACGTCGCACGCCGCGATCGCGCAGACGCGCTGCACCAGCGCCGGCTTCGGACGCGCCGTGTAGCAGTCCTCGTAGGCCAGTATGCGCAGCCCTTCGGCCATGCGCAGCAGTTCTCCTGGCAGGAGCAGAAAGTCCGGATTCGTCGGCCGTCCGAAGCGCTCGTTGCCCGACGCGAACGTCTCGTAGATCAGCAAGCCGCCCGGGGCGAGGGCACTTCGCAAGGACGCAAACAGAGGCCGGTGCAGATAGTTGGTCACCACGACGGCGCCGAATCCGCCCGGCACGAACGGCCATGGTCCGCTCTCGAGGTCGGCGCAGACGGGGTGCACGCGCGCGATGCCGGCCAGGGAGACGAGCGCGGCGAGGTCTCGATCGACCCCGACCACGGTACGGCCGGTCGCGGCGAAGAGCCGTGCATGGCGGCCCGCGCCACAGGCGACGTCGAGCACCGGCAACGAACCGGGGACGAGCGCGGCGAAACGTCGCACCCATTCGGAAGGCGGCGGAGAACCGGTCATCGTCTCAGCGTGCCAGAAGCGCGCGCAGGAGTCTGTCGATCGCGTACATCGACTGTTCGAACAAGCCGGCCAGCGCAGGGCCGATGTAGGGCACCGCGAGATACAGCGCGACGAAGCCGGTCACGAGGGTGATGGGAAAACCGATGGCGAAGACGTTCAGCTGCGGTGCGGCGCGCGACATCACGCCCACTGCAACGTTTGCGACCAGCACGGCGCCCACCACCGGCAGCGAGATCAGCACGCCGGCGCTGAAGATCACGCCGCCCCAGTCCACGAGCGTGCGCCAGCCCAGCGCCTGCACCGGCCCGAGCTCCACCGGCAGAAGGCGAAAGCTCTCGCTCAACGCGGTCAGAACGACGAAATGACCGTTCACGGCGAGAAAGACGAGAATCGCGAACAAGCCGACGAACTGCCCCACCACCGCGGTCTGCGCGCTCGTCTGCGGGTCGAAGAAGACGGCAAAACCCAGACCCATCTGCAGCCCGGCCAGTTGGCCCGCTGTCTCTGCCGCGGTGAGCGCGATGCGCACGGCGAAGCCCATGCCGAGCCCGATCAGCAGCTGCTGCACCCCGATGAGGACGCCCTGCGCGGACGCCGGCTCGACGTTCGGCATCGGCGGCAGCACCGGCGCGAGCAGCAGGGTGATGAAGACGGCAAGGCCGACCTTCGCGGCGATGGGAGTGACGTTGTTGCCGAACAGCGGATCGGCGATCAGGACCCCCAGCACGCGCAGAAACGGAAACAGGAACGCGGCGATCCACGCGTACCACTGTGCGGTCGAGATCTCGAGCATCGGCTGCCGCCACCCGTTCCTATCCGATCACCGTGGGAAGCGACACGAACAGGCGGCGGGTGAAATCCACGATCACGCCGACCATCCACGGGCCGGCCAGGACGGCCACGGCGAAGATCGCCACCAGCTTCGGTATGAACGAGAGAGTCATCTCGTTGATCTGCGTGGCCGCCTGGAAGACACTGACCAGCAATCCCGTGCCGAGCGCGGTCAGGAGCAGCGGCGCAGCGACCAGCAGGGTGACTTGCAGCGCCTGCTGCACGATGTTCAGCACGATCTCCGGGTTCATGCGCTCAAGGTCCCGTATAGAAGGTCTGCACCAGCGAGCCGATCAACAGATTCCATCCGTCGACGAGTACGAACAGCATCAACTTGAACGGCAGGGAGATGATGACCGGCGAGAGCATCATCATGCCCATGGACATGAGCACACTCGCGACCACCAGATCGATGATGAGAAATGGGATGAACACGATGAAGCCGATCTGGAACGCGGTCTTCAGCTCGCTGATCGAGAATGCGGGCACCAGCACCCGCATCGGCACGTCGTCCGGGCTTTGAATCTCCGGCTCGCCGGCGAGACGGGCGAACAGGGCGAGGTCCGATTGCCGCGTCTGACGCAGCATGAACTGTCTGAGCGGTACGGCGGCGCGCTCGATCGCCTGCGAAAATTCGATGCGCTGCTCCGAGAACGGCACGTAAGCTTCCTGGTACACGCGCTCGAACACCGGCCCCATGATGAAGAAGGTGAGAAACAGCGAGAGTCCGATCAAAACCTGGTTGGGCGGGGCCTGGGTCGTTCCCAGCGCCTGGCGCAGGAGCGACAACACGATGACGATGCGCGTGAACGACGTCATCATCAGCAGGATCGCGGGGAGGAAGGTGAGTGAAGTGAGGAAGAGCAGCGTCTGCAGCGTGAGCGAGAACGTCTGCCCTCCCCCGGGTGCCGGCGCGCTGGTAATGGCGGGCAGTGCCGCCTGGGCGGCTGCCTCGCCGGCATACGACCCGGCGATCGCCAGGCCCAGTGCGAGGTACCAGGGCGGGGCGCGCATTCAGCGCGTCTCGCTGCGGCCCTGCCGCATCTGGGAGAGCACGCGCGCGAACCCGGAAGGGTTTGTCGGCTGCACCGTCTCCCCGGGCGGACGGGGCATGCTGTGCACCAGTGTCACGTGACCCGAGGCGACGCCGAGCAGCAGCCAAGTGTCCTGGACTTCGATCACGACCAGGCGCTCGCGCGGCCCCACCATCACGCCGCCGATCACCTTGAGCACACCGCCCGCACCGGCATGACCAGGTGCGAATCGCCGCAGCGCCCAGGCGAACAGGCCGATCGCTCCCAGCACCAGGAGCAGCGCGAACACGACCTGCAGGAGACTGAAGACGGAACCCGACGGCGCCGCAGGCGACTCGGCGGCAGAGGACGAAACGGCGATTCCGGCGGCGGCGACGGTCAGGCACAGGAAGCGTGCCCGTCCGGCCCTGATCATGACAGGGGCGTCACCGCTGCAGTCGCCGCACGCGCTCTTCGGGCGCGATGACGTCCGTCAGGCGGATGCCGAACTTGTCGTTGACGACCACGACCTCGCCCTGGGCGATGAGGCAGCCGTTGACCAGCACGTCGAGCGGCTCACCGGCCAGCCGGTCCAGTTCCACGATGGAACCCTGAGCGAGCTGGACGAGGTTGCGAATGGCGAGCTTGGTGCGGCCGAGTTCGACCGTGAGGTGCACCGGAATGTCCAGGATGAGTTCGAGGCGCTCGGGCGCGACGCCGGCCGCGCCCTCGGAGCGCAGTTCCGGAAACACCTGTGCATGAGCGGACTCGGGCGCAGCGCCGCCCGCATCGCTGGCGGCGGATTGTTCGGCCATTGCTGCGGCCCAGTCGTCCGCACTGATGTCGCCTTCTGCTTCACTCTCCGCCATGGCCCACCCGTCCCGCTTCTAACCGTCCGCGCCGTGATTTCCCACCGGGCGCTCCACCTTGAGGGCGTAGTGCCCGTTCACCACGCCGTAGCGACCCTGCACGATCGGCACGCCATCGACTTCGGCACTGACGGATTCGGGCAGGTCGAGTGCAATCACGTCCCCAGGCTGAAGCGCCATCAGCTGTCGCAAGCTCACGGTCGCCGTCGCCAGCGTGGCCTTCACCTGGACCTCCGCGTCATAAACGTGCGCGGAGAGCAGTGCCGTCCACCGCTCGTCGGTTTCGCTTCGGTCGGCCTGAACGCTGCTGTAGATGACGTTGCGAATCGGCTCGAGCATAGCATAGGGGATGCACACGTGAAAATCGCCGCCCCCGTTGCCCAGGTCGATGCTGAAGCTCACCGCCACCACGACCTCCGATGGCGTGGCGACATTGGCGAACTGGGTGTTCATCTCCGAGCGCACGTAGTCGAACTCGAGCTCGTGGACAGGCTGCCAGGCCTTGGCGTAGCTGTCGAACACGAGGTCGAGCAGACGGCGGACGACACGCATCTCCGTCGCGGTGAAGTCGCGTCCCTCCACGCGCGTGTGAAAGCGGCCCTGGCCACCGAACAGGTGATCGATGACCTGAAAGATCAGGGTGGGTTCGATCACCATCAGCATGTAGCCGCGCAGCGGTCGCGCCTGAACCACGTTCAGATTGGTCGGGACGACCAGATTGCGCACGAACTCGGAATACTTCAGCACCCGCACGGGACCGACGGAAACCTCCGTGCTCCTGCGGGTGAAGTTGAACAGCTCGACGCGCAGGAGCCGCGCGAAGCGCTCG
>CAZNBS010000179.1:7827-10442 GCA_964570955.1 uncultured Burkholderiales bacterium | reverse complement strand
AAGTCCCTTGCGTCTACCATTCCGCCACGCCCGCGCGCGGCGCAAATCTAGCGGGTGGGCGGGGAATGTCACGGCGCGCGCGGGCTCGTAGGGTGGGTACGGCGCGCCGATGCGCGGCGAGAGGGCTCGGCCTTTGGCGCGCCGTGCCCACGCGTGGGCGCTTCGGCGCATCGCGGGTGCAAGGCAATCTGCGCCGTGGCCGTCAGCGCCCACCCTACGCGACCGTGTGCCCCCAGGCCTCCATCCAGTCGCGGCCCGTCATGTCGGTGACGCGGCCGTCGGTCTCGAAGAACTTGTTCGGCGTCTGGAACACGGCGAGGCAGAGCGCGCCCGTCGGCGCCCAGGCGGCGTGGCGGCTGCCGGGCGGGCGCCAGACGAACTCGCCGGGGCCGACCGAGAGGCCCTGGTCCGGGCCTTCCTTGTCGACCAGGTGGCCTTCCAGCATGTAGGTCTGCTCGATCAGCACGTGCTCGTGGTCGGGCAATTCGGCGCCCGGCGCCATCTTCACCAGCGCGGTCACGAGCCCGCTCGCCGGGTCGAGCAGCAGCGTCTTCACCTCGCAGCCCGGGAAGCGCGTCTTCTGCCAGGGCATGTCCGCGACCCGCACCACGCGCGAGCGGGTGTCGTCGAGGCCGGCATGTTCGGAGACGTTCGGGGTGATCGCGTCCATGGGGCTCCTCCCGCTGCGGCGTTCACGCCGCTTCGCGCAGGATGCTAGCCCAACTCGGCGCGGCCGCGCGAGCCCTCAGGGCTTGCCCACCTCGCGCTTCACCCGCGCCAGCAATTCGACGAAGAACGCGACCTCGTCCGCCCGGATGCCGGCATGACCGGGCAGGAAGGCGCTCAGGGAGCGCTTCGCGCGGCGCGCGAAGGGAACGCCGTCCCGAAGCTCGACCGACTTGCGCACGAAGGCCGCGGCGGTCTCGTGACACTGGCCGCAGCGCGGCTTGAACACCTCGCCGCTTTCGACCTGCGCCAGCAGCATGGCGTAGACGGCCTCGATCCCCTCGCCCGGCACCCCGTGCCGGCCGAGGAACTCGCGCAGGTCACGGTCGGGGTGGACGCCGACCAGCTGCCCGTCCACGACCCTGAGCGAGCGGCGCGCGAAGGTCCCGGCATGGCCGTGGCAGGTGTCGCCGCAATTGAGCTCCCACCAGCGGTGCAGGTCCTGCGCCTTAGCGCGCGGGCCGGGGACGAGCAGGGCCAGGGCCACGAGCAAAAGCAGCCGATGCATGGGCGCGCTCCGAAAGGGCGGCAGCATCGGGTCCCCGGGCAAGCCTGTCCCTGACCTGGATCAACCCGGCTGCGCCGTTACGCCACCCCGTCGCGGATCGGCGGCTGGAAAGCGAGGCCGGTGTCCCAGGGAAAGTAGATCCAGGTGTCCTGCGACACCTCGGTGATGAAGGTGTCGACCATGGGCCGGCCCATGGGCTTGGCGTAGACGGTGGCGAAATGCGCGTTCGGCAGCACCGAGCGTACCACCTTGGCGGTCTTGCCGGTGTCGACCAGGTCGTCGACGATCAGCACGCCCTTGCCGCCCTCCCCGCCGAGATTCTTGATGCTGTCGGCGACGCCCTTGAGCACCGTGAGCTCGCCCTGGCTCGTGTAGTCGTGATAGCTCGCGACGCAGATGGTCTCGATCAGCCGCACGCCGAGCTCGCGCGCCACCACGGCGGCCGGCACCAGCCCGCCGCGCGTGATGCAGACGATCGCCTGGAACGGGCCGGCGCCGTTGAGGCGCCAGGCGAGCGCGCGCGCATCGCGATGGAACTGGTCCCACGACACCGGAAAGGCCTTCTGGGCCGCTGCATCCGCCATCCCGACTCCCCTGCTGGCCGTCGGGTTCTAGCGCACCAGGCGCGAGCCTGGAAACTGGCTTGCCCCCGGCCACTAGCGGATATCCAGAACGAAATCGAACCGCGCCGCCAGGGCCTCGCCCGACTGCGCGACCCGCATCACGAGCTCGCGCCGGAACAGGCCGTCGCGGGCATTGGCCGGCTCGTCCGGGAAATAGAGCTGGGTAGTGAGCAGCCGGCTGCCGCCGCCCTGCACCTTCACGTGGTAGTGCCGCGTGCGTCCCGGATAGAAGGCGGGCCTGATGGTGCGAAAGCCGTAGCGGCCTTGCGCATCGGTGAAGACGTGCCCGCGCAGGCGAAAGCCCTGGTTGTCGTAGGCGCCCGCATCGTCCGCGTGCCAGAGGTCGACCAGCGCGCGCGCCACCGGCCTGCAGCCGCGCGTGAGCACGAAGCCGGTGAGCATCACGGGCACGCCCGCCATGCCGGGCTCGCGCAGGTCCGCGCGTTCGGGCGAGTCCGGCGTGTAGAACGGCCCCTCGGTCTGGCTCGGCGTGCGCGCGTCGCTACGACGCGCGACCTCTCCGATGTCGCTCGAGTCCGTGATTGCCGAGCGGGTCCCTTCCGGCGTCATTCCGACCGAACAGAGGAATTCCCGAAGTGCATGCAGCAAGGCGAGGATCCCTCGCATGCGCTCGGGATGACACCGATGGGGTGCCTAGAACTTGCCGAACGTCAGATATGCCTCCTGCGGGTCCATCCCTGACAGGATCGCGCTGCGCACCTTGTTCTCGGTGCGCACCGCCTGCTCGGTCTTCGCCA
>CAZNBS010000179.1:0-7817 GCA_964570955.1 uncultured Burkholderiales bacterium | reverse complement strand
CGGCGATGCGCCCCGGGATGACCACCACGCCATCGCGATCGCCGATCAGGAAGTCGCCGGTGCAGACGGTCACGTCACCGATGGTGACCGGCTCTCCGAAGCGGTCGGGCACCCACTTGCCGACGATGTCCTTGGGCGTGGTGAAACTGCAGAACACCGGAAAGCCGAGCTTGATGATGAAGTCCGTGTCCCGGCAGCCGCCATCGACCACGTAGCCGCGCACGCCGCGGAAGTGCAGCGTTTCAGCCGATAGTTCCCCCATCAGCGCGATGTCGTAGGTATTGGGCTGGCACACGACCACTCTGCCCGGCGGGGCCTTCGACAGCAGTCCGGTCCACTGCACGAGAGTGTCGTGCGGGTCGCGCGTGGTGTCGATGTGGCCGCTCACGGTATAGATCTCGCCGGTGAGTGGGCGCAGAGGATCGAGCGGCTTGATGGCCGGTGGCAGCACACACGGGCCGGTGCCCATCGCACGCAACACGTCGTGCACCGCCGCGGCGTAGCACTTCTCCAGTCGCGCTGCCAGGTCGTGCGATCGATCGCTCATCTCTTGTCCTTCGTCGTTCCAGCGGTCGCAACAGTGTAGCGCCGGGACCCGCCAAGGGTCAGTGACCGGCGCCGCTCACCTCGCGCACTGCGTTCTCGGCATCGACGGTGGCACGCCGATGCAGCGCGAACAGTTCGTTCGCCACCAAGGCGCCGATGACGACTGCGCCGCCGAGTAGCGCGGTTGCGCCGGGACGTTCGCCCACCAGCAGCCAGACCGATACCGTGCCGAAGATCGTCTCGAGTACGGCGAGCAGTCCGATTTCGGCAGCGGACAGATGCGGCGTGGCGCGGATCATCAGCAGCACACCCATGCCCAGCTGCACCGTGCCCATGACGGCCAGCAGGCCGACGTCGCGCGCGGTCGGCTCCAGTGGCCATGCGAACGGCAGCGTCACCGCCATCGAGAACAGCCCGGAAAGGACGAGCGTGGGGAGCATGTCCACGTGTGCCTGCGCGCGGCGCAGGATGACGACGTTGACGGCGAAGGCGACGGGAATGGCGAGCGCGATCAGATTGCCGAGCAACCCGCCACCGCCAACCGAGTCCAGGAACATCACGACGATCCCGCCGAAGGCGATCAACATCGTGACCCAGGTGCGCACTGGAATGTGCTCACGCAGGAAGATGGCGCCGAACAGCGCGGCGGTGAACGGTGCCACGCTGGCGAGCACGAGCACGTTGCCGACCGTGGTCAGTCCGAGTGCGAGGATGAAGCAGACGTACATCAACGCCCATAGCGCGCCGGCCGCTACGCCCGGTGCGCCGACGGCGCGCATGCGATCGCGCACCGAGCTGCCGTACTGCCATAACAGCACGCCCGAGATGAAGATGGTCATGAACAGCGAGCGCCAGAAGGTGATCTCCCAGCTGTCGCGCAGGTCCATGTTGCGCACGAGGATGCCGGCGGTCGCCCAGCACAGCGTCGCGCCGATCATCAGCAGGACGCCGCGACGGTGCCGGCCGCGGCGCGAGAGGTCGCTCATGGAGCCTGCCGGATCATGAACTCGAGGCGTGCCCGGTCACGATTCCAGTGGGCGCGACGCGGGTGTGCCGGTGCCCAGCTTCTCGGCCCAGACGGCAAGCGTCGGCATGATCGAGGCGTGGAGGGCTACGCCGTTGCGCAACTGATCCTCGCGCCGACGCAGGGCGCGCTCCCCGGGCAGACGCACCCTGTCGAATCCCGGGCGGGGAGGCGTGTCGCGACAGGCCCCGGCCACGAACTGTGTCTGGCGCACGAAGTCGTGGTAACCGGCGAAGGCGGCAGGGTCGAAGATCTCCAGGAAGACATTGGCGCACCAGCCTTGCTGCGGATCGGCGCGACCATCTCCGGCCAATCCCTGCGTGAGCATCTCCACCAGCAGCCCCATTGCGTAGCCCTTGTGCCCCGCCTCCACGCCGCCCAGGGGCAGGAGCGCGCCCGGCGGCTCCGCGTGCGAAACGGCTGGGTCGTCGGTAGGGTTGCCGTCCCCGTCGATCATCCACTGACCGGGAAACTTCCTGCCCTCGCTGCGCAGGCGCATGGTCATGCCGTTGGTGCTGATCGACATCGACACGTCGATGAGCACCGGATCGCCCCCGGTGGGCCAGCCTGCGGCAATCGGATTGGGGGTGTACACGCCGTGCCGCCCGCCGTGCGGAGCGACTCCGCGGTTGTTCGGATCGGAACTGGTGAGCAGGATCGCCATCCCCTGGTCGGTCACGCGCTGCAGATAGGCGGCCAGGCAGGCGATGTGGTGGCTGCGGCGGATCGCCACCGAGCAGGTGCCCAGCTCGCGGGCGCGTGGCAGCGCCTCGTCGATGGCCTGGACGACCAGCCACGGGCCGGGAAGCCGCCGGCCGTCCCAGGTCAGCGCCGCTGGCTTGTCGTGCACCACGCGCGGCCCGCCATTCCTCTCCATCGTGCCCTGCTCGAGTTCCTTCAGGTAGGGAGCGAGCAGGTGCAGCCCGTGCGTGTCGTGACCCAGGAGGTCGCCCTCGAGGAGGACCTCGGCGACCGTGCGGGACTTCTCGTGATCGAGACCGGCGCGCTCGAGGAGCGCAGTGGCGAAGCGCAGCAGGTCCTGGCTGGGATAGCGGGGTAAGGACAATTCGACCTCGTTTGCCACGAAGGGGAGGAAAACGAAGAACGAACACGCAGCACATTCAACACAGAGGGCACGGAGGTACACAGAGGAACGGCGAGGATCGTTAACCCCGGTTGCCTCAGTGTTCCTCTGTGTTGGGCGCCTTTCGCAGTTCTTCGTGTTCCTCGTGGTGAATGCTGTTTGCGTTCCTTCAGAGCATCACGATCTGGCGCACGGTGTGGCCGGACGCCAGGTTGTCGAAGCCCTCATTGAGCTGCTCGAGCGTGATGTGGTCGCTCATCAGCTTGTTCACCGGCAGCATGCCCTTTCGATAAAGCTCGATGTAGCGTGGCATGTCGCGCGGCGGTACGCACGAGCCGACGTAGCTGCCCTTGACCGTGCGCTCCTCCGCGGTCAGGTTCACGTGCTGCAACTGCCAGCGCGCATCGGGGTGCGGCAGGCCTGCGGTCACGGTGGTGCCGCCGCGGCGCGTGATGCGATAGGCCAGCTCCATCGCCTGCACGGAACCGGCCATCTCCAAGCCGAAGTCGACGCCGCCGTTCGTCAGGTCCTTGACCTTTTGAACCGCGTCGGCGTCTTTGGCATTCACCGTGTCGGTGGCGCCGAGCCGCTTCGCGAGCTCCAGCTTGTCATCGTGGATGTCCAGGGCGACGATGCGGCTGGCGCCGGCGACCTTGGCGCCGAACAGCGCGTTCAAACCGACCCCGCCCAGCCCCACCACACCGACACGCGCGCCGGGGAAGATTTGGGCGGTGTTGAGCGCGGCGCCCACCCCGGTGAGCACGGCGCAGCCGAACAGCGCAGCTTCGTCGAAGGGCAGCGACGCATCGATCTTGACCAGCGAGCCGCGATTGACCACCGCGTATTCGGCAAACGCCGACACGCCGACGTGGTGGTAGACGGGCTGGCCGTTCTGGCTCAGGCGGATGCCGCCGCCGAGCAAGGTGCCTGCGCCATTGGCCTTCTGCCCCGGCTCACAGCGGCCCGGATGGCCTTCCTGGCAGGCGATGCACTCCCCGCAACTGGGTGCGAACACCATCACCACGTGATCGCCCGGCTTCAGATCGTGCACGCCGGGGCCACACTCGACGACCTCGCCGGCCGCCTCGTGGCCGAGCACCATCGGCGTTTGCCGCGGCCGGTCGCCATTGATGGTGGACAGGTCCGAGTGGCATAGGCTGGCGGCCTTCACGCGGACCAATACTTCGCGTTCGCCCGGCGCGTCCAGATCGACATCCTCGATCTGCAGTGGCCTGCTCTGTGCATAGGGCTGGGGGAGACCGATCTGGCGGATGACGGCGGCTTTGATCTTCATGTCGTGATTCGTGATTCGTGATTCGTGACTCGTGATTCGTGATTCGTGACTCGTGACTCGCACCGGGCACGCAAGGGTTCCACCACAGGCGCGACCGCGCGCTCAATACGTGGCGCGTCCGCCGGACAGGTCGAACACCCCGCCCGTCGTGAACGAGGCGTCTTCGGTGCACAGCCAGCACACCATCGAGGCGATCTCTTCGACCGTTCCGAACCTGCCCATCGGGATCCTCTGCAGCATGTAATCGATGTGCTGCTGGCTGACCTGGTCGAAGATCGGCGTCTTCACCGCAGCCGGCGTGACGCAGTTCACCGTGATGTTCTGCTTGGCCAGCTCCTTGCCCAGCGACTTGGTGAAGCCGATCACCGCCGCCTTCGAGGAGCTGTACGACGACGCGGTGGGGTTGCCTTCCTTGCCCGCGATCGAGGCGATGTTCACGATGCGCCCATAGCCGTTCTTCTGCAGATGCGGGACGACCTCGCGGCAGGTGTAGAAGGTCCCGTGGATATTGACGTCGTGGACGCGGATCCACTCGTCAACGGGATACTCCCACACCATTGCGTTCTTGCCTGCCACGCCTGCCGAGTTGACCAGCGCGTCGATTTTGCCGAAGTGCGTCGCCGCGGCCTTCGCCGCCGCCTGCACCTGCGGGTAATCGGCGATGTCGACCTGGGCCGTGTGCACCTTGGTCCTGGCAGACAGGTCCTTTGCCACGCGCTCCAGCGCGGCGGCATCGCGGTCCCACAGGCTGACGGAGGCGCCCGAGTCGGCCATGCGCTGTGCGACGGCCAGTCCGATGCCGGACACGCCACCCGTGACGATGCACACGCGGCCGTTGAGATCCAGTTTGTTCATGCCTCCTCCCGGGATTCGATTCCGTGTATACGCAGCATTCTAGATCACGGGCGCGGAGGCGGCCGACTCACAGCGCCTGGTGCATCGCCCAGACGGCATACAGTGCGACCAGAAGACCGGCCAGCACCACCCAGAGCCACGGGCCGGCCACGTCCGCGGCAGGGGCGCCTGCCGGCGCCGACTCGCCGGGAGCCGGCGGGGCGACGATCGCATTGAAGCGCGTGAAGAAGTCGTCGGCCATCTTCTTCGCCACGCCATCGATGAGGCGAGAGCCGACCTGAGCAAGCTTGCCGCCAACCGAGGCCTTCGCCTTGTATTCCAGCACGGTGTCGCTCCCCTCGGGCACCAGTGTCACCTCGCTGCTGCCCTTCCCGAAACCGGCCGCACCGCCCGATCCTTCGAAGGCAAGGGTGTAGGACCGTGGCGGATTGACGTTCGACAGCACCAGCTTGCCGTTGAAGCGTGCCTTCACCGGACCGACGGCTGCGGTCATGGCGACGCGGTACTCGTTCTCGCCGGTCTTTTCCACGCTTTCGCAGCCGGGAATGCAGGCCTTGAGCACCTCGGGATCGTTGAGCGCGTCCCAGACGCGCGGCTGCGGCAGCGGGATGCGCTGCGAACCGGTCATTTCCATGATCTGACTCCAGGGAGGTCGCGGGTGCCGGACAGGGATCGCGCGAGGCCGGCGAGGCTGTCGACATTGTGCGCCGGAAGCAAGGCGTCCACGTGCGGAAGCATGGCACGGATGCCGGCGGCACGGGCCTCGAAGCCGTCGTAGCGCAGCAGCGGATTGAGCCACAGCAGCCGCCGGCACGAACGGCGCAGGCGCGCCATCTCCTCCCCCAGGCCTGCGTGCGCATCGCGGTCGAGGCCGTCGGTGATCAACAGCACCGCGGCGTTCTGACCAAGCACCCGGCGCGACCAGCGCAGGTTGAAGGCGTGCAGCGCGCTGCCGATGCGGGTGCCGCCGGACCAGTCTTCCACGGCCTGGGCGATGCCGAAAAGAGCGAGGTCGACGTCGCGGTGACGCAGGTGGCGCGTGACATTGGTGAGGCGCGTGCCGAACAGGAAGGTGTGCACGCGGTCGCGGTCGTTGGTGATCGCGTGCACGAAATGCAGAAACATCCGCGCGTACCGGCCCATCGAGCCGGAGATGTCGCACAGGATCACGAGCGGCGGGTGGCGACGCTGGGGCGCGCAGCGGCGCAGCGGGATAAGGTCCGTGCTCTCGCGCACGCTCGCCCGCAGCGTGGCGCGCAGGTCGATGCGCCGGCCGCGCGGGGCGGGTCGCAGGCGGCGCGTGCGCACGTCCGGGATCGGCAGGCGCATTCGTGCGATGAGGACCCTGGCCTGCGCCAGCTCCTCGCCGGTCATGGTGTCGAAATCGGCTCGTCGCAGGCGCTCGCGGCCCGAGAACGTAAAGGCGAGGTTTTCCTCCTTGCGATCCGGCGCGTCCTGCTCTCGGGCACCGAGCGCGAGCGGATCGGCCAGCCGGCTGGAGGGTTTGCGCGCGTGCGGATCGCGTTGCTCGATAGCCGGCATCCTCGAGGCGAGCACCCGTTCGAGCAGCCGGGGATTGCGCCAGAACAGGTCGAAGGCCTGGTCGAAGAGGTCGAACTGCTCGCGGCGATCCAGGAACACGCTGGCCAGCGTCCAGTAGAAGTCGTTCCGGTCCTCGATACCTGTCAGTTCCAGGGCGCGCAGCGCGTCGATCACCCGGTCCGGGCCCACCGGAACACCGGCCTCGCGCAGGACGCGTGCGAAGTGCATGACGTTGGCGGCAAGGTTCATTGGCCGGGGGCGGGGGACGGGACGCCAGTGGCTGGGGCTCGCAATGGACGCCTGCTACTCAGCGAAGAACAGCCTGGCGCCGTTGCCCCATGCGATCTTCCTCGCCACGTCCTCGGGCAGGTGGCGCAGCCACAGGCGATAGCCATGCACGATTTCCGGCACCTGCGGCCAGCGCCCGGGCACCCAGGTGTCCGATCCGAGCAGGAAGCGATCCGGGTATTTCGTGAACAGTGCGCGCCACGGTACGGAAATGCCATTGGCGTCCTCGATGCCGGCGCGATACGACAGCTCGCCGTGCAGCATCGGGTAGCGGGAGAACAACTGGTCCACGCGCTCGGGGTCGGTGCTCATTCCGGTATGCGCCCAGATCACCTTCGCGTTCGGATCGAGCGCGAAGATGCGGTCGATGACCGTGTCGTCGCAGTGTGCGTGCAGCCACAGCTTGCGAGCCGCTGCGAGCTGCACGAAGCGCGCGAACCCCTCACTGTGGGCATCCTGCCCAAAGATGTGGAACTCGCCTATGCCCACGTAGATGCCGCGATCGAGTTCCTGTTCGACCATCTCGTAGATCGTCGGGTCCCGGAACCAGGTCCGCACATCGGCCATGGTGTTGTAGGGCCGGGCGAAGGCGACCTTGCGAACCGCCGGTGACTCGGCTTCCAGCAGTTCACGTGTGCCGTCGTTCGGCCGGCTGGTGAGCAGCACGCCGCGGATGCCCGCCTGCCGCCACAAGTCGAATACCTCCTCGACACTCACCGGCCGCCCGATGTCGAGGTTGTAGTGCACGTGCGCGTCGAAGATCGGAAACGGCGATTCGGCTGCGGCGGAGGCGGCGAGCACGGCAAGCAGTGCGAAGAGCGGACATCGGATCCCCATCGCCGGCTCCTAGGATGGCGAGCGCTCGCCGCGCAGCTCGTCGAGCAACCGCTGTGCCTCGCTGCCCTGCAGGCGCGAGATGTCGTCCTGGTACTTGAGCAGCGTGCCGAGCGTGGAGTCGATCGTCTCGGGATCCAGCTCGATGCGGTCGAGTTCCACCAGTGCGCGCGCCCAGTCGAGTGTCTCGGCCACGCCCGGCGCCTTGAACAGTTCCATGCCGCGCAGCTTCTGCACGAATGCCACGACTTCCTCGCCCAGGCGCCGCGGTGCATCCGGCACCTTGCGCGCGAGGATCTCCAGTTCCCGCTGCGCGCTCGGATAGTCGACCCAGTGATAGAGGCAGCGGC
>CAZNBS010000178.1:0-10510 GCA_964570955.1 uncultured Burkholderiales bacterium | reverse complement strand
AGGACTTCGCCGTCGTGCGGGCAATGGTCTACCTCGGAGCGGTGTTGTACATCGTCGGCCTGATCCTGACCGATATCTCGTACACGCTCGCAGATCCCCGCATCAGGCTGGAGTAGCGATGCCGTTTCAGCCCGTCATCCTGTGGACCGACGCACTCGTGTACCTGCTGGTGGCGGCGATCGTCCTGCTGGCCTGGTACGTGCGTCGCCACGAGCACCTGCGCGCGCCATGGGCGCGGGTGGCACGCAGCCGCAGCGGCATGTGTGCATTGGTCGTGCTGTGTGCCTTCGCGGCGGTCGGATTGCTCGACAGCGTGCACTACCGGCCGCGCCTGGATTCGGGTGGCAGCACGGCGGGCCAGGTCAACTATGCTGCCGAGGTGCGCAGCGCGTTCGATGCGCTGGCCGACGGGCTGCGCACGCGCACCGAGCGTACCTACTCGGCACCGCTGGCTGCCTATGCATTCGCTCGCGAAAGCCTCACGCGGCCCGACGGTACGCAGGCGCGCGAGTTCCCGCGCCTGCGATACGGTGGGGCGCATCTGCAGGATCCCGTGATCGAGCGATGGCCGGACATCGGACGCAAGACGCTGGCCGGCCTCGCGCTGGGCTTGGCGGCGTGGACGCTGATCTCGATGACACTCGCTGCGCTCCTGGCGGTGCGCCGACGCAGCGGGTTTGCGGAGGCACTGTCCGATCTGGTGCACGCCCGCACCGAGGTTCCCTGGCGTGCGATGCTGGTTACGGCCGGCCTGCTCCTCGCCGTGGCCGGCCCCGTCTATGTCCTCGGTGGTGCCTACCATGTGCTGGGCACGGACAAGGTGGGTCAGGACATCCTCTACCAGGCCTTGAAGAGCATCCGTACCGGACTGGTGATCGGCACGCTGACCACACTGGTGATGCTGCCGTTCGCGGTCGTGCTCGGTCTCATGGCCGGCTATTTCAAGGGCTGGATCGACGACCTCGTGCAGTACATCTACACCACGCTCAGCTCGATTCCCGGTGTGCTGCTTATCGCCGCCTCGGTGCTGCTGACGCAGGTGTGGATGGACAATCGCCCCGAGCTGTTCGAGACCGTGAGCGAGCGGGCGGACGTGCGTCTGCTGTTCCTGTGCCTGATCCTCGGCGTGACCGGATGGACGGGATTGTGCCGGCTGCTGCGCGGCGAGGCGCTGAAGCTGCGCGAGGCGGACTACGTGCAAGCCGCGCGCGCCTTCGGGGTACGCGATGCACGCATCCTTTCGCGCCATCTGCTGCCCAACGTCATGCACATCGTGCTGATCGCCGCCGTGATGGACTTCAGCGGATTGGTCCTGGCCGAGGCGGTGCTGTCCTACATCGGTGTGGGGGTGGATCCGTCGATGATCAGCTTCGGCACCATGATCAACAACGCGCGCCTCGAACTGGCGCGCGAGCCGATGGTGTGGTGGTCGCTGACCGCCGCGTTCGTGTTCATGTTCGTGCTCGTCCTGGCTGCGAACCTGTTCTCCGACGCGGTGCGCGACGCCTTCGATCCGCGCATGCGCAGCAGCTGGGCGCTGCCGGCGATGTTCCGCCCCGCCCAGCGCCTGCGCGCGAGAAGCGCATGAGCGCCGCGCATCCGCTGCTCGAGGTGCGGGACCTGCACACCCGCATCGAGTCCTCTGCCGGCACGATGCACGCGGTGGACGGTGTCTCCTTCCGGATCGCGGCCGGCGAGACCTTCGCGCTGGTCGGCGAGTCGGGATGCGGCAAGTCGCTTACGGCGCTCTCGCTGATGCGGCTGCTGCCCGATGCCGCGCACATCGTATCGGGCGAAGTCTCCATGGACGGTGCTGACGTCCTGGCACTGCCGGAGCAGCGCATGCGCGACATGCGGGGGGCGCGCATGGCGATGATCTTCCAGGAACCGGGAACGAGTCTCAACCCTGTGCTCACTGTTGCAGACCAGCTGGTCGAGGTCCTGCAGCGTCACGGCACGGCCCAGAGCGACTTCGCGGGCCGTGCGCGTGCGCTGCTCGACCAGGTCGGCATTCCCGACGCCGGTCGCCGGCTTCACGAGCATCCCTTCCAACTCTCCGGGGGCATGAAGCAGCGTGTGATGATTGCGATGGCGCTCGCTGCAGACCCCGCTCTGCTGATCGCCGACGAACCGACCACCGCGCTCGATGTCACCATCCAGGCACAGGTTCTCGAACTGCTGCGTCGCCTGCAGCGGGAACGGGGCATGGCGATCCTGCTGATCACCCACGATCTCGCGGTGGTGTCCGAGACGGCGCAACAGGTCGCCGTGATGTATGCCGGGCAGATCGTGGAGATGGCTTCGCGCGAAACCTTCTTCTCGGCACCGGGCCATCCCTATTCGCAGCGCCTGTTTGCGGCATTGCCCAGCGCAGGGGCCGGACGTGACGGCCGGCTCGCGACCATCCCCGGCGTCGTGCCACACATCGGACAGCGCTTCCGCGGCTGCCGGTTCGCGGAGCGGTGCGACCAGGTGATGGAGGTGTGTCGGGCACGCGCACCGCAGCTCGTCGACCTTGGCGGCGGGCAGCAGGTGCGCTGCCACCTGTATGGCCGCGATCGGGTGGACCCGCAGCGAACTGCCGGGGCCGGCCGCAGCACCGGGGTAGCCGACGATCTCGTGGTTGCCGGCCCCCGGGAAGTCACCGGGGGCGATTCCGCCGATGCGCCGTCCGCGTCCGCTTTCGACGATGGGCAGGGATTGCTCGTCGTCGAGGGGCTGCGCGTGCACTTCCCGATCCGCCGCGGGATCTTCAGGCGGGTGGTGGGGCAGGTGAAGGCGGTGGATGGTGTCGACCTGCGCATCGCCTCGCACCGCACACTGGCGCTGGTCGGGGAGTCCGGGTGCGGCAAGAGCACCGTCGGCCGGGGCCTTCTGCAGCTGCTGAAGCCGAATGCGGGCCGTGTGCTGCTGAAGGGCGAGGATCTGGTTGCGCTGCCTCCAGCCCGATTGCGTGCGCGTCGGCGCGACATTCAGATCATCTTCCAGGATCCGTACGCTTCCCTGGATCCGCGCATGCGCGTACGCGACATCATTGCCGAAGGCATGAGCGCGCTTGGCATCGCCACCGACGATTCGCAGTGCGAGCAGCGCATCGATGCCATTCTGGTGCAGGTCGGCCTGCAACCCGAGATGAAGTGGCGCTATCCGCACGAGTTCTCGGGCGGGCAGCGCCAGCGAATCGCGATCGCCCGGGCGCTTGCGGTGGAGCCCAAGCTGATCGTGTGCGATGAACCGACCAGTGCACTCGACGTGTCGGTGCAGGCGCAGATCCTCAACCTGCTGAAGGATCTGCAATCACGATTCGGTCTGGCCTACCTGTTCATCACGCACAACATCGCCGTCGTCGATTTTCTGGCACACGATGTGGCCGTGATGTACCTGGGACGCATCGTGGAGCGGGGCCGCGTCGACGACGTGCTGCGCAAGCCTGCGCACCCCTACACGCGCGCACTGCTTTCGGCAGTCCCGTCACTGGAGCGATCGGGCAGGCCAGGGAGGATCCGCCTTGGTGGAGAGCTGCCGTCGCCGGCCGATCCTCCGCTCGGCTGTCACTTCCACCCGCGCTGTCCAGATGCCACGCAGCGCTGCCGGGTCGAGTACCCGGCGGCACGCGGCCTTGCGTCGGGGCAGGTGGTCCACTGCCACCTCTACGACGAGACGCCAGTCTAGTTGCTGGCAGTGCGGGCGGACTTTGCGCTGCCGGCTTGCCTGGATTTCGGCGTCTGTTTCGCGCTCTTGGCGGGCTTCGATCTCGTTGCCGCCTTCGCCTTCTTCTTCACCGAGTTGGTACTGGTGTGCGCGCTCTTCGACGATGCGGCTCGGTGCTTCACGCTCTTGCCGCCGGCACCCTCCGCCGCTTCCCAGATGCTCAGGCGTTGTCCCACCTGGATGTGGGCGCTGCGGATCCCGTTCCACTCCTTCAGCTGGTTCACCGAGACGCCGTAGCGGCGGGCAATGGCAGTCAGCGTATCGCCGCGCTTGACGCGATAGATCACCCGGTGCGTGCGGTCCTGCAGCGGCGCCTTGAACTCGGCGCTGTCGAAGGTCTCGTCGAGCGACGTCTCTGCATCGTCGCCACGCGGCACGAGCAGCATGGCGCCGGGGCGCAGCGGGCGCCGGCCGGTGAGACCGTTGACCTCGCGCAGGCGCTCGATGCCGATGTCGAACTTGCTGGCCACCGACTGCAGCGTCTCGCCGCGCTTGAGCTGATAGGTCTGCCAGGTGACGAGGGGTTGATCGTTGCTCTGCAGGTTGGCGTTGAACTCGTCGACTTTGTCCACCGGCACCAACAGTTCCCGATTCGCGACCGGTGTGATCACGGCCCGGCTGTGGCCGGGATTGAGGGAACGGAACTCCTCCAACGGAACGTTCGCCAGCTGGGCGGCCAGTGCCATGTCGATGTGTTCGGGCGCCTTGACCACGGCGAAATAGGGGCGGTTGGGTACGGGCTCCAGATCGATGCCGACCACTTTCGGATCCGCCACGATGTTCTTCACGGCCTGCAGCTTCGGCAGGTAGTTGCGCGTTTCCTTCGGCATCTTCAGATTGGCGTAGCGGGTCGCCTTGCCCGCCTTGCGGTTCTTCGTGATCGCACGACTGACCGCACCTTCGCCCCAATTGTAGGCTGCAAGCGCCAGTTCCCAATCGTTGAAGCGGCGGTGCAGGTATTGCAGGTAATCGAGGGCCGCGTCGGTGGCGGCCAGCACGTCACGCCGACCGTCGTACCACCAGTTCTGCGTCAGGCCGTACTTCTGGCCGGTCGAAGGAATGAACTGCCAGATGCCGGCGGCGCGCATGTGCGACTGCGCCACCGGGTTGTAGGCGCTCTCGATCATCGGCAGCAACGCGATCTCCATCGGCATGCCGCGCTTCTCGAGCTCCTCGACGATGTGGTACAGGTAGCGGCGGCTGCGCGAGACCATGCGTCCGAAGTACTCGGGACGGTTCAGGTACCAGGCTTCGTGCCGCTGCACCAGCGGGCTGTCGATCTCGCCCATCGCGAAACCGGCGCGCACGCGATCCCACAAGTCGCCGTACTGCAGAATGCCGTCGGCGTCGTCCCATTCGATGACCGGCTCGCCAGTGGCGTAGGCTTCCCCCACGTCAGCCAGTTCGAGTTCGTGCCGGTCGGCCGAGGCAGCGACGGGAACGGGAAGACGTGGCGTGCCGTCCGGCGCGACAGGAACGACGACGAGTGCCTCGGAGCCCACCCGCAATTGGGCCTGCGGGGCGGCGGACACGTCGCCTCGTCCCACGATGGGGACGCTGATCAGGGCCCCGTCACCCCAGGCCCCATCGGATCCCGCGAACAGCATCATGAGCGCAAGCAGGCCGGCAGCGACGGCGCCGCCCTGCCTGCGTTGCTGGATGACGGGGACGGGCGTGCGTGATCTCGGCTGTCTCAAATGCAAACTCCGGCTGGCGTGACGGTTGCCCGGGGCCTGACCGATGCAAGAACCAAGCCCCTTCGAACCCGATGCGGGCGGCGCACCGATGGTCCGTTTCTCCGGACAATCCCCAGGCTTTCCTCCATAATACGAAGCAGTTGGAGGCGCCGTGGGTGTGCCGCGTCAGCCGGACGTAACGATCCGCAGCGCGGCAATGCCGGACGCATGAAACGTAGAATTCAATATTCGAGCGTGTCGCACTGCTTGTCAGACTCCGTGCCACAACGGACGGTTCGGGAGCTGTCTGGACCCAACGACAGCAGAGGCCCGGCGGCAATGTCGCGCACAGGCGCGAAGTGTACCTGCATTGGTGCCTCGTCGAAACCCACCACCGCCTGAATCCGACATCCATGGAGACCGAGTCGAACGGAGATTGGTTCGATTCCCCGCTGGGGATGCACCTCGGTGCCTGCGAACAGGCCTACTTCGATGACGAGGTAGCGGACGTGTTCGGCTTCAACGCCTTCCAGGTGGGGCTGAACCGTTTCGATTTCCTGCGCGCCAACCGCATGCCGCTGCGCTGTCGGATCGGCCCCAACGGTCCTGCCCAGGTGCGTGCCGAGTGTGAGCAACTCCCGATCCTCGGCAGCAGTGCCGATCTGATCCTGCTTCCGCACGTGCTCGAATTCAGCGACAACCCGCACCAGGTGCTGCGCGAAGTCGTGCGCGTGCTGATGCCAGAGGGTCACGTGATCGTCTCCGGCTTCAATCCGTGGAGCCTGTGGGGCACGCGCCGCTACTTCGGCAAGGACCGCGGTGAGTACCCCTGGCGTGGTCAGTTCATCACCCTGTCGCGCCTGAAGGACTGGATGGCGTTGCTCGGCTTCGAGATTGCCGGTGGCCGCATGTGCGGCTACGTGCCGCCGATTCGGGGGAGGAAGTGGCTCGATCGATGCGCGTTCATGGAACACGCCGGAGACCGCTGGTGGCCCTTCGCGGGAGGCGTGTATTTCCTGCATGGCATCAAGCGTGTGCACGGCACGCGTTTGATCACCCCGCGTTGGAGAACGGACCTGGCCAAACGCAAGCGCTTGGCGCCGATGCCGCACCGGGTGCGGGACGAGGAGCGCGCCGTGTCGCGCAGCCCTGTCGAGCGCCGGCGTCGATGAGGCAGATCGTCGAGATCTATACCGACGGCGCATGCAAGGGCAATCCCGGGCCGGGTGGCTGGGGTGTGTTGATGCGCAGCGCCGGCCACGTGAAGGAGATGCACGGGGGCGAAGCAGCCACGACCAACAACCGGATGGAGATGACCGCGGTCATCAGGGCGCTGCAGGCCCTGAAGCGACCGAGCAAGGTGCGTCTGCACACCGACTCGAAATACGTGCAGCAGGGAATCAGCGTGTGGATCCACGACTGGAAGCGACGCGGATGGAGAACCTCGGACAAGAAGCCCGTCAAGAACGTGGACCTGTGGTCGCAACTGGACGCGCTCGTCGCCCTGCACGAGATCGAATGGGTATGGGTGCGCGGCCACGCCGGCGATCTCGGCAACGAGCGCGCCGACCAGCTGGCGAACATGGGCGTGCTCGAAGTCGGGACGAGGCCAGGTTCCTAGCGCAGTTGGCTGCTAGACTGTTGCCCGGGTCGCGCCACGCCGCGATCGAACAAACAATTTAGAACGAACCGTCTGCGGGGGAGCATGCGCCAGATCGTCCTCGATACCGAGACCACCGGATTGGAGGTGACGCTCGGACACCGCATCGTCGAAATCGCTGCTGTGGAGATCGTCAATCGACGCCTGAGCCGGCGTACGTTTCATCGCTACATCGACCCCCGGCGCGACATCGATCCGGGTGCGCAGGAGGTGCACGGGCTGACGCGTGACTTCCTGCAGGACAAGCCTTGCTTCGCGGATGTCGCCGCAGAGTTTCTCGAGTTCGTTCGTGGCGCCGAGCTGATCATCCACAACGCCGCGTTCGACGTGGGTTTCCTCGACTACGAGCTGTCGCTGCTGAATCTGGATTGCATCGCCGGTCACTGCAAGCCCATCACCGATACGCTGCGAATGGCCCGCGATCTGCATCCGGGCAAGCGCAACAGCCTGGACGCCCTGTGCGAACGCTACGAGATCGACAACTCGCATCGCACCCTGCACGGTGCACTGCTCGATGCGGAACTGCTGGCCGAGGTCTACCTGGCCATGACGCGCGGCCAGGATGCCCTCATCATCGATCTGGCACCGTCTCGAGCGAGTGCCGCAGCCGCCGCAGTCGATCTGGCGCAGCTGGACCTGCTCGTGGTGATGGCCGCGGAACAGGAACTCGCCGCCCATGCCAGGCAGCTCGACGACATCGACAAAGTGAGCAAGGGCAAGTGCGTGTGGAGGCAGCTCGACGCACCTGAGCCGGCACTGGCGCTGGCGTCATGATCGGGAGCAGCTCCGCTCATTCTGCGCGCAGCGCCTCCACTGGATCCAGTCTCGCGGCCCGTAACGCCGGCACCACGCCCGCAGCGACACCGATGGCCACGGCGATGCCCTCCGCGAGCAACGCATAGCTCCACGGGGTGCTGACCGGCAGGGCGGGAAAGAGGGCGTGCAGCAGCTGCGCCAAGCCGATTCCCAGTGCCAGGCCCGACACGCCGCCTGCGGCGGCCAGCAGACCCGCCTCCGCCAGGAACAGCGCGAGGATCTGCTGTCTGCGGGCACCCAGCGCGCGCAGCAGGCCGATCTCCCCGGTACGCTCGGCGACCGAGATGGTCATGATGGTCAGAATGCCCACGCCGCCGACGAGCAGCGAGACACCGCCCAGCGCGCCGACGGCGAAGGTCAGGACGCCCAGCACCGAGGACAGCACGTCGAGCATCTTCTGCTGCGGCGTGATGGTCACGTCGTCGCGGCCGTGCCGCGCGATCATGGTCGTGCGGATCGATTCGACCAGCGCGTCCACGTCCGCGTCGGGCTCGTGAATCACGTGGATCTCCATCAACCCCTCGCGATTGAACAGCTCGAGCGCCCGTGCCGCGGGGATGTACACGGCATCGTCCAAGTCCATGCCAAGCACCTGCCCGCGTGATTCGAGCACGCCGATGACGCGATAGCGGCTTCCGCCGATCTCCACGCGTTTGCCCAGCGGGTTCGCGTCGCCGAACAATTCCTGGCGCAGGGTCGCGCCCAGCACTGCAAACGCGCGCGCCTGCTCGGCATCCTCCTGCGGCAGGAACTGCCCGACAGGCACGCGCAGCTTGAATGCAGGGGCGAAGTTCGGTCCCACGCCGATGACCGTCACGCGGCGCGTCCGGCCGCCCGCTTCCACCTCCGCATTGCCCGACACGGCCGGATCGGTCATCTGTACGCGCGGCACGCGCGCGAGCGCCTCGGCGTCGTCGATCGTGAGTGGGCGCACGGTGCCGAATACGCCGACCGATACGCCCTGCGTCGAGGTACGCCCGGGCGAGACACTCACGATGTTGGTGCCGAACTGCGTGAATTCGCTCACCACGAACTGCTGCAGACCCGCGCCGATCGAGGTGAGCAGCACGACCGCGGCGATACCGACCGCGATGCCGAGCGCAGTCAGCGCGCTGCGCAGCCGATGCGCGGTCAGCGACGTGGAGGTGAGGTGGAGAAAGTCGGTGAACTGCACGGGGCCGGATATCAGGGGGCAGGGAGAGGTGTCGAGCGTCAGCTCTCGTCACCTGCGCGACAGCGCGAGCACCGGATCGAGCCGGGCTGCGCGGCGCGCAGGGAGCAGGGTGAAGATCACGGAGGCGAGCGTGGCCGTCGCCAGGGCAGAGACGATTGCCCAGACGGGCGCATGGGCGGGCAGCGTGGGATACAGATGACGGATGAGCGCACTGCCGGCGAGGCCGAGCGCCAGGCCGACGGCAGCGCCCAGTGCCGCCAGCAGCAGCGCCTCGATCAGGAACAGGGTACGGATCTGCGTGCCGGTCGCTCCCACCGCCTTGAGCAGCCCGATCTCCTGGCGCCGCTGCGAGACTGCGATGAGCATCACGTTCATGATCAGGATGCCGGCGACGGCAAGGCTGATGCCGGCGATGCCCCCGACTGCCAGGGTCAGCGCGCGCAGGATGCGGTCGAAGGTCTCGAGCACGGCGTCCTGCGTCACCACCGTCACGTCGAGTTCTCCCTCGTGCCGCGTCTGCAGGATCTGCTCGGCCTGCGTCTTCGCGCGCGGGATGCCCTCCCTGCTGCGCGCCTCCACGAGGATGCGCAGCAGGGAGGACGTGTTGAACAATGCCTGTGCCGCCGCGACCGGGACGATGACGATCTCGTCCATGTTGAAGCCCAGACTCTCGCCCTGCGCTGCGATGACGCCGATGACGCGGTAGCGCCGGTCTCCCACTCTGACCAGCTTGCCCACCGCGACCTCGCTCCCGAACAGCTCGTCGCGCACGGTGGCGCCGATCACACACACCGGCGTGGCGGCACGCGCGTCGCCGGCCGGAAGGAAGCTGCCCGCCTGCAGGTCCATGCGGCGAATGGCCTTCCAGTACGCGGTCGTGCCCAGGACCGTGGTCTCGCGGCTGCGCCCGCTGTAGGACATCAGCGCCGTGCCGATGGTGAGCGGCGCCACTGCCGCGATGGCCGGTGCGCGGGTCAGCGCGAGCGCGTCCTCGAGCGTGAGATCGCGCGGCGTCTGCCCCACCAGCATGCCGGTACCCGCGCCTCCGGTCTCCGTGCGCCCGGGAAACACGATGAGCAGGTTCGTGCCCAGTGCGGAGAACTGGTTGACGACGTAGCCGCGTGCCCCTTCCCCGAGCGCCGTCAGCACCACCACGGCGGCGACGCCGATGGCCATGGCGAGCAGCATCAGCCCCGCCCGGCTGCGGAAGCCGCGCAGTCCGCCCCAGGCGAAGCGCACCGCGTCGATCCATCTCATGCGCGCATGTCCTGCTCGATGCGCCCATCGACCATGCGCAGCCGGCGCGGTGCCCGTGCGCCCAAGGCCGGATCGTGGGTGACGACGATGAGGGTGGTGCCGGACGCGTGCAGCGCCTCGAGAATGCCCACGACCTCCTGGCCGGACGCGCGGTCGAGGTTGCCGGTCGGTTCGTCGGCCAGCAGCACCGGCGGGTCCAGCACCGTTGCGCGCGCG
>CAZNBS010000177.1:0-10712 GCA_964570955.1 uncultured Burkholderiales bacterium | reverse complement strand
AGCAGCAGCACGCGCGGCTCCAGCGCCAGCGCCAGCGCGATGTCCAGCAGCTTCTGATCGCCGTGCGACAGATATCCCGACAGCGTGTCCGCCCGGGAAGTGAGCTTTACCAGTTCCATCACTTCGTCGGTCTGGGCCATCGCCTCCTTCAGCGGAAAGCGCCGGACCAGGCGCGCATGCCAGCCGCGATGGGCGTTGACCGCACCGAGGATCGACTCGCGCACGGTGAGTGACGGGAAGATGCTGGCGATCTGGAAGGCGCGCCCCATCCCGCGACGTACGATCTGCGGCGGCGTCATGCCTGCTATGTTCTCGCCCCCGAGCAGAATGGTGCCGGCGTCGGGCTTGAAGGCGCCGGTCATCAGATTGAAGAAGGTGGTCTTGCCGGCGCCGTTGGGTCCGATGATCGCGGTCAGCGAGCGCTCGGCGAAGCTGAGCGTGACGCCATTCATGGCGCTCACGCCGCCAAATGACTTGCACAGGTTCTCGATGCGCAGCATGTCAGTGCTTCTCCGCAGCGAGCGCGCGCCCGGCTCGGCGGTCGCGCCACAGCTCCCACAGGGTGCCGAGCAGCCCCTTGCGCAGCCCGAGCGCGAAGCTCACGATGACCACGCCTAGGACAAGACCGAAGTATTCGGTGAACCCGGTGACGATGTCGCTCAGCAGCAGCAGCACGAGCGCACCCACCAGCGGGCCGAGAAAGACGCCGATGCCGCCGAGCAGGATCATGAACACGCCTTCGCCGGAGATGGTCCAGTAGGCGAAATCGGGGTAGGCACTCGACACGAACAGGCTCATGAGCAGCCCGCCGATGCTGCCGAAGATCCCGGCCACGACGAATGCGAGCAGGCGCACGTGCCACACCTGCACGCCGAGGAAACCGACGCGGCGCGGGTTGTCGCGAATCATGCGCAGCGTGTATCCGAACGGTGACTGCACGAAGTGGTACATGAGGAACAGCGAGGCGACCAGTACGAAGCAGCAGAACAGGTACAGGTGTCCGGGATCGTCCAGGCGGATGCCGAGAAACTCCGGCCGCGGCACACCGCCGGTCAGGCCCTGGTCGCCGCCGGTGACCGGCGTCCAGGCGATGATCAGGCTGTGCAGCAGCATCTGGAAGGCGAGCGTCAGGAAGGCGAAATAGATCTCCTTCAGGCGGATGCAGATCGCACCCACGACAGTGGCCACGCCGGCACTGATGAGCACGGTGAGCAGGAAGGCCATGGGAATCGAGGTGCCCGCCTTCTGCATCAGCAGCGCGAAGCTATAGGCGCCCAGGCCGTAGAACATCCCGTGCCCGAACGACACCATGCCGCCGTAGCCCACCAGGAGATTGAGCGAGGTGGCGAACACGGCGAAGGCCGACAAGCGAATGACGAAGTCGGACAGGTGCTTGCCCGGAAAAACCAGTGGCAGCACGGCCAGCACCGCCAGCGCCATGCCCGCGACAACCAGGTCCCTGAGCGCAGAGGACTTGCGCATCGCTCAGCGCTCCTTTCCGAACAGACCACTCGGCTTGAGGACCAGCACGAGTGTCATGAACAGGAACATCAGCCCCTCGGTGAACAGCGGGAAACCGATCGTCCCGAAGCTGCGCACCAGTCCGATGAGCAGCGCGCCCACCAGTGCGCCCGCCACCGAACCCATGCCGCCGATCACCGTCACGATGAAGGACTCGATCAGGATCGAAAATCCCATGCCGGCGACCAGCGAGCGCACCGGCACGGCGAGTGCACCGGCGAGTCCGGCCAGCATGCCCCCCAGCGCGAACACCCCGCCGAACACCAGCGCCGTGTTGATGCCCAGCGCTGAGGTCATGCTCGGATTGATCGCCGCGGCGCGCACGATCTTCCCGAACCGCGTGCGGGCGATGAGGTAGCCCAGTGCGATGGCCACCAGCAGGCTGATGCCGATGAGGAACAGGTAGAACACCGGGAGCACGCCTCCCGCAATGATCAACGGCGGCCGCTGGAAGGTCTCGGGCATGCCCATGGCGAGAAACTCGGCGCCCCACACGATCTTCACCACATCGTCGAGGATCAGGATGAAGCCGTAGCACACCAGCAGCTGCAGCAGCACGTCCGAACCGTAGACCCGGCTCATGAACAGGCGCTCGAACAGCAAGGCGAACAGGCCCACGCCCAGCGCCGAGCCGACCACCGCGACGGCGTAGTTGCCGCTCAGGTTGTACAGCGTGTAGGCGAAGTAGGCGCCCAGCATGTACAGCGAGCCGTGCATGAAGTTGGTCACCTTCAATGTCCCGAAGATGAGGGAAAGGCCGGCCGCGACCAGGAACAGCAGCATGCCGCTGATCAGCCCGCCGGTGGCCTGCGTCACCGCGCACGAGGCGGTGCCGAAGCAGGAAATCAGCGCGTCGAAATCCACTGGATCCTTCTCGAGAGGGAATGCGCGCGCCGGCCGGCACGGACCTGCCGCGCGGCCGGCGTTCTAGTGCGGACGGTCAGGCGTAGCCCGACTTCTTCTTCCAGGCGGCTTCGTGCTCCAGGATGGCCTTCCAGTCACCCGGCACGACCTTCGGGACGTAAGGTTCCTTCGAGGTCGTCGTGCCCCAGCCGATGGCATAGTTGACGATGGTCTGGTCGTCCCCACGCATGGTGACAGTCCCGTCCGCACCGAAGGGCGACGGGATCTTCATGCCCCGCAGCGCCTCGGCCAGCTTGTTGGCGTCGGTCGATTTGGTCTTCTTCATGGCGGTGAACAGGAAGTCCATCGCCAGCGCGTTCTCCCACGACCAGTTGGTCGGGTAGTCCTTGTACTTCGCCTTGTACGCATCGGCCCAGGCCGCATTCTCCTTGCCCGCCGGGAACGTCTTGAGGTAGCGCGTCGAGGAGTGGATCCCCGCAGGCAGGTTCTTCACCGCCGTCAGTGTGGTGTAGTCCGCCATGTTGATGGCGAACAGGTTGGTCTGCTGGAACAGCCCGTAGATGCTCGACTGGTCGACGAAGGACACGAGGTCGCCGGCCCACAGCGCCGAGTACAGCGCCTGCGGCTTGGTCTGCAGGATCTTGGTGATGTTCTCGGTGTAGTCGGCCTGGAACAGCTTGGGCCAGGCCTCGCCCACCACCTCGATCTCGGGATGGAAGAGCTTGAGGTACTCCATGAACAGCGCCGTGTTGTCGCGACCGTAGGCGTAGTCGGGCGAGCAGCTCATCCAGCGCTTGAGGCCCTTGGCCTTGGCCACGTCGCCGGCATAGGCGGCGCTCACGATGGCGTCGTGGATGCCCTGCCGCACGCAGCGGAAGGCGGTCGGCACGCGGATCTTGGGATCCGCCGACAACGAGGAGGTCTCCGAGCACGTGTGAATGCACAGCACCTTGAGTTCGCGGATCACCTCCTGGACGGCGAAGGCGCCGGAGGACGCTTCGGCGTCGATGATGATCTCGCAGCCCTCGTTGTTGACCAGCTGGCGCGTGTTGTTGGCGGCTTCGTCGGGCTTGCCCTTGGAATCGCGGGTCACGATCTCGACCTTGCGCCCGCCCAGTCCGCCGGCGGCATTGAACCGCTCGACCGCCATCGAGATGGCGTTGCGCGAGGACAGACCGAGTTGGGCGACCCGGCCGGAGAGGATCGTCGGCACGCCGATCCGGATCGGCTTGTTCTGCGCGCGCGAGACGAACGGGAAGCCGAGCCCGGCCGCCGCACCGAGCGCCCCCGCCCCCTGGATGAAGCCGCGGCGTTTGGACAGCGGCGAATGATGATCGGACATGTCTCCCCTCCCTGTTGTGGAGCGTCGCGATGGCGCTCGAATATTGCCCAAGCTTGCAAAAACGGACGGATTCGGGCAATGACAAATCCGTCAACGCGGACTTCGCGAAACGCGAAGGCTCAGTCCCGTGCCGGTCGCGCGGTGTCGCGCAGATGATCGACCAGCCGCCGCGCAGCAGCCGGCAACGCATCGTACTCCCGATAGCACACGTACATGCGCCGGGTCGCCCACTCGTCGCCCAGACGGACGATGCGCAGGCGCATCGCGCCGGCGAACGGCAGCGCCGCGCCTTCCGGGAGGATGCCGATCCCCAGTCCCGATTCGATGATCTTGCACAGGGCGGCGAAGCTGTGCACCTGGATGCGCGCGCGCAGTGGCTTGCGCGCGACGGCGGCCTGGTCCATCAGCAGTCGCGTCAGTGCGGTCCCGTCCTCGAGTCCCACGAAATCGTCATCCAGGAGACTGGAGAACATCACGCTGCGCCCGCGCAGGGCATGGCCCTTGGGCACCACCGCCACCAGCCGGTCGGTACGGTACTCGAAGGCATCCAGCCCGTCGAGGGGCGTGCCCTCCATGATAACGCCCACGTCGGTGGTGCCCTCGCGCAGCGCCTGCACGATCTCGCCGCTGAAGCGCTCCTCCAGGGCGATCACGGCTTGCGGGACCGTTGCCGAGAAGCTCGCCAGATCGGCCGGGAGGTACTGCGAGATGGCCGACGCGCTCGCCTGCATCCGCACGTGTCCCTTGCCGCCGCTGGAATACTCCGACAGTTCCAGGCGCAGCTGCTCGGCCTGGCCAAGGATCTGCCGGGCCCGGTGCAGCAGGGCTCGCCCGGCGGGGGTGAGTTCGGCTCCCCGGGCGGTGCGCTCGAGCAGGCGCACGCCATACTGCTGCTCCAGCAGGCTCATGCGCCGGCTGGCCGCAGCCAGGGCGATGTGGCTGGCCTCGGCCGCCTTGGTGATGCTGCGGGTCTCGGCGATGCGCACGAACAGCGCCAGCGAAAACAGGTCGGGAAGCATTAAAACGAGGTTCGATGCCGGCTCGAGCCGTCATTCTATGCATTGCAGGACGCCGTGCGGGGTGCACCCGGATACGAAGTATCATCGGGCAGACCATAAGAACGGGAGAACGGACGAGTGAAACGAACGGTTGCATTCATTGGATTGGGGGCGATGGGCTATCCGATGGCCGCACGCCTGGCGGCGGCCGGTCATGCGCTGCGCGTCTTCGACATCGCCGGGGCGAGCACCGCTCGCTTCGCGACCGAGCACGGTGCCGACGGCTGCGCGTCGCCGGCCGAGGCGGTGGCGGGTGTCGACTTCGTGATCACCATGCTGCCCAGCTCCAACGAGGTGGAGACCACCCTGCTCTCCCCCGAAGTGAAAGGCGCGATGCGGCGCGGCGTGACGGTCATCGACATGAGCTCGAGCGAGCCGATGCGCACGCGGGCGCTCGCCCAGGCCCTGGAGGCGAGCGGCGCGGTCCTGGTGGATGCGCCCGTGTCGGGCGGCGTGAGGAAGGCGCGCGACGGCTCGCTGTCCATCATGTTCGGCGGCAGCCAGGCGCAGCTCGACGCGTGCACGCCGTTGCTGTCGAGCATGGGAACCAGGATCTTCCGAACCGGCACGGTGGGCTCGGGCCACGCGATGAAGGCGCTGAACAATTTCGTGTCCGCGGCCGGCCTGGTGGCTGCCGTCGAGGCACTGCACATCGGCGAGAAGTTCGGCCTCGACCCGCACGTGATGACCAGCATCCTCAACGCCTCCACCGGCAAGAACAACACGACGGAGAACAAGGTCGAGCAGTTCATGCTGTCGGGGAAGTTCGACTCCGGTTTCGGTCTCGCGCTGATGGAGAAGGACGTGGGCATTGCAGTGAAGCTGGCGCAGGCGCTGGGCGTCGCGGCGGCGCAGGGAGAGGTCTGTCTGCAGTTGTGGACGGATGCAGCCCACCGGTCCAAGAGCGCGGATCACACGGAGATGTATCGCCTGCTCTAGCACGAGTTCCTGGCCGCATCCCGACGAACGCGATCCGGCCCAGCGGCACGTATCCGCTCGGTTCGCTGGCCGCGGTCCCGGCACCCTGCTACCCTGTGCGCCAGCCCATCAGGAGAACGGGCCCATGCCCAAGCGTCCGGCCATCCCTCTCATGCGCACCGCCGCGCTGATCTGCGCCCTCCTCTGCTCCGCGGCGGGCATCGCGCAGACGCCTGCCAAGGTCGTCTTCCTCACCAACTGGCTGGCGCAGGCGGAACACGGCGGGTTCTACCAGGCGGTCGCCGAGGGCACCTACCGCAAGCACGGCCTCGACGTCGAAGTGCGCATGGGCGGTCCACAGGTCAACGTCGTGCAACTGCTGCTCGCGGGACAGGCCGATCTGGTCATGGGCTACGACCTGCAGACCATCAAGCTCGTCGAGCAGGGGCTGCCCGTGGTCACCGTCGCAGCAACCTTCCAGAAGGACCCTGCCGCGCTCATCGCTCACCCGGACGTGCGATCGCTTCCCGAGCTCAAGTCGCGCACGCTGCTCATCGGCCAGGCGAGCGAGACCACGTTCTGGCCCTGGTTGAAGGCGAAGTTCGGCTTCGCCGACGCGCAGAAACGGCCATATGCCTTCAGCGTCCAGCAGTTCCTCGTCGACAAGAACGTGGCGCAGCAAGGCTACGCGACCTCGGAGCCTTACACGATCGAGAAAGGCGGCGTGAAGCCCAACGTCTTCCTGCTCGCCGACGCCGGCTACCCCCCCTATGCCCAGACGATCGTCACCCTGCAGCGAACCGCGCTGGACCGGCCGGACATGGTGCGCGGCTTCGTGCAGGCATCCGCCGAGGGCTGGAAGAGTTATCTCGCCAACCCGGCGCCCGGCAATGCGTTGATCAGGAAGGCGAACCCGCAGATGGAGGAGGAGCTGCTGGCGTACGGCCTGCGCGAGATCAAGCGCTACGAACTGGTGACAGGCGGCGATGCGATGCGCGAGGGGCTCCTGACGATGACCGACGCGCGCTGGCAGGAGACGTTCGAATTCATGGCCCGCGCCGGACTGGCGAAAGCGGAAACGCCCTATCGCAAGGCCTATACGCTGGAGTTCGTGAAGGCGGTCAAGGTATTGCCGTGAGCCGGACGCGTCGGACCGGCGCTTTCTGCGCCGGCCCGGTACGACGCCGTCAGTCGTCGGCGCGTCGCCGCCGCGCGATCACGATGCCGCCGAGGGTCAGCGCGATGAGCAGCAGCGACTGTGGCTCCGGCACCACCGCGGCAAACATGGCGTTCCCCAGGATCTGGTGCGCCTTGGCCGTGGGATGGATGCTGTCCCAGAACACGTATAAATCGGGATCGCTGCAGGGTGCGTCGGTCGGGAAGGGTCCCAGCGTCGGCAGACAGGGATCGGTCGTGTTGGTGAATCCGAAACCACCGGCGACCGCCTCCTCGAACAGTCCGTACGCATCGAACAGCTTGATCTGCGTCGTGGGATTGGCCGCAGCGAGGGCAGCGAAGAACTCCGCATCCAGGAACTGCGTGGAGAATGCGAACAGGAACGCCTCGAAGGCCGGGTCGAGCACGTCCGGTGTGATCGGCAGGTGGGCGAGGTTCGGCAGGTTCCCGATGAGCATGGTCTGCGCACCGGCGGCGGCGAGCTGCAAAATCTCGTTCTCGACATGCTGCGCGGCGGACAGGCCGGCCTGGAAGAACAGTGCCCCGATGTCCACGTCCGGAGCAGGCGGTGACTGCTCGAGTTGCGAGCCCAGCATGAACGCGTCGTTCGCGCCGGCCCACACCACGAACAGCGCGTTGGAGAGCGCGTCGGGCGCAACGTTGCGCGATTGGAACTCGTCGACCTGGTCCTCGAGGCCGATGCCTACCAGCGGCTTGATTTCGTCGATGTCCAGATTGGTCCCGTAGTCGTCCCCCGCAATGTTTTCGCTGTTCGAGGTGGAGCCGTTGGTCGCGAAGTTGTTGCCACCCAGCACGGACGGCACGAGCGGCAGCCCCAGCCGCGCGGCCAGCACCTGCGAGGCGACCGGCCCGTTGCTGAAGACGCCGGCGTACGGCGGCGAGACCGGATAGACGCCGCCGGTCAGGAGATAGGAGTTTCCCGAATCGAGGAGGCTGTCGCCAAACAGATAGAGGCTGTCGAACGGGGCTGACTGTGCCGCCACCGAAGTCAAACCGACGACGCCGGCCACGGCGCACATCAGCTTCCGCACTGCGCTTTCCATTGCTGTCCCCATGTTGGCGCCCGTCTGGGCGAGACGACAGATTGACATGAAGTTCACGATAGGGAAAGCGAACAGTGGTGCAGGCCCGTCGGCACGTTGCGTACCCGCCGGGGACATGCACGGTGATCCGCCCGTGCGGCACAATTGGCGGATGCGCACGCCGCTGAAGTCCCGGACGGTCTGCGCCGATATGGAGGCAGGCCTCGAGCGGGCCCGCCCCACCCCCCAGGAGACGCCATGTCCATCATCGACCTGCTTCCCAGCGAAACGCCGATCAAGGCCATTCCGCCCGGTGAAGTGGTGTTCACGCAGGGTGATCCGGGTGGTGTGATGTTCGTGGTCATCGACGGCGAGGTCGACGTGCTGCTCGATGGCAAGCTCATCGAGACGGTGCGCAGCGGCGGCGTGTTTGGCGAGATGGCCCTGATCGACTCCGGCCCGCGCAGCGCGACTGCCATTTCGCGCACGCGCTGCCTGCTCAGTCCGGTGGACGACGTGCGCTTTCGGGAGCTCATCGTACGCGAGCCCGAGTTCGCGTTCCTGGTCATGCGCGTGCTGGCCCGGCGCCTGCGGCGCATGGACGTGGCGCACTGAGGCGCGCGGCGGCATGAGCACACACGACTTCCCCACGCTGATCCGCGCCATGGCCGCAGCGGTCTGCCGCGGCGACGGGCGTGGCGCAGCGCGCTGCTTTAGCGCCGATGGCGTCTATCATGACCACTTCTACGGGGAATTCGTCGGGCGCGAGGCGATCGAGAAGATGGTCGTCGGCTGCTTCCACCGCGACGCCGAGCGACTGAAGTGGGACATCCTCGATCCGTGCAGCGACGGCACCAACGGCTATGCGCACTACGCCTTCAGCTACACCGCAAAGCTGCCGGGCAGCGAGGGCAAGCGCGTCGCCTACACGGGCATGTTGCACTGCAGATTGGCCGATGAGCTGATCGTCCACTACGCCGAGACGTTCGATCGGGGGCCGGTGCTGCTGCAGCTCGGCTTCCCCGACGCCCGCATCATCAAGTCGCTGCGCAGATCGCTGTCCTGAGCGAGGCGCAACCCGAAGCGCGTCCGCCTCGTCGCGCCTGGGAGTGGACCCATCGCGCAGGTGCACCCGACTCGCGTCCGCGATAGTCGGCGACATGTTCCAACCGCAACGCACAAACGATACTTCGTGACTCGGAATTGACACACCCCGGCCGTCCGGTATTCTTGAGCCTGACCGCAGCACGTCGGTGATTCGAGGTGTCAAGAACAGCGCGGGCAGTCGAGGCGCGCACGGGTCCATCGGTGTGAGACGGCCATCACAAGAGCCAACCGATCGATTGGGGGGAATGGAGAGATGAGAACCATCAACAAGGCCGTGCTCGGCTCGCTGGTCGCGGCTGCACTCGCAGCCACCGCCGGCGTCGCTGCAGCAGCTGACTGGCCGCACTACGGCAACGACCAGTCGAACACGCGCTACAGCGCGCTCGACCAGATCAACACGGGGAACATCGGCAACCTCAAGGCGGTGTGGGCGTATTCGCTCGGCACGGCCGACAGCCAGGAGTCCACGCCGATCGTCTTGGGCGACACGATGTATGTGACCAGTTCCACCGGTCCGCGCTACGTGTTCGCGCTCGACGCCAAGACCGGCGCGAAGAAATGGGCCTACCAGCCCGAACTGCCCAACGACTTCATGGCCACGGTGTGCTGCGGCCTGGACAACCGGGGCGTAGCGGTGCATGACGGCAAGGTCTTCGTCGGACGTCTGGACGCGAAAATGGACGCCCTCGATGCGAAGACCGGCAAGCGCTTGTGGACGGCGACCGTGGCGGACTACAAGAAGGGCTACGCCATCACCTCGCCGCCGCTGATCGTCAAGGACATGGTCATCACCGGCATGGCCGGCGGCGAGTACGGTGTGCGCGGCTTCATCGTGGCCTACAAGCAGTCCACCGGCGAGCAGGTATGGAAGACCTACACCATCCCCGGACCAGGCGAGCCCGGCAACGAGACCTGGAAGGGCGATTCGTGGAAGACCGGCGCGGGCTCGACCTGGGGCGTGGGATCCTACGATCCGAAGCTCAACACCGTCTACTGGTCGACCTCGAATGCCGGGCCGTGGGGTGCGCAGACGCGCGGCCCCGATTCGTCCGACTACGGGCAGTTCACCAACCTGTGGACGGCTTCGCAGCTGGCCTTCGACGCGGACACCGGCAAGATCAAGTGGGGCTACCAGTGGACCCCGCACGACGCCTGGGACTTTGACGGCATCAACGAGGCGGTACTCACCGACCTGAACATCGGCGGCACCAAGCAACCCGTGCTGATGCACGCGGACCGCAACGGCTTCTTCTACGTGCTCAACCGCGAGACCGGCAAGCTGCTCGCAGCCGACCCGTTCGTGACGGTGAACTGGGCCACGCACGTGGACCTGGAGACCGGCAAGCCGGTGGAAGCGCCGAACAACGAGAAGCGGCCGCAGTTGGGCAAGTGGGCGCGCGACGTGTGTCCGAACCTGATCGGCGGGAAGAACTGGCAGCCGATGTCCTACAGCGCACAGACCGGGCTGGTGTACCTGCCCGCGTTCAACATGTGCATGGACATCGCCAACCGCGAGGAGGAGTACTCGCCCGGCAAGTTCTATCTGGCCTCGGAATTCGACCTGGCCAAGGCCGGCGCATCGGGCTCGCACCTGGCGGAGTTCATGGCCTGGGATCCCGTGGCGAAGAAGAAGGTGTGGACCATCGAAGAGCCGAACATGTGGGCCAGCGGCGCGATGTCCAC
>CAZNBS010000176.1:0-10719 GCA_964570955.1 uncultured Burkholderiales bacterium | reverse complement strand
CGCGGCCGGCGGCCGCCGCGACGACCGGGGCGCCGGTCGCGGCCGCGATGTCCATGCCGCTGTGCGGATTGCGCGGCTGGCCATTGAACACACGGCGCAGCCCGAAGGAGCTGGAGCGCTGCCCGGCCGTGGGCTGGCGCAGCCTCAGTGCCTGCGGGAGCGCATCGCTGTGCGTGGCCGCCACGGCGGCCAGATGCGTGCGTTCGCGTTCGTAGCGGGCGAGGTCTTCGGCCGACAGGTCGACCTTGCCGGGTGGCACCCGGAGCCGCTGTTCGGCGTAGCGGACCGGATCGATCACGAAGGGCAGCAGGATTTCGGTTTCGCCCGCGCGGCGCACCGTCACGTGGCGCGTACCGGGTTCGACGCCCAGCCCGATACCCACGATCGCCGTCCATCGCGACGGATCGCCGATGACCAGCACCGGGACCGTGCCGAGCGTCACGCGCGGCGGCTCGGCCGACGCGCCGAGGTCGATGACCGCCAAGCCGCCGGGCACGCTGCGATGCTGCGGCAACTCGAGCGCCGCGGTGTGCATCGCGAACAGGGTGGTGATCGCCAGCAGTGCGATGCGCGACAGGATTCGTGGCAGTTGCATTCGCGGTCGGCTCGTTCGTCTCGGGCAGCCGCCTCACCGCTCGCATCCGCCAGGGATGCCGGCTGGCAGCGCAACGTCGAAGCCGGCGACGAGGTGGCGCAGTGCGGATCGGCGTGCGAGGGCGCCGTCTGGTCGAATCTCGGCGCCACGTATTTCAAACCCACGACACTAGCACAGTCGATTCGCGGGAATCGCATTCCCTGCGTGGCCGGTGCGCGCCGCAACGGCTGCACGGCCATTGGGCCGAACGCCAATCGGTGGGGCACGCGCCTTCACTTCGCGCCCCTCGTGCGGCTCGCCGACGCCAGGCCCATCGCCACTACCGCAAGGCCGGGAAATCCGGCTCCGGGGATTCCTGATATTAGACTGCCGGCACGCCGGGGCGAAGCCCGACCGGAAGGTACCATCGGCTCATCCTGTCGCCCTGTCGTGCCGCAACGAGCGCGGCCATCGTCTCCGGGAACCACGATGACGGACATCGAGTACTACAACGACCACGTCGTGCGCCTGTTCCTGCTGGCGTCGGCGGTGTGGGGCATCGTCGGCATGCTGCTCGGGATGTACGCGGCGGCCGAACTCGCCTGGCCTGGCCTGAATTTCGGTATCCCGTGGATGACCTTCAGCCGGATCCGGCCGGACCACACGTTCGGCGTGATCTTCGCCTTCGGCGGCTCGGCGCTGATGGGCACCTGTTACTACGTCGTGCAACGCACCGGCCACGCGCGGCTCGCCGCCGGTCGGCTGGCGGAGTTCACGTTCTGGGGCTGGCAGCTGACCTGCGTGCTCGCGATGGCGACGATGCCGTTCGGCATCACGCAGAGCAAGGAATACGCCGAGCCCGAGTGGTTCATCGACATCCTGATGACGATCGTCTGGGTCAGCTTCGGCGTGGTGTTCTTCGCCACGCTGGCGCGCCGGCGCATCCAGCACATCTACGTCGCCAACTGGTACTACGGCGCGTTCATCATCGCGGTCGGCCTGCTGCACGTCGTCAACAACCTGGCGCTTCCGGCGTCGCTGACCAAGTCGTACCCGATCTATTCCGGTGTCGCCGACGCGATGACCCAGTGGTGGTACGGCCACAATGCGGTGGCCTTCTTCCTGACGGCCGGCTTCCTCGGGATGATGTACTACTTCGTGCCGCGCCAGGCCCGGCAGCCGCTGTGGAGCTACCGCTTCTCGATCGTCAACTTCTGGGCCCTGATCTCGATCTACATGTGGGCCGGTTCGCACCACCTGATGTACACCGCGTTGCCCGACTGGGTGCAGTCGGTTGGCATGGCGTTCTCGCTGGTGCTGCTGATGCCGAGCTGGGGTTCGGCCGCGAACGGCCTGTTCACCTTCAACGGCTCGTGGCACCGCCTGAAGACCGATCCGGCGGCGAAGTTCATGGTGATCGCGCTGGTGTTCTACGCCGCTTCGACCTTCGAAGGCTCGATGATGGCGATCAAGACCGTCAACTCGCTGTCGCACTACACCGACTGGACGATTGCGCACGTGCACTCGGGTTCGCTCGGCTGGGTCGCCATGATCACGATCGGCTCGCTGTACGCGATGGCGCCACGCGCGCTCGGCCGTCCCGCGATGCACTCGCACAGGGCGATGGACCTGCACTTCTGGCTGCACACCGCCGGCACGCTGCTGTACGTGATCGCGATGTGGATCGCCGGCGTCACCGAAGGCATGATGTGGCGCGCCACCGGGCCCGACGGCTCGCTCACCTACGCGTTCATCGACAGCCTGCTGGCCATCAAGCCGCTGTACATCGTGCGCTGGTTCGGCGGCGTCCTGATCTGGCTCGGCATGTGGGTGATGGCCTGGAACCTCTGGTACACGGCCGCGGACGCACGCAGGAAGCTGATCCGGCCGATACCGGTGCCGGTGCCCGAGCCGGTGTCGCAACAGATCCCGGCGCCGCTTCCGGCCGCCGGTTGAGGAACGCTCATGGCCTACCGGCACTTCGAATTCATCGAAAAGCACGCGTGGACGCTCGGCATCCTGACTGCCGTGATGGTGTCGCTCGGGGGTCTTGCCGAAGTCCTGCCGCTGTTCGTCGAGGCGCGCAACGTCCGGCCGCCCGCCCACGTCAAGCCATACGAGCCACTGCGACTCGCGGGCCGCGACATCTACGTGCGCGAAGGCTGCTACCTCTGCCACTCGCAGATGATCCGCGCGCTGCGCTTCGAAACGCAACGTTACGGACGCTTCTCCACGGCCGAGGAGTCGGTCTACGACCGTCCGTTCCAGTGGGGCTCCAAGCGCACCGGCCCGGACCTGGCCCGCGTGGGCGGCAAGTACTCCGACGACTGGCAGCGCATGCATCTGGTGGATCCGCGTGCCCTCGTGCCGGAGTCGAACATGCCCGGTTATCCGTGGCTCGCGATCGCCGGCATCGACGGCGCCGAGATTGCGGGACGGATGCGTACGCTGCGCAAGCTCGGCGACCCGTACACCGATGCCGAAATCGCCGGCGCCGCGGCGGCCGTCGAAGGCAAGACCGAACTCGATGCGCTGGTCGCCTACCTGCAGGGTCTCGGCGTTGCCGGCAAACCGGAGTCGGCCGGGGCGGCGGCCGCTGCGGCAGCGCCGCTCGCGCGGAGGTCGCCATGAATCCGGCCTGGGGTCACACGGTCTGGGGCCACCTCGTCGGAGTCTTCACGCTGCTGCTGATGGCGGCATTCATCGGTGTCTGGGTGTGGGCCTGGCTGCCTCGCCATCGGCAGGCGTTCGGCAGGCTGGCGCGCCTGCCGATGGAAGACCGTGGCGCCCGGCCGGGCGATGCGATTGCGTCCACCGATGCGGAGGAGCGCCGATGAGCAGCGGCTGGTCCTGGTGGGTCGTCGGCCTGATCGTCGTCAATTTCGGGCTGACGTTCTTCCTGTTCCTGTGGGCACCGCGCGCCAGGGTGCCGGTGCTGCCCGACGGCACCACCGGCCACGTCTGGGCCAACGGCACGCTGCGCGAGGGCATGAACCGCCTGCCCGGTTGGTGGATCGTCACGTCGCTGGCGATGTATCTGATCGCTGTCGCCTACTTCGTCCTGTATCCGGGCTTCGGTAACGCTCCGGGCACGCTCGGCTGGACCTCCGGAAAAGAACTCGCTGCCGCCACGGCGGCCAACGCCGCGCGGCTCGACCCCGTGCTCGCGCGCCTCGGCACGATGAGCGTCGAGGCGCTCGCCGGCGACGCGCAGGCGCGCCAGCTCGGCGAGCGCCTGTTCGTCGACAATTGCGCGGCCTGCCACGGCCGGGCAGGTCTCGGCAACGTGCTGCTCGGTGCCCCGAACCTGGCCGACAGCGACGCGCTCTACGGCAACACGGCCCAGGACATCGCGACATCGATTCGCGACGGGCGCACGGGTGTGATGCCGCCGTGGAACGCGCTGGGCGACGCGACCGTGAAGGGCCTCACCCAGTACGTGCTGGGGCTGTCCGGCCAGCCGCACGATGCGGCGATCGCGGCGCTGGGCGAGCCGGTCTTCAAGACGACCTGCAGCGCCTGCCACGGGCCCGAGGGAACCGGCAATCCCCAATTGGGCGCGCCGAATCTCACCGACGGCATCTGGCTCTACGGGGGTGCGCCGGCGGCGATCGAAACGTCGATCCGTGACGGCCGTAGCGGGCAGATGCCGGCGTGGAGCTCACGCCTGTCCGCCGCCGACATCCACCTGTTGACCGGCTATGTCCATCACCTGTCGCACCGTGCGCAGTGATCCACCGGGCGATCCGTCGCGCCGCGGCTCCTGGCTGCCGCGCCGTGGCTCCTGGTTGCCGCAGCGCGGCTCCTGGCCCTCGCAGCCGGTCGTCTGGCTGGGCGCCCTGGTGTTCGCCGCTTCGATTGCCGGGTGCATCGGGTTGATCATCGTCAGTGCGCGCTACGACGACGTGCCCGTTCCCACTCACCGCCGGGTCTTCGGTGTGCCGACACAGCAACCGGCGTGGTCGTTGCCTTCCGGCTCGGGAGGCCGTGACCATGGTCGAGCCGGGCTGGCCACCGAGGTGCCTGCGGCCGACGCCCACCGGATGCCGGGTATCGTCGTCCCGGGTGGCCACATCCTTCAACCCTGATGGATCCAGGAGAGGGTCATGAGCCTGTTCGACGCCATGAAGGGCGTGCCGTTGCCCGCCACCGAAGCCGAACGCAACGAACTCGTCATCACCGAGATCTCGCAGGGCTTCTGGGAATACCACCTCTCGCGCCGCAACAACATCCTGCGCGCACTCTGCAACGCGCCGACGGTGCCGACGGCGATGCCGCTCTCGACCTGGGGCAGCGCCGCCGATCCCGGGCTTCCGAAGAGCCCGAAGTGGTGCGAAGCGTGCGCGCGCATCGCCTGGCCTGAAGCCGGAACCCGCGGTCGGGATACGAAACCTCCGGGCTGAAGTCGGCGCGGCCGCGCCGCTGCGCGAAGATCCACGGTTCGCCGAGGCCAGGGGCATGGCGAACGTCGCCCCGCGTGCCGGCATTCCTCGCGAGAGCATCTACCGGGTGCTCTCGTCCAGGGGCAATCCGAGGCTCGGGACGCTGCTGGCGGTGATCGCGGCGCTCGGGCTCGGGCTCGAACTCGATCTGCGAAGCGTCGAGGCGGCGTAGCGGCCCCCCCGGGAGTGTCCGTATACCGAATGCATCGCGGCTGCATTGGGACCGCACGGCAGCCAGAAAGACGAAGAGGTGAGCGACTTGCGGTCGCTCACCTCTCGGAGATCGTGGTAGGCCGTACTGGATTCGAACCAGTGACCAACGGATTAAAAGCTCGAAACCGGGCGGGTATTGAGTGCTAGCCCAGTCACTTGCAGCGCTTGCCAATCGCTGACGTGGGAAATCGTAGGCACGACGGAGGAACGTCCAAGGCTGGCGTGGCACGATGACGGCACACTTAGCGTGGCGTCGCCTAGTCGAGAAGCCCCAAGTGTGGCCATCCTGAACACATTGAGATCCGACCGGACACCCGTTGTGATCGCCGGCGCATAGGCTAACGGAAGCGCTTCTTGAGCCAGTCAACGGCCGAAGTTAGCAGTCTGGCCAGAGATTCTGACATCGGCCTCGAAGTATCGGCTGGCTCCATGAGAGGTTTGGCGAGCGTGGCAAGGACGAAGGCGACTCTATTGCGGTCCGTGGGTGCCATACCCAGAAGGAATACATCAGCGTGATAGGCGTTCTCGTCGTCAGGAGTCGCGGTGACTTCGTACTTGTGGGGCTCGTTGCGAATGTGCTCGACCGGCAATGCCGCCCATCCAGAGAAGACGGAGCTCTTGGCTTTGGCATGTCGTTCGCATAACGGACGGAGGTGCTGCAGTACCGCCTTGTCCGCGTTCCTTAGACCGACTCGGTCGAAAGAGATATTGGAGTCCGGGCGATCCTCAACAAACACCGTCATCTTGAACGCGTCCTTCCGACCTTTTGCGGAATCGGTCTTGTTGAGGTAGTCCGTACCAAAGACCCTGCGTCCGACGATCTCCTTGTTTGAGACCGGTTGTCCCTTGACTGGGCTCCACATGGCTCAAGAGGCGACTCGACTTTTCAGCTTCTGGGCGATCTCAAGTAACGCGTTCCGGACGGCAAGCGGCCCATAGTCATCACCCGTCACAAGTCTTTCGTCAAAGTCCCCACCGATAAAAGCCAGGATCTGACAATAGTCTTCTCCAACTATGCAGCTGACGCGGTTGTCATGGAACAGGTACTCAAGCACCGTCTCGCCACTCGGAAGAGTTGAAACGTCCGGATTGCCTGGCACCGTTTGCAGCACCTCCGAGACGATCAGGGACCTCCGCAAACCTCTATTCGGCGCAAACAAATGGTGATACGTCTTACGATCGAACGATTGCGTGGCGTCTGATGCTGCCAAGAGCGTTATCGCTGCGGACAGGAGTGTCTTGTAAGGGAGCGTGAAATCGTCGCCCACAACCACGGCAGGTGTATCGCGGCGGTGTCCAGCCAAGAATGAGTAGATGAGATTGCTTGGACCTACGGCTGCGAGGGCGGTGCGATCGATAAGATATCTGGCCGCTTCTCGTTCGTGGTCTTCTTCGACGCCTTCATCTTGCGGATTGTCATCCGAAGCAGAAACAACGATTCGGGTCGCGAAGTTACGCACCCGTGACGGCCTAGACACTCGAACTCCCGGCAAAGACAGCACTTCAGCAGAGGACATAGCATCTCCTAGATGTCAGTGCGCTGGCCAAATTTCCTCTTGATCTGCTCTGAGGGCAGCAGTTCAAACCAACGTCGGACCTCGACGTGAGAACTGTTGAACCACTCCAATATTTGCGCCTTGTCGACTTGGCTCGGGTTGTTTGTCTGGTAAGTGGTCGAGAACTCGACAAATACGGCGGATTCGTCGCCTGATGTTCCGGGCGCCACCTTTATCTGGCCCTGCGTTCCATGGATCTTCTTCAGAGGGAACGTCACCTCTGAGATCAGCTGAACGTCCGCACCTCCGCCTTGAGCGGACTCCTCCAAGAGCTGCGACGGCAACTGCAGCGACATGCCTAAGCCCTCTTGAACGAAGGCACTATAGCGGTCGAAGCCGTGTCGTCTAGTGAACGCGTCCATATATCGCAGTTGCAGCCGGGACACCTTCAGTAGCTCCTTCGCGGCAGGGTAGCAGCGCAGCAACGCGTCGATCCCAAACTCGAGGTGCTGACGGAAGCTTGCCCATCCACGGTACGGAGGGGTCACGTTTGTGACAAAGATGCCCGGACCGAACTGATATAGGGGCCAGGCTTTCTCCTTGGGGCGAAATCTGACGAGAGGCTTGTTCCCGAAGAACTCCTGCGGGACCCCTTCGGGGATGAGCCGTTCCTCATGGCCAAACTGCTTTGAGAGCTCATCGCCTCTAAGCTGCTCGATGAGCCTTGCATATAGTGGATCGACGCCGCTGCCCGGGATGGAGGCAATCTTCTGAAGGGCCCAGTGGACTTCAGCGATCACCTCGACTAGCGGTGGATCTGCGTAGAGGAAGTCCGTCATCGCCACTCAAAATTTCGTGTGCCGTTGTGGTGCGGTGCATTCTGCGGGAATTCACGGTCATGCACAAATCCCTGGGAGAGGCTACCTGGGGTCGTGGCGCGTGAGGTAGGTCTCGGCGGGATACGTGCGCAGGTATGGAGAATGGTTGTTGAGTACCCCTTGCGGGTGTAACCTGATAGCTCGGAGCGAGTGTGCGATGGTCAGGAAGCGAATCGATGTTCACCCTCTGTCCGCAGAGGAATCCGCTGCGCTCACGCAGCGTGTCGACATGATCTGTCGCGACTTCAAAGGTCAGTTCGATGAGTTGGAGGCTGCGCTTGGAATGATGCTGCTGGGGCGGCTTGTAGGCTGGAAAGTCTTGGCGCTGATCCACAACAAGCGCACGATCCGAAAGTACGAGCAGATCCTCGGCATCAACATTCGCGAGGCGTTTCCCGAAGAAGGGCCACTTGCCCACAAGTCGCTGGCCTATCAGACCGCCAAAGCAGTGGGCAAGTACTGGAAAGCCGTCAGTGGTGATGAGCCGGTGCCGAACCGACGGGTGCTTAGCGATGGATAGCATCGTTTAGGGGTACTGAAAACCCTTGACCAGATCGGCTGTCGCCGGTATGGTCAGGGGTAATGAATACCCTCGTCTCATCCTCACGTGAACTGGGAGCGGCTGCGGCGCCGGACGCGTCAGCGGACGGCACCGCTGCGGCACCCACCCCCCGTACGGTAATACGGGGGGAAAGATCCCCTGCAAGCCAAGCAACCTCACGCAGTAATACGGGGGGAAAGGACCATCAGGTAGATCCAGAAACCGGCGAGCGCCTTGGGGTGTTCGTTTCGCTTACCGGTCGGTCGCGGCTCGAGCGCCGCGTGGACCCTCGCGAAGACGCATCGCCTTGTGTTGCCCAGGTCGACGCACTCGCTTTCACCGTCGCACTGCCGGAAGGAGCTTCCGTTTCGTGGCTCGTGGATGAGATGCGCCAGTTTCTCGAAGTCGAGTCGATCGAGCCGCGCCGGGGCCGCTTCGGCTTCAAGGCGTCGTCGCTGTTCGGAGAGGGTGCGGGCCTGTTCGCGTGGGGCGGCAACAGCCAGCGGGGGCGCGCGTATTTCAGCATCCAAGGCAAGGGCTGCGCGATGGTCAGGGACTGGCCTGCGCTGGCCGCGTGGCTCGAGAAGCATCGCGCATCGATCAAGCGGGCCGACGTAGCCGTCGATGACTTCGACGGAACGATCGCAAGCATCGCATGGGCGACGGCGCAGTATGAAGCGGGCGGATTCAACGTAGGCGGGCGAGCGCCGAAGCACACGGTCTACGGCGACTGGTTGCACGGTGAGGCGTCCACTGCCGGGCGCACGCTGGCAATCGGCAGCCGTGCCAGCGGCAAGTACTGCCGCATCTACGAGAAGGGAAAACAGCAGGGCGATCCGGAAAGCCGTTGGGTGCGCGTCGAAGTCGAATGGCGCGATCAGGACCGCTACATCCCCTACGACGTGCTCACGCGGCCCGGGCAGTACTTCGCCGGCGCGTATCCGTGTCTCGGCTTCCTGAGTGCCGAGCAGTCGCGCATCCGCACCATTGCCAAAGGCGCATTGATCGCCTTCGATACCGCCGTGCGCAACGGCAAGCAGCACGTTGGCAAGCTGGTCGACCTCATGCTGCGGGTGTTCGGCGGGGACTGCGGCGAAGTCGTCGCCCGGCTGCGTCGCGAAGGCACGCCGGCACGGATCGCGCCCTACAGCTATCACGTCGACCGCGAACCGGAGCGACTCGATCCGACGTGGCCCGGCAGCTTCGCGTCGATGTTCGCCGCGACGTGATCGCCGTTACTGCGTAACGCACGAAGCGAGTCGCGCGCGATGCGCACCCTCGATCTCACGGAAGCGGCAGCGCTGTTGAAGGTTCACCCGAAGACGCTGGAGCGTCTGGCACGACTCGGCCGAGTGCCGGCGTGCAAGGTGGGTCGTGCATGGGTGTTCGTCGAGCGTTTGCTTGTCGAGCATCTGGTGGCACAATCGCTTTCGCGTGCGTCCGTGGTCGATCATCAGGAGCAATCCGAATGTCGCTCTACAGACGCAAGGACTCGCCATACTGGTGGGTCAAGTTCCCGCCCATCCGGGGAGAGTCGAAGGCGTTATCTCGAAGCACTGGGACTGCCGACCGACGCAAGGCGCAACAGGTCCACGACCAGCTTGCGGCCAGACGGTGGGAGCAGGATCGGCTCGGGGTGAGGCCTCGGCATAGCTGGGATGAAGCGGCCGTGCGTTGGCTCTTGGAAACGAAGCACAAGGCCACGCACGAGGACGACAAGGCAAAGCTTCGGTGGTTGGACCCGTACCTAGGGGGGAAAACACTCGACGACATCGACCGGACGCTGATCGACCGCATCAAGTTCGAGCGTGAGAAGGTGGCGACGGCCGCGACTGCGAATCGGTACTTGGCGCTGATCCGCGCGATTCTCAAGCGTGCTTGTCACGAATGGGAGTGGATCGAGCGGGTGCCGAAGTTCAAGCTGTTTCGGGAAGCCAATGAGCGGGTGCGTGCGCTGACGCGCGCCGAGTTCGAGCGTCTGCTGGGGGAACTGCCGGAGCATCTGGCGGACATGGCCGTGTTCGCGGTGGCGACCGGGCTGCGTCAAGGCAACGTGAAGCGCTTGGAGTGGCAGTACGTCGATTTGGATCGAGGCCATGCGTGGATTCCGGCGAGCCAGCACAAGAATGGCCACGCACACGCGGTGCCGTTGAACGCGACGGCATTGGCGGTGCTGAGGCGACAAGTGGGGAAACATCCGATCCGGGTGTTCACCTTCCGGGGCCGACCGGTCGGGCAGGTGAATACGCGGGCTTGGACGCAGGCGCTCGGACGGGCAGGGATCGAGGGTTTCCGCTGGCACGATCTGCGGCATACCTTCGCGACTTGGCACCGGCAGGCCGGCACGCCAACCTACGAGTTGCAACGGCTCGGCGGCTGGAAGACGGTGGCGATGGTCGAGCGCTATGCTCATGTCGCGCCGGAGGCGTTGCAGGACGCTGCCGCTCGGCTCGATGGGTTCGCCGGCTACGATCGGGCTACGCGAGAAAAGGGAAGGGCAGGCGCGAGTGCGCCAAGCCCTTGAATGTGTTGGTAGGCCGTACTGGATTCGAACCAGTGACCAACGGATTAAAAG
>CAZNBS010000175.1:239-10756 GCA_964570955.1 uncultured Burkholderiales bacterium | reverse complement strand
TCGACCTGCTGTTCGATTCGCTCGCCGAAGAGATGCTCACCGTGCTCGATCGCCGTCGCGGCAACTGGCACCGCCATCTCGACCGCGAGCACCGGCTCGAACCCGGTTGGCCGGCTTCGCTGTTCGATCGCGCCGCACGCTGCCCGGACTTCCTCGCGCGATTGCGCGGCGCGCTGCGCGACGAGATCGTCGACGTCGAGTTCTACGGCCGCGCGCTACGCTCGATCGACCTGCGCGAAGACGCAATCGACGCGCGCATCGCCGCCATCGTCGAGGCAAGCCTCGACCCGGTCACGCTCGCCAAGCTCGCGCGCACCGGCGCCGGCAAGCACCTGGGCTGCTACAACTGGTTGCATCTCGATCCGCGCCACGCGATGGCACGCGCGCATCTGCTGGCGCGCCTGCCGGCGTTCGCCACCTTCTTCGCCGAAACGCTGGTGCCGCTCGATGCCCGGACCGCGCCGCAGGACGACGAGGACCGCGACGGCGCGGCACTCGAGGCGCCGGCCGGGGCCGCACGCCGACACGCGCAGCGGCAACCGCCGCCCACCTTCGACCTGCGCCCGCTCGCCGCGCGCCAGGACAGCGCGCACAGCCTGCGCTGGGCCGGCGTCCTTGGGCGCGCGATCGACGCGGGCCAGGACCGCGCCGTCATCGAGGCGATCGCGCAGCGCTTCGCGGTGGGCGACAACGTCGTGCGTCGACTCTGGCGCGACCGGCCGGCCGCGCTCGGCCAGCCGCCGACCTGGCAGTTGGTGCAGATCCTGCGCCGACTCGGCGAGCGCAGTGACCGCGACTGGCCCGCCAGCGCGGCCGCTTGGGAATCGCTGATCGCGAGTGCGGTGCCGATCGATGCGGCCTGAATGGGCCGAGACCGGGGTCAGAGCATGACGAGATGCCCAGTGGTCGCACCTTCGACCGCCTCCAGCGGCGCCGCATGGTCGAAGGTCACGAATCGCCCGTGGTTGCGTACCGCGAGTGCCAGCAGGTACGCATCGGTGATCTGACGCGAACCGAGGATCGACGCCCAGCGCAGGCCTTCGAAGGTCACGAGCGCGAGGTCATCCGGCCAGAAGGTATGGTGCGGCGCCAGAGTAGCCGCACGAAGACGCTCGGCAACCTGCGCCGGCGCCAGGGGCGCCGGATAGGCCGGCTGCGACATGATCCGGATGCAACCGTTCTGCGTGATGGGGCACGACGCCCAGCCCTGCCCGATGTTCGCGGCAAGCCAGGCGCGCGCCGCAGCATGGTGAACGTGGCCTTGGTCCAGCAGCGCGATCAGCACGTTCACGTCGAGAAGCGCGCGCATCAGAGGCCTTCCTGATCACGGATTCGATCGATCGTCTCGTTGTCCACGACGGTTCCACGCGCGGGAAACGGCTGGAAACCATGGAGCGGCGGCGCCGGCTCGCCGGCCGCAAACGGGGCGCCCCCCCCGATCAGAGCCTGGCGGGCAAGGTCGGACAAGACCCGACCGATCGAGACGCCGCGGCGCCGGGCGAGTTCGCGCGCGGCCGACAGGATATCGAGGTCTATGTCGAGGGTGGTGCGCATGACGGGCGGCGATTCGGGCGTTGCACCAAAGATGCGGACATGATGCTATGATGTTATTGCATCATTGCATCGATTGCAAAGACTTGCCGCTTCGCAAGTTGCCACCAGTGGCTGGCTCACTCGGTGAGCCCGTCGGCCCCTAATCTCGACGGGGAAGTTCAGCACAAGACGGCGCCCGAGCAGCGAATGAGCACTCCACTGGCCCATATCGGCGAGAACGGCGAAGAGCACGCGCTCCTCGATCACTTGCACGCCGTCGCGCACCGCACCGCACAGGCTTCGGCCGGGTGGCAGTCAGCGTCTTGGGCACATATGGCGGGGCTCTGGCACGACCTCGGAAAGTACCGACCGGGGTTCCAGCAGTACATTCGACAGGTCAACGATGCACACATCGAGGGCAAGCTGCCGCGCAACAGTGAAAGGACCCACTCCGCCGCAGGAGCGCTGCACGCCCTGAAAACCTTTGACCGCCGCTTTGGCAAGATCGGTGGGCAGGTTGCTCGCGCGCTTGCCTACGTCATCGCAGGCCACCATGCGGGCCTCGCGGATTGGGAGGCGAGCCTGGATGCACGGCTCCTCGGCGCGGGCGCCCCGAACAGCGAATGCGAATACGACCAGGCGCGCGCCGAAATCACAGCTCTCGCACACGACATTCTCGATCTCCCTCCCGCGTTCGAGTTCGCCGCCGCTTGCCGGGAGATCCCCGGAATCCGCAGTAGCAATCCACTTGCCGTCGCGACATGGGTCCGGATGCTGTTCTCGGCCCTCATCGACGCCGACTTCCTCGACACCGAAGCCTTCATGGATTCGCGGCGCGCCGAACGCCGCGCAGCCTACCGTCCCCTGACTGCTTACAGGGATCAGCTCGCATCGCACCTCGCGGCCCTCAGCGCCACAGTGCAGCGTGACGGGCGGGGCGAGCACCCTGTCATGCGCGCCCGAGCCGACGTCTTGCAGCAGTGCATCGACAAGGCTCGTCTGCCTCCGGGAATCTTCACACTGGCCGTCCCGACCGGCGGCGGCAAGACCTTGTCGTCGCTGGCCTTCGCACTCGAACACGCTGTCGCGAATGGACAGCGCCGGGTCGTCTACGCGATTCCGTACACCAGCATCATCGAACAGACCGCCGATGTCTTTGCGGACATCTTCGGCCCCAACGCAGTCCTCGAGCATCACAGTCAGGTCGAGTCCGACGAACGAGACGAAACGCCATCGAGTCGCCTCGCGTGCGAGAACTGGGATGCCCCGCTGGTCGTGACGACCAACGTCCAGTTGTTCGAGTCACTCTTCTCGACCCGGACCTCGCGTTGCCGGAAACTGCACAACCTTGCGCACAGCGTGGTCATCCTCGACGAGGCGCAGCTTCTCCCGCCTGCACTCCTCCAGCCGATCCTCGACGTTCTGAACCTGCTCGTCGCCCATTACGGCGTCACGCTCGTGCTGTGCACCGCCACCCAACCAGCGCTGGCCGACACGAGTCGATTCGACGCCCGTCGGTCGCTTCGTGGCCTGTCTCGTCCAACGCCCATCATCGACGATGAGGTCGCGCTCTATACCGAACTCGAGCGCGTGCGTGTCGAGTGGCCCGACGACCTGCAGACCCCGGTTGACACCGACACACTCGCCCGGAGGATCGCCGATCACGACTGCGCACTGACGATCGTCAACTCGCGCCGTGACGCGTCCGAGATCGTTCGTGCCATTGACGCGGCCACAAGCGGCAAGACGCTGCATCTGTCGGCCGCCATGTGTGGCCAACATCGGGCGGACATCATCGCGGCGATTCGCGCGCGCCTTGCCGCCCGTCGAAAAGGCGAGGACAAGTCACCTCTGCGGGTCGTCAGTACGCAACTCGTCGAAGCCGGCGTCGACATCGACTTCCCCGTGGTCTTTCGGGCGCTCGCGGGCCTCGATTCGATCGCACAGGCTGCAGGTCGCTGCAACCGGGAGGGCCAGCTCCCTGACGGGGAGAAAGGGCGCGTCGTCGTTTTCGTCCGCGAGATTCCGCGACCGCTGGCCGCACTCGTCGCCGGCGCGAATGCGACTCGAAGCGCGCTGGCTTGCGGTGCAGGCCAACCGCTCGCGCCGCATGCCTACGATCGCTACTTTCGTCTCTACTACTCGGCGTTTCCGAGCCTGGATGAGCACGGAATCGTCGACTTGCTCCGCACCAATCCGGAGATGAGCTTCGGCTTTCGCTCTGCAGCCGACAGGTTCCGTTTCATCGATGACGCGGATTCGGTCTCGGTCATCGTTCCCTACAGGAGCGCCAGGCCCGATGGAACAGATCCCGCCCCTCTCATTGCACGGCTTCGCAGGGGCGACACCGATCGATGGCTCCTGCGCGGACTCCAGCGCCACATCGTGAACATCCGCCGCAGCGACGGCGACGCGTGGCTCCGTCGCGGCGATCTGGCGCCACTGGTGCCGGGCCTGTATCTGCTAATCGACCAGTTGCGCTACGACGATCGGTTCGGGCTGCTCCTGGAGGGTGCGTCCCCCGACGCCGCACGCTTCGTAATATGAGCATCCAGCAAGAGGGGAACATCGCAACATGAAGCGCTACTGCCTCGAGATCGCGGGCGAATTCGCCTGCTTCACGCGCCCCGAAATGAAGGTCGAGCGGGTGTCCTACGACGTGATCACTCCGTCGGCTGCCCGTGCGGTTTTCGAGGCGATCCTTTGGAAGCCGGCAATCCGCTGGCACGTCCGGCGCATCGAGGTGCTGAATCCCGTTCGATGGATCAACCTTCGGCGCAACGAGGTGGCTTCGGTGATCTCGACGCGAAACGTACAGGAGGCCATGTCCGCCGGCCGGGGCGATCTCGCCCTCTACGTGGAGGACGATCGGCAGCAGCGCGCCGGGCTGTTTCTTCGCGACGTGGCATACCGGCTGCACGCGGACCTCGAGGTTCGCGACGACCGCGACGATCCACCGCCGCCGCAGAAGTACTTCGCGATGTTCGAGCGCCGCGCGAAGTCCGGTCAGTGCGTGAACCAGCCATACCTCGGCTGCCGCGAATTCGCCGCACGAATGCGATTGGTCGAAAACCTGACCCGGGAGCCCCTCCCTGTCAGCGACACTCGCGACCTCGGCTGGATGCTGTACGACCTCGACTTTTCCGATCGCAACGATCCGAAGCCGATCTTCTTCCGGGCACGAATGACTGCGGGAGTGATCGACGTCGACGCCGCGGAGGTGGCGCGATGATTCTCCAGGAATTGGTCCGATACTACGACAGGAAGGCCACGGATCCCGATCCTTCGAGACGACTCCCCGCATTCGGGTTCGTGGACAAGGCCATCCCGTTCGTCATCGAACTCGCCCCGGATGGAAGGGTCGTCCAACTGATCGACACACGGACCCCCGAGTCGGGCACTGGCAAACCGCGCGCGCAGTCCTACCTGGTGCCGCGAGGCGTCAAGAAGACCTCACAGGTCGCAGCGAATCTCCTGTGGGACAGCGCGGAATACGTCATCGGCCTCGATCGAGGGCGCGCGAACCAGTCTCCTTCGCCACCCACTGCATTCCGCGCGCGTATCGAGAAGCTGACTGCGCCGGCCAACGCAGACGACGGTATCGTCGCGGTGCTCCAGGCACTGCAGCGCGCCGACTGGTCCGTCGTCCACCGCCATCCCGCCTGGCCAGAGGTCACGGAGACGAACCCGTTGATGGCCTTCCGACTCGTCGGCGACCTCGACCTGATCTGCCAGAGGCCGGCCGTCGCGACGGCCGCCGCATCGGCTGATGGTGGCGACGACGGCGATCCGGCCCCCATCCTTCCCTGCCTGGTCGATGGCACGCCGCAACCCGTTGAACGCCTGCACGATCCGATCAAGGGTGTCTGGAACGCTCAGTCGTCGGGCGCCAACATCGTTTCCTTCAATGCCCCTGCGTTCGAGTCCTACGGCAAGACGAATCGTCAGGGCGAGAACGCGCCCGTGGGGCGCCGCGCCGCGTTTGCCTACACCACCGCCCTGAACCACCTGCTCGCAAGGAATTCCCGGAACCGCACCCAGGTCGGCGATGCCTCCACCGTGTTCTGGGCGGACCGGGCGTCACGCTTCGACAGCGACGATTTCACGCTGGCCGATCTCTTGGGCGAACCGCGAGACGATCCCGACCGGGGCGTGCGCGCCGTGCAGGCGTTGTATGACGCGCTGTCTACCGGGCAACTGCCCGTCGGCGAACGTGATGTCCGGTTCTTCGTGCTCGGTCTCGCGCCCAACGCGGCACGCATCAGCATCCGGTTCTGGATGGCCGCGCCCTTCGCCGACCTCGCGCCACGGATCATTCGGCACTTCGATGACCTGAAGGTCGTGCGTCGGTTCGACACGGACGTGGCCGCCCCCTCGCTATTCCGCCTGCTGTCCGGGGTTGCGCTGAAGGGAAAGTTGGAGAACGCTCCGCCCCGTCTCGCCGGGGAGTGGATGCGATCGATCCTCGAAGGGCGCCCCTACCCAGCCTCCCTCCTGAATGCGGCCGTTGCGCGGTGCAAGGCGGAACAGGACGTCACGTACCTGAGGGCCGCCGCAATCAAGGGATGGCTGAATCGCGATTTCCGCGCGACCCATCCCGACATGCCCTCCGATTACGGGCACTTCAAGGAGACCCTCGACATGGACCAATCCGACGCGCCGTATCGCCTCGGGCGACTGTTCGCCACGCTCGAACGCGTCCAGCAACAAGCGCAGCCCGGCATCAACGCCACGATCCGGGACCGGTACTACGGCGCCGCGTCGACGACGCCGGTTGCCGTCTTCCCGACGCTGATACGCCTGAAGAACGCCCACTTGAAGAAGCTCACCGATGGCCAGGTCGCGTGGTTCGAGCGAACGATCGGAGAGACCGTCCAGGACCTGACCGAATTCCCGCAGCACTTGTCGCTCGCGCAGCAGGGCCGCTTCGCGCTCGGCTACTACCACCAGAGGCAATCCTTCTTTACCCGCAAGGACGCCGACCAACCCGCCAACGCCACGGAGAACTGACATGCCGCTCGATCATCGCTACGACTTCGTCCTGCTGTTCGACGTGAAGGACGGCAACCCGAACGGCGACCCGGACGCCGGCAACCTGCCCCGGATCGACGCCGAAACCGGGGACGGCCTGGTGACTGATGTGGCCCTGAAGCGCAAGGTGCGAAATTACGTCGGGATCGTGAAGGACTACGCCCCGCCCTTCGATATCTACATCAAGGAGAAGGGCGTGCTCGAGCGCATCCATCGCACGGCCTACGCGCAGATCGGCGCGGCCGAAGAACTCGCCGACGACGGCAAGACCGCAAAGAAGAAGCGCAAGGGCAGCGCCGAAAGCGTCGAGGAAGCACGAAAGTGGATCTGCCGCACCTTCTTCGACGTACGGACGTTCGGCGCCGTAATGTCGACCGGGGTCAACTGCGGCCAGGTGCGCGGCCCGGTCCAGATGACTTTCGCGCGCTCGGTCGCGCCCATCGTCGCCAGCGAACATTCGATTACCCGGATGGCGGTGGCCACCGAAGCGGAAGCCGAGAAGCAGGAAGGCGACAACCGGACGATGGGGCGCAAGCACACGATTCCATACGGGCTGTACCGCTCGCACGGTTTCGTGTCGGCATTTCTCGCCAGGCAGACCGGCTTCTCCGGCGACGATCTCGAACTGTTTCTCGAAGCGCTCGAGAACATGTTCGAGCACGATCGTTCCGCTGCTCGGGGGCAGATGTCGACGCGCGGCCTCTATGTTTTCGAGCACGAAAGCGAACTGGGCAACGCGCACGCGCACGACCTGTTCGATCGCATCTCGATTTCTCGCCGCAGCGAGATCCCGCGCAGCTTCGCGGACTTCGAGGTGCAAGTCACCGACGGTGGCCTCCCCGCCGGGGTGCGTTTGCGGCGTCGCGTCGGCTGAAAAGGGGGCTTTCAGACTCGGCGCCGCCAGAATCCCGGAGCCCGACTGTGGTGCGCAACAGCGAGAATCAGGATCTCGCCCCGGTCGATGCGGTACACCACACTGAACGGATAATGCTTCAGGGGGATGACCCGAGCATTCTGGCCTGCAGGCCGACCCAGTTTCGGCCACGCCGCCAGAACGCTTGCAAGGCGTCGAACCTCCTCAACCAGTCCCTGGGCCGCATCGGAACCGCCTTCCGAGATGTAGAAATCGACCGCGTCCATGAGGTCTGCCTCCGCCGGAGGCAGGATCTTCGTCCTCATGGTCAGGTTCGTCGCACCCTTTCCCCGAGGCGCGAAAGCGCCTCGTCCAGAGGAACTGCGTTCACCCGCCCGGTATCGTATTCGGAGCTCCTGCGCACCACCTCGACACGCCACTCGCTGCTCAGTTCTGCGCGATCCAGGCTGGCGACCAGACGCTCGACAAGCTCGGCCCGCTCCTCGACGGGGAGCTTCATCGCATCTTCCTCGATCGCCCTGAGTCGCGTACTCATTTCCGGGGGGCCCATTTCATCCCTCCAAGTCTAGCGTGTGTCGCCTGCTGATGCCATGGATCATACGGACCCCATCCCGGTATCTGCACTCCAGCATTGGGCCTATTGTCCTCGGCAGTGCGGCCTCATCCATCTGGAACAGGCCTTCGACGAGAACCTGTTCACGCTGCGCGGCCGTGCGGTCCATGCGCAGGTGGATCAACCCGGCGTCGAGCTCCGCAAGGGCCTTCGCGTCGAGCGGGCGCTCCCGATATGGAGCGATTCGCTCGGCCTGATCGGCAAGGCCGATACGGTGGAGTTCGAACCGGACGGAACACCCTATCCGGTCGAGTACAAGCAGGGCTCGCGCAACAAGGCGCTCGAGTTGGCCGAGTGCGACGACATCCAGCTTGCGGCGCAGGCCATCTGCCTCGAGGAGATGACTGGCCGGTCCGTGACAGAAGGCGCCCTCTACTACGCATCGACCCGTCGGCGGCGCATCGTGTCGATCGACAAACGGCTGCGCGACCGTGTCGTCGAGACCTTGCGAGCCGTCGTGGAAATGCTCGGAAGCAGGCGCTTGCCACCCCCAACCCCCGACCGACGTCGATGCACGGCCTGCTCGCTCCACGACCGTTGTCAACCAGAGGCCATCGACTGGAGCAACGAGCACAAGGCCCCGTTCGACCTGTTCGACCCGGAGAAGTGAGTCGATGACATGCACCATCTGAATACGCTCTACGTCACGACCGCGGACAGCCGCCTGCGGCTGGACAACGACACCCTGCGCGTCGAATGCGAACAGGAAACGCGTCTGCGCGTGCCGCTCCACCACCTGCAGTCGGTTGTCTGCTTCGGGCACGTCGCAATCAGCGCACCATTGATGCATCGCCTGGCGGACTCGGGAATCGCGCTTGTATTGCACGACATGAATGGACGATACAAGGCGCGACTCGAAGGCGCGACTTCCGGCAATGTCCTGCTCAGGCATGCGCAGTATCGCGCGACCGCCGATATGACGTTCACGATCTCGCTGGCGCGCGCGCTCGTGGCGGGAAAGATCAGGAACCAGCGCTACGTCGTGCAACGCGGTGCGCGGGAGGCAAAGGATGACGACGACCGCAAGTTCCTCGAGCGCGCTGCGCTCGACCTCGCGGCGAGCCTGCGCGCACTCCCCGCGGCGGAAACGCTCGACGCAGTGAGAGGCATCGAGGGTGAGGCTGCCAGGACATACTTCAGCGGGCTGAATCGACTCGTCAGACGAGACCTGCGGGACACGTTCTCGATGAACGGGCGCACACGGCGCCCACCGCGGGACCGGATGAATGCGCTTCTCTCGTTCCTCTATTCGATGTGGATGAATGACTGCCGTTCCGCCTGCGAATCAGTCGGGCTCGACCCTCAGACGGGGTTCCTGCACGCGCTTCGCCCCGGTCGCGCAGCCCTGGCGCTCGATCTGCTCGAGGAATTTCGTCCGTTCGCCGACCGGCTTGCCCTCACGCTAGCCAATCGATCCCAACTCGCCGCCGACTCCTTCGATGAACGAGAGGGCGGCGCCGTGTTGTTGAACGATATCGGTCGCCGGACCGTTATTACGGCATTCCAGGAGCGCAAGCGAGAAGAAATCAACCACAGCCTCCTTTCAGGTCCGATCGCGATCGGACTGATACCGCTCATCCAGGCCCGACTTGTCGCTCGCCATCTGAGAGGCGAAATCGAGAACTACCCTCCGTTTCGAATGCGCTGAGCGCCTGGCCCCGAGAGGTCCCCATGCTGGTCATCGTCTGCTACGACGTGAACACCGAAACACGAGAGGGACGGCGCCGTCTGCGGCGCGTGGCCAAAGCCTGTGAAGGAGTCGGACAGCGGGTGCAGAAGTCGGTCTTTGAATGTCAGATCGATGTCATGCGCATGGAGATCCTGGAGCGGCGGCTGCTTCAGATCATCGACCTGGAACAGGACTGCCTGCGGCTCTACCGTCTTCCGGCTATCCGCGGATGCGATGTCCGGGAACACGGGAAGTTCCGCGCCTCGGACTTCGACGAACCGCTCGTAATATGATGGCTTCTGCGCGTACCCCGAGTATCAGCCGTTGGTTCAGGGGGGTACGCGCGATTCGTAAGTGATTGATCGAAATAGATAAAGCGTATGGGCATCGCATCCGAGCAGATCCGCGTTGTACCTCCGCTTCATGAGTTCGCGACACAACCCGCAAAAGTCGAACGACAACAACGAGTTGCGCGCGATGAGTCGCGTGCCCCTCACGGGGCACGCGTGGATTGAAACTTCAAGGCGCGCATGGAACCGACATTCGAGTATCGTCGCGTGCCCCTCACGGGGCACGCGTGGATTGAAACTTCCCGCAGCTGCTGCTGCTGGCGGTTGCAAGCTGGCGTCGCGTGCCCCTCACGGGGCACGCGTGGATTGAAACTTGCCGGTAGTCAGGTGGTACGGCGGATCGGTCACGTCGCGTGCCCCTCACGGGGCCCCCCGGGGTTTTAACAAAATTAGGGCGACAAATAAAATTGGGCGTCGCGGGGCGCGGGGCCCCCCCCGGGGCCCCCG
>CAZNBS010000175.1:0-229 GCA_964570955.1 uncultured Burkholderiales bacterium | reverse complement strand
TCACGGTGCAAGAGTGGATTTAAACAATATTCGGACGTCAATTCAACTTGGGCGAGTATCGTCGCGTGCCCCTCACGGGGCACGCGTGGATTGAAACGTGTACTGCTACCTGGGAGGCCGCCCTGAAGGACGGGGTCGCGTGCCCCTCACGGGGCACGCGTGGATTGAAACTTCGTGAACTCGGTGAGCGCGAGCCGGATCATCCTGTCGCGTGCCCCTCACGGGGCAC
>CAZNBS010000174.1:9756-10771 GCA_964570955.1 uncultured Burkholderiales bacterium | reverse complement strand
ACCAGCCTGTTCTGCGCCGCGAGCTTGCGGTTCTCGACCTTGTAGGTGACGTCGAACCGCATCTTGCCCTTCTCGATCGCATAGCCCACGTACTTGCCGGAGTAGGGTGTGAACGGCCCCAGCTCGATGTCGCGCACCTTCGCGCTCAGGTCGAGGAACAGGTTCTCGATCAGCGGATTGACCTTGCCCGTGATCTCCACCGGTGCCGTCTTCGCGAAGAGCCCGCGCAGATCGACGTCGGCCGTCGTATCCAGTTCCGACGACAACCCGAGGACCGACCCACCGATCTCGCTCAGATCGGCAGAGTAGTTGGGCTTGATGAACAGGTCGGTGAAGTTCACGTCGCCGCCCTGGAGCGTGACCTTGGCGATGCGGATCGGCGGCATCGTTACCGGCTTGTCCGGCGTGGGTGCGGTCGGCGTCGTGCCGTCGTTGCCGGGACGAGAATCGCGGCCGGGTGTGGGCGATGCGTCGGCGGTCCGTTGCGCGGCCGTCCTCGGACCTGCGTCGCGACCCGGCGCCGACGCCGGGGCGGCGGCGTCAACCCCTTCGCCGCTTCGTGGCGCCTGGGCAGCGCCTTCTTTCACCATGATGTCCTGCAGGTTCAGATGCCCGTCGGGGAAGATGATGATGCGCGCGAAGAAGTTGGACAATGCGACCTCGTCGATGGCCAACGCCATCGGCTCGAACGCGTAGTCGATGCCGCCGACGAACAGCGACTGCCACTTCAGTAGATCCTCGGAGCTGCTCTTCTCGATGGACGCGAAGTCGGTCAGGCTGGCTTCGCCCTTGAATGACGCGGCCGGTTTGCCCGCCGCGTCCAGGGCAATCCGCGCCTTGCCCTTCACCGACGCATCCCCGCTGCTCAGCAGGATGTTGACCCGATCGGTGAAGTAGGGCTGCAACGGCACCAGGCCGAAGGTGCGCAGGTCGACGTCCAGATCGGCCTTCACCGGGGCCAGCGAAACGCTTCCCGCGGCTTTCACGCTACCGCTCTCATTGAGCCTCGCCTGCA
>CAZNBS010000174.1:0-9746 GCA_964570955.1 uncultured Burkholderiales bacterium | reverse complement strand
CCCGCTCGCGCGCAGGCGCACGCCATCGGCCACCACCTTCACCGGTTCGGCGAGTGCACGGTCGGTGAACGCGACTTTCCACCTGTCGACCGCCGTCTTGGCCAGCATAATCTGCCAGGGATTTTGACCTTGCGCGCGTCGATTGTCCCCGGGTGGTGCTGGCAGCACGCGCGTGGTATTGAGCGCACCGTCGGATTCACGGATGATGTTGAGCAGCCCGTCGCGCGTGACGAACTCCCCGACCGTCAGAACCAGCCCGTTGACGTCGATCTCGGCGTCCTTGATTTGTGCGCTGCGTACCCGCAGAAAATCCTCCTTCTCGCCGCGCTTGAGCATGCGCACGCCACGCAAGTCGAGATTGAATGCGCTGAGGCGGGTTTCCGGCCCGCTTTCTGCCATGCGAAAAGTGAACTGTGTCGAGAGGTCGGCCTGCCCCTCCTCGAGGCGGTACAGGATGAATGGTGCGTAGTAGGTTTCGTAGTCGGTCAGCGCCACCTTGGTCACGTCCAGCTTGCCCTCCGCGCTGAGCGGCTCCAGCAGGAGGGTGGTCGCCACGCTGAGCGAAGTCTTCCTGTCCGTGGTGAGCGCGACATCGAGTTGTGCCGGTGCTTTCTGAGGCAGGGCGAATCCGCGCAGCGTCGCCGCGATCTCGCCCAGGTCGGTGCGGAAGTCCTTCGCCGGTACCAGGTCCTCGACGTGGACGATGCCGTTCGCGATCGCGACCTCGCCGACGGTGAGCGCGATGGCAGGTCCTTCCTCCGAGGGAGTGCCGTCCCCCACCAGCGGTTGCACGCGCACCCAGTTGACACTGCCGTCCTGGGCGCGTTGCACGAACACCTCAGGCGTGGCCAGGGCGATCTTGCCGAACGCGTAGCGTGCGCCGAACACGTCGATCGACTCGATCGGGACCGTGAGGCTGCCGAGGTTGATCAGGGGCGCTCCCCCGGGTTCGGTCATGGCGAGCTTCTGCAGCGTGACGTTCCCCTTGATCCGCACCAGCGGCTGCGGAGACTGCTGCACGAACGACAACGTCAGGCGGGTGTCGAGAATGCCGGACGGCAGCTTGAACCCCAGTCGCACCGGCACGTACTCCATGTAGCGCGGGAGCTCCAGCCGGTCGATGTTCAGGTCGACCGCAGTCTCCAGCGTGTCCTTGAACGGCTTGGTCTGTCCCGTCAGCGAGACCGGCGCACCGTTGACGCGCGCCGAGAACGCGGGCTGGATGTACTCTTCCACGCGGTCCGGCAGATTCGAGATGAAGGGGATCGCCAGGTTGATCGCATCGACGACGTGTTTCGCCAGCTTGGGACGATCGTCGAACTCGACCTTGCCACCGACCAGCTCGATATTGTTGAGCGAGAACTTCGCCTCCGACGCTTGCTGGGACTCTTGCGCTGCAGCCTCGGGCCGTTTCGTGAACTTGGCGAGCAGATCGGAGAAATTGTAGGTCTTGCCATCCACGTTGCGTACGATGTGCACGTACGGATTGGCGATGCGAATATGCTTGAGCACCGGCGCCAGCCGCAAAATCGAGCGGTACTCCGCGTTGACCAGGAACTCGTCGAAGGACGCGAATACCGGCTCGCCGGCCGGTTCCATCACCTTGAATCCCCTGACGACGGCGGTCATCGCGAACGGGTTCACGTCGATGTCCTCGATCGACACCGGCCGCCCGAGCTGTTCGCTCAAGCCTTTGATCAAGTAGTGCTTCGCGACGGGCGGGAGGGCGAAGAAACCGACGAGCGCGAACAGGACCAGGAAGATCGCAAGTCCGAGCAGGATCTTCGCCGGCCAGCCCCATCGCTTTCCGGTCGCGCTGGGAGGCCTGGACGGCGTGGCACCGGCGGCGGCGCGTCGCGTTCTGAATTGTTCGAACATGCCAGCCGGTCTCCGTGGTCCGCGTGCCAAGGCGGCGAACGCCGCCTGCTGCGACCGGAAATTTAGCAGGAAGGCATGACGCTTGAAAACAAGGCGTGCGTCAGCGACCCAGGTTGATCTGCGCGAAGGCAGCGCGGGCACGCTCGCCGGTGTCGTCGGTGTCCGTCATGATCGCTACGCCGGAGATCGGTGGAGGCTCCTCCCCGAAGGCTTGGCGGTAGTCTTCGTAGATATTGCGTGCGTGGTCGATCCACTGCCCCAGCCCGGCCTCGCCGCTGTTCACCACGATCATTCGTGTGCGGTCGGTATAGGCGTTGGGCACCATCGAGCCCACCGGTTCCACCCGCGCCCAGACGTAGTTGAGCGCCGCGTGCGGCGGGTACTCTCCGTAGAGGATTCTGGCCGCGCGGTATTTGATCCGCTGCCCAACGCTCGCGCGCTCGGGGTCGTAGACGAAAGTGACGTAGATGCGCGCCGGGTAATCGTCGCCGTTTTTCCTGCGCACGTCCGACTTCGCGATCAGGTTGTCCACCCGCCAGCGCCAGCGCAGCATGGGATAATCCTTCGCGCTCGCGTCGACCGGGCGGATCAGGCCCGATGCGGCAGCGCTGGACGTTGCTTGCACAACCGTAATGCCCGCTTCCTCGGAAAGGGCATAGGTCGTCGGCGCCTTGTTCTTGAATTTCAACACCCGCCAACCCTGCGGCAGGCTGCTTCCCGGCACGCCGGTGAAGCCGAGTGGCAGCATGTCGGTCGCGGACAGGGAGGCTGGGAGCAGGGCGCCCATCGCAACTGCCCAGGCGCGCATCGACCGCCTCTGGATCATTCGCCGTTCTCTTGCATGCATGATGTTTCTGCACACGATACGCCCCTGACGTCCCGACGGATGCGTCGTCCGTCGTCACTTGCGTCGACACCGTGGACACGATCACCCACGCGCTGAGTGGCGCGCTGCTGGCGCGCGCCATGGGCCGGGGGGTGCGTGCGCCCGGCGTGCCGACGACCGCACAGCTGGTCGCCGCCGGCACGGTGGCCGCCACCTTCCCCGACGCGGACATCGTCACGTCGATGTTTTCGTCGCTTGCTTATCTCACCGCGCATCGCGGCGTCACGCATTCCTTTCTCATGCTGCCGCTGTGGGCGGTGCTGATTGCGCTGCTCATGGGGCTGCTCACCCGCAAGCCGCTGCGCGGCTTTCTCTGGGTGTGTGCGGCCGGACTCGCGATCCACATCGTCGGAGACCTGATCACCTCGTTCGGTACGATGGTGCTCGCGCCGCTGTCGGACCGGCGTTTCTCCATCGGCACGACCTTCATCATCGATCTGATCCTCACCGGGATCATCCTTCTTGGACTTCTGGCTTCGACGATCTGGCGGCAATCGCGCGTCCCGGCGGTCCTGGGCCTGGTTCTGCTGAGCGGGTACGTCGGCTTCCAGGGCTGGATGCGTGCACAGGCCGAATCGTTCGGTATGGAGGTGGCACGGGCGCAGGGCTGGCCGGATGCGAAGGTGGTCGCGCTGCCCCGGCCGCCGCTGCCGACCAACTGGACGGTGGCCATCTCGCACGGGGATCAGTACCGCTTTGCACACGTCAACCTGTGGCGGCGCTCCGCGCCGGTAGCGAACCCGGACGACGGCCTGATCGCCCGCCTCCATGCGAGCTTTCCCCCCGTGCCCGCAGTGCAGTGGCAGGCTGCGAGCCGCTACGGTGACGATCCGGCTCTGCAAGCGGTGGTGCGCGAGGCCTGGAATGCCGCTAGCCTGCGCGTGTACCGCTGGTTCGCGGAACTCCCTGCACTGTATCGCGTCGAGATCGGGAATCCGTCCGTGTGCGTATGGTTCCAGGATCTGCGGTTCCTCACGCCCGGACGCGAGACGGTGCCGTTTCGTTACGGCGCGTGCCGGCAGGGGGAAGGCGCCTGGCAGCCGTTCCGGCTGACGTCTGACGGCCCGCGGCCGCTCGACTAGACGCGACTCACCTGCGCAGGAAGTCCAGCACTTCCTGGTGGAAGCGGTCCGGCACTTCCAGGTGCGGGACGTGGGCGACGTCGGGAAGCACAACCAGCTTCGCATCCGGAATCGCGGCCGCGGCGCGCCTGGCTAGCTCGGGCATCAGGCCCATCGTTGCGCGCACCTCCGCCGGGACACGATTGCGTCCGATCGCCGCGCGGTCGCGTTCGCCGACGACGAGCAGCGTAGGCACCTCCAGGGACGGCAATTCGTAGACCACCGGTTGCTCGTACGCCATGGTGTACGTGTGTGCAGCCGTGCGTCCGATGCGATGCGCCTCCGGACCGAGCAGCCACGCGCTCTGCACGTCCGAGTAGGTCTGGAAGCGCGGCTCCCATTTCGCCACGAAGGCGCGGAACAGGCGATCGAATCCTTCCGGCTTCGTCTGCAGGTGCTCGCGTGTCAATTCCTCGCGCGTCGCGTACGGCACCTTGAGGCGGTAATCCTCGAGGCCGATCGGCGCTTCCAGCACCAGCTTGCGCACACGCTGCGGATGATCGAGCGCGAAACGCATCGCCATCATCCCGCCGAGCGAGTGGCCGATCAGGTCCACCTGGTTCACGCCCAGGTTGTCGAGCAACCGGCCCAGGTTGTGCGCATGCGCGTGCAGGCTGTGCGGGACGTCCGGTTTCGAAGACTTGCCGAAGCCGATCTGGTCGGGGACGATCACGCGATAGCCGGCGCTGCGCAGCGCCTCGATGGTGTCCGCCCAGTACGCGCCAAAGAAGTTGCGGCCATGCAGCAGGAGTGCGACGCGAGTATCCGATGCCGGCGCCTGCGCGGGGACGTCCATATAGGCGAGGCGCACCGGCTCGCCTTCCATGTCCAGGTCGAAGGTGTGAACGGGATGCGGGTAGGGATAGCCCTCCATTCCCAGGCCGAGCGGCTCGAGGGCCCGCGCGAGCGGCAGGTGGAGGGCGGTGAACGAGGCGATCAGGAGCGTCAGAAGAAGCTTGCAGGCGGCGTGCACGAGGTCCTCCGTGGGAGCGGGTCCATGCGGTTCAGATGACCGGTGGCAGCATTCGTTCCGCGCTGCGTCACGGGATGAGTGCCCCGAGAGCAAGGCTGGATACGGCGTTTCGCTTGACACGGTGTCGTGGCTCCCCGACCATAGCCGCACAAGAGCAAGACTGCTGGTGATGGGGCGGCTCGGCCCGGGGCATGGATTCAACGCACAACGCTCAGGGAGTTTCCGGACGTGCTGACCCCTGTCACCTCTTCTCCCGGGGCGCGCGTCGTACGCTATGCCTTCTCGAACGCGCCTCACAACGGCAGCGCGCCCTGTCCGGCATCGCTCGCATAGCTGAGCTTCCCATTCACCAGTCGGGCCGGTTCGGTGTACGGATGCAACTGCGTGCGGGTGCGCCCCTGGATGTGCACCACCTCGATACCCTGCGCCTTGAGCCGGTCCGAAATCAAGCCGCGATGACACTGTTGCCATGCGTGCTCCGCGCACAGCATCGCCGTGCGTCTGCGCGCGGCAGTATCGAGCAGTCGAGCGAGTGCGCGTTCGAACTCCGGCGTTCCCATGTAATCCGCGTAGCCGCGGAAGCCCGCATTGCGCCATCCGTCGTTATGTGAGTCCTTGCGCGGGCTGCGCCGGCCGCCGAGATCCGGGATCCAGTCATAGTCGATCCCCGCATGGGCCAGTGAAGCTTGCAGCGCCTCGCGTGCGAAATGCGGATGGCGGCGCGAGCCGGGAAAGCGGCGCACGTCCGCAACGAGCTCGATGGCGTGCGCGTGCAGCAGAGCGAGAAATGCGTCGAGCTCGAGCGTGGAGTGACCGATGGTCCACACGCGCTCCGGTTTGCTGGCCATTGGGATGTGATGTCGAGCGCAGCGAGATACTTCGCCGTGACGTTCAATCCAAGGATTGCATGCCGGCAGTGCCCGCATGCATCATTCCGACCCGACCTGCAGCCAGATCGTCACCGGTCCATCGTTGGTCAGGCTCACCTGCATGTCGGCGCCGAATCGTCCGCTCTCGACTGGTGCGTGAACGGCACGCGCGCGATGCAGCATGTGCTCGAACAGACGCCTGCCTTCGTCCGGCGGCGCGGCCGGCGTGAAACTCGGCCGGTTTCCCTTGCGCGTGTCGGCAGCCAGCGTGAACTGCGGCACCAGCAGCAGGCCGCCGTGCACGTCGCGCAGGCTGAGGTTCATCTTGCCCGCCTCGTCGGAGAACACGCGATAGGCGAGCAGGCGTTCCAACAGCCGCTCGGCCTGCTTCTCGCAGTCGCCGCGCTCCGCACACACCAATACCATCAGCCCCTTTCCGATTGCGCCGACGGTCTCGCCGCCGACATCCACGCGTGCCTGCGTCACGCGCTGCAGCAGTCCGATCATCGCGCAACGCTGATGGTTACCGAACGACGGTGCGAGCGAGTACGTCGTTTCCGCATGATTGCTAGACTGACAGTCGTTGCACCGGAGAACCGATTATGACCCAGCTCGCATCCAGCCACGTGCCGCCCGGGCGCGAAATCGCCACCTTGGCCGGCGGCTGCTTCTGGTGCCTGGAGGCCGTCTACGACGAGATGAAGGGCGTGGACAGCGTCGAGTCCGGCTACATGGGCGGTGAAACGAAGAACCCGACCTACCGGCAGGTGTGCGAGGGCGACACCGGCCACGCTGAGGTCGTACGCATCACCTTCGATCCGAACGCCATCAGCTTCCGCGAACTGCTCGACGTGTTCTTCGTCATTCACGATCCCACGCAGCTCAACCGGCAGGGCAACGACGTCGGCACCCAGTACCGCTCGGCCATTTTCTTCCACTCCCCGGAGCAGGAACGGATCGCGCGTGAAGCCATCGCAGCCATCGAGCGCGAGAGGCTCTACGACGGGCCGGTCGTGACCGAGGTTGCGCCGGCCGAAGATTTCTACATCGCCGAGGCGTACCACCAGGAGTACTTCGCCAACAACCCGCGCCAGCCCTACTGCATGGCGGTGGTCGCGCCCAAGGTCGCGAAGTTCAGAAAGAAGTTCCTGGAGCGGCTGAAGAAGTAGCTGGGGTCAGGTCTTGCGTTTTGCTTCGATGCACGTCAATGCATGACCGAATCATGATCGCCATCGTGGCCAACCAAGGCAAAAGGCAAGACCTGACCCCATCTCCTTACCGCCGGCCTAGCCGCGCAGGATCGCGACCAGCGCGACCACGAGCAGCGCCAGCGCGATCCATTCCCGCACCGCCATTTTCTCGCGCAACATGCGCCACGACACTAACTGCGCAAACAGCACCTCGACCAGGCCGAGGGTGCGGACGGCGGATGCCGCCTGCAGCGCGAAGGCCAGGAACCAGAACTGCGAGGCGACGGCCCCGGCGAACCCTGCCGGCACCGACTCGCGCCAGGCCGAGAAGAGCATGCGCAGCGCTGCGCGGTTGGCTACCAGCAGCCAGGCAATCGACAGCACCGTCTGGATGGACAGGGTGAGCGTCAGGGTCCACGTCGCCGCGGTGACGAACCCCACGCCGTGCATGTGCGTGATGGCGCCGCGATAGCCCACTGCCGCGAACGCAAAGCCGGCGCCGGCCAGCAAGCCCCAGACCGCGCTGCGCAGATCGCGCGTCAGATCACCGCCTTGCCTGGGCCAGGAGAACAGCATTACCGCGACCGTGCCTAGCAATACCGCCGCGGTCTTGATCGGAGATAGATGTTCGCCCAGCAGCACCAGTGCGAACACCGCGACTTGCAGCGGCTCGGTCTTGGTGTAGGCGATTGCCGTGACAAAGGATCGGTCGCGCATCGCCAGCAGCATGGTCCCGGTGGCAAACATCTGCGCGAGCGAGCCCAGTAGCAGCCAGGCGGTGTAGCCGTTCTCGAACGAAGCGGTGCCGTCTTCCAGTGCCAGCACCACAACGAGCGACAGCATTGCGAACGGGAGTGCGAAGATGAAGCGCGCCCAACTCGCTCCTGCCACGCCGACCTTCGTGGTGAGTCCGCGCTGCATGGCGTTGCGCGCGGTCTGGGCGGCGGCGGCGAGGACGGTGAAGATTGCCCAGGCGTGGAGGGCGAGGAAGGACGTCACGGGGTCGAGGGGTCAGGTCTTGCTTCTTGCCGGGTGTATTGCCATCGCGTTCTTGATTGTGGTGTGTTGTCGTCGTGTAGATGCAAATGGCAAGACCTCACGTCGCTGCCGATGCGCAAAAGGCAAGACCCGACCCCGCCGCGCCCTACTCGAACCCCGGCGGCGGCACAAACCCGTAGTACTCCTTCTCCAGCATCTGCGCGAACGCGATGCTCGTCAGATCGCCATACTGTGGCGCGACGATCTGCACGCCTACCGGGAGCCCCTCGTGCAATCCGACCGGCGCCACCGTCGAGGGCAGGTAGCTCATCCCCGGATATCCCGCCCAGAACATCTGCGTGGTGGACGGCTGCGGCTCGCCGTTGACCATCACCATCCGCTCCCAGCGTTCGCCGGTCTGGTTGTGCGGGAACGCCGTCGTCGCCGCGGCCGGGCACAGCAGCAGGTCGTACTCCGCGAAGTACTCCGCCCACTTCTGCCGCATCTGGTGGCGCTTCTCGTTGAGCAGCAGCCAGCTGCGGTGATACAGCGCATTGCCGGTGGCAGCCCACGACGGGTAGTCCATCGCCTCGGGCTCGACCTTCTTCGCCGCGTCGACGTTGCGCGCGAACAACTCGTCGCTCTGGCTGCGCGTGGTGGCCGCACGCAGCAGATGGATGAAGGTACGGTGCGCCTCGGTCAGGTCGAAGTCGGGACGCGCGCGGTCGCTGACCTTCGCGCCGCGCTTGGCCAGGAAGTCCGCGACTTTCTGAATCTGATCCGCGACGCTGCGATCGACTGGCGCGCTTGGCGCATCGAGCACCACGCCGATCTTCCACTGCCGCATCGTCTTCTCCGGTGCGCGCGGCAGACGCAGCTGCCACGCCGCGGCATCGTCCTCATCCGGTCCGGCAATGATCTTCAGTGCGATCTCCAGGTCCATGGCGCTGCGTGCCATCGGGCCGATCACCGCCATGTCCGACTCGCGCAGATAGGGTGGCAGCACCTGGCCGCGCGAGGAGCAGATGCCGAAGGTCGGCTTGTGGCCGTAGATGCCGCAGTAGTGCGCCGGGTTTCGGATCGAGGCGCCGATGTCGCTGCCGTTCTCCAGGCCCGTCAGCCCGGCTGCCAGCGCCGCTGCGGCGCCGCCCGACGAACCGCCCGGAATCCTGCTCACGTCCCACGGATTGTTGGTTGTGCCGTAGATCGCATTGAAGCTCTGCCAGTCGGCCAGAAGTGCCGGCACGTTGGTCTTGCCGAACAACACCGCGCCGGCCTCGGTGTAGCGCTCGACGCAGTGGGCGCTGCGCACCGGAATGTTGATCTTCAGGTCCGGCCGGCCCCAGGTCGTAGGCAGGCCCTCGACGTCGAACGATTCCTTGATCGTCATCGGCACCCCGTGCAGCGGACCCCACACCTCGCCCTTCGCCAGCGCCCGGTCGGCGGCGCGCGCACGCTTCTTCGCGCGCTCGCCATCGAACACGACGATGGCGTTCAGCGCCGGGTTGTACTGTTGAATGCGCTCGAGATAGGAGTTCAATAGTTCCAGGCAGCCGATCTTGCCCTGGCGCACGAGGGCTGCGAGTCTGTGGGCGGGGAGGAAGGCCTTGTTCACGGCATGCTCTTCTAGTGAGGGACGGGAGGAGGGGGATGCTAGCATCGAGACGCACAAAAGGCTGGGTGTATAGTTTCCGCGCGATCCCCACCTTCGATGCAGGCCACGGCCATGAGCAAGGTGTCCCCCGGAAGGCGCGCCCCGACTCCCCACCGCTCACGGTCCGGCTATCGAGCAGCAGCGCCGCCTTCTCGCACACCCATGAACCGCCGTTCTTTCCTCGCCGCTCTCGGCGC
>CAZNBS010000173.1:0-10822 GCA_964570955.1 uncultured Burkholderiales bacterium | reverse complement strand
GGCCAGCCCCTCGATGCCAATGTAATGATGACAACGAGGGGAACTAATTTCCGGCTGGACTCGCCCAAGAAGGTAGTTGGGACGCGCGAGTTTCCCACAGCAGTTCAACCGATGCCGCCACGACACATGCCATGAAGCGAACCGAAAAGACGCTCAACCCCCGAGAAATACGCCACAAGCTCGGACTCAACCAGCAGGAATTCTGGGGCCGAATCGGTGTGACCCAAAGCGGTGGGTCGCGCTATGAAAGTGGGCGTGCCATGCCCAAGCCCGTGCAGGAACTCCTGCGCCTCGTCCACGTGGACCAGATCGACGTGCGCAAGATCACCAGTGGAGATTTTCAAGTGATCTCCTACCTGAAGACGCGCGATCCGGCACTCTACAAGCGCCTTCGCCAGGAGGCGCAGAGCGCGAGCAGCAGCTCCGCGCCGGGCAAGCGGGCCCGCAGCCGCTGAGCGTCACCCGGGCACCCGATCCGGGTGCCCGATTTCGCGCCGGCCCGGCATCTCGGAATGCCGTATCATCCTCGACCTTCTGTCTCGAGGAAGGATGGCGGAGCGGTTGAACGCACCGGTCTTGAAAACCGGCAGGGGCGCGAGTCTCTCGTGGGTTCGAATCCCACTCCTTCCGCCCGTCCCGCAGGGTAAACCTTGCAACTTTTGAAATCCCTGCCCGGTCGAAGCAGTCGAACCAGGCGTCCCGGAGATCCAGATGCTACCTGACTATTCCATCGCGCGCGATGCGATCATCGCCAGTTCTGCCCAGCATCGCGTCCTGCGCAACACGTACTGGCTCCTGGCGTTGTCGCTCATCCCCACGGCCATTGGTGCGGCGATCGGGATGAATCTCGAACTGTCCATCCTGCGCACCAATCCGGTGATCTCTCTCATTGCGGTGCTGGCGGTGTTCTATGGATGGATCTTCGCCATCCAGCGCCATCGTAACAGCGCGGTGGGCCTGGGATTGCTGTTGGGATTCACCGGTTTCATGGGGCTGCTGCTCGGGCCGTTGCTCGCTGCAGCTCTCGGGCTTGCAAATGGCGGCCAGCTCGTCATGCTCGCTTCGGGTATGACAGCGGCGACCTTTCTTGGGCTGGCAGCTGTAGCCACGACCACCAAACGCGACTTCAGCGGATTGGGCAACTTCCTGGTGGTCGGCGTCATCGTGGTGATGATCGCGGTGGTGGCAAACGTGTTCCTTGCCAGTCCGGCCTTGCATCTGGCCCTGTGCGGCGCGTTCGCGCTGCTCAGCGCGATGATCATCCTCTACCAGCTCAACGCCATCGTCCGCGGCGGCGAGACGAATTACATCTCCGCCACGCTGACGCTCTATATCTCGATCTACAACCTGTTCAGCAGCCTGCTGCAACTGCTGATGGCCTTCACCGGCGAGCGCGAGTAGCCTCCCCCCGCCGGCCGCGTCTGCCACCGAGTTCGGTCTCGCGCCGAGCCCGGTCCGACATGGATTTAGGCCGGCACGCGCTTGTGTTCGAAGCACGCGATCGATTCGACGTGCGACGTGTGCGGAAACATGTTCGCCACACCGGCGGCGACCAGACGGTACCCCTTGTCCCGCACGAGGATTCCGGCATCCCGGGCGAGCGTCGCCGGATTGCAGGAAACGTAGACCACCCGCCGCGGGGCATTCGCGCCGAGGCTCTCCACCAGCGCTTGTGCGCCATCCCGCGGCGGATCCAGGAGCATTGCATCCATCCTGCCGAGCCGTTCCAGCGCGACGGACGCATCGCGGAAGAGATCGGCCACCTCGAACCGAGTTAGTTCGTCCAGACCGTTCATGCGCGCGTTCTGACGCGCCCGTTCGACCAGGTCTGCATTGCCCTCGATGCCGATCACACGAGCCCCGGCACGCGCCAGCGGCAGAGTGAAATTACCCACACCGCAGAACAGGTCGGCGATGCGCGCACCGGTCGAGGGCTGAAGCATGCCCACTGCGCGGCTCACCAGACGCTCGTTGACGCCCCGGTTGATCTGCGTGAACTCATTCGGCGCAAAGCGCAGCGTGACATCGAACTCCGGCAGGCGATACTCGAGGGGACGTACGCGCGCAGGCGTTAGGGGCCGAAGGGTGTCCGGCCCCTTCGGCTGCAGGTGGATCTCCACGGCGTGCAGGCGTTCGAACGCACGCAAGAGCTCCAGGTCGTGTTCGTCGGGTTCGTCCAGCACGCGCAGCGAGAGCACGATGTGCTCCTGTCCCACCGCCACTTCGATCTGAGGCAACCTTGCCGCCAGATGCAGTGCAGACACCAGCGCGCGCAGTGGCGCGATCAGGTCCGAGGCTGCGCGCGGGAGCACCGGACAGGAATCCATGTCGACCACCAAGTGCGTGCGACGCTCGTGGAAGCCGACCAACGCCCCGCCCTTTCTCGGCACGTGCTTCACGGCGAAGCGCGCACGCGAACGATATTCCCAGGTCTCGCCGTGGATGGGACACAGGATCGTCTCCGCCTGCACGCCGCCGATGCGGCGGAGATTGTCCTCCAGCACGCGCTGCTTCATCGCGACCTGGGCGCGCGCGTGCAGATGCTGCAGGCTGCAGCCGCCACAGCGTCCGAAGTGGGGGCATGGCGGAACGACCCTCTGGCTGCTATCGCGCACCAGCTGCCGGACGTTGGCGAGATCGAACGAACGCTTGCGCTTCCACACCTCCACCTCGACGGACTCGTTCGGCAGCGCGCCGTCTACGAAGGTGACCTTGCCGTCGATGCGTGCGACACCACGGCCTTCCTGATCCAGGGACTCGATGAGAACCATATGCTACGCGCGGCTCGCTGCTGGGTCGAACGACGGTCTGGGGGATCAGGCAGGTGGCTGGAGCGACTCGCCATCCGGCGCCGCGGCAGGCCACTGCGCGAGAAACTCGGACCAGTGGCTGGCCTCGCTGCGTGCGAGCGTGTCGCGGACCCGCTGCACTTCGCTTGCGTGGCTCTGGGCATCGAGCGTCCCGCGCATGAGCTGGAAACGCAGGAAGACGAGAAAGGTGTTGACCACGTCGGTCTCGCAATAATTGCGGATCGCGTCGATCTCGCCCCGCAGGTAGGCATCCCAGACCTGGGTGCCGCTCATTCCCAGCTTGCCGGGATAGCCGAGCAGCTGCGCAACCTGATCCAGGGGTGCGGTCGCACGCGCCTGGTACATGGACAGCACGTCCATCAGATCGAGATGACGGGTGTGGTAGCGGCCGAGATAGTTGTTGAACTTGAAGTCGCGATCGTCCTCGCCCGTATCCCAATAGCGGCGAGCCTGGACACCGTGCAACAGGCTGCGGTAGTGCAGAACCGGCAGATCGAAGCCGCCTCCGTTCCACGACACCAGCTGCGGCGTGTACTTCTCGATGCCATCGAAGAAGCGCTGCAGCAAGGTGCCTTCGTCGGCCTGTGGCCCGCCCAGCGACCATACCCTGAAGCTGTCGCGGTCGCGCAGCGCGCAAGCGATGGCGACGACGCGCTGCAGGTGCAGTGGCAGGAAATCGCTGCCTCCGCTGGCCTGGCGGCGCCGGTGGAAGGCCATCTCGGCGACTTCGCGGTCGGCGACGCAATCCGGCACGCCATACAGACGGCGCAGCCCGGCGATGTCGGGGATCGTTTCGATATCGAAGGCGAGGACGGGAAACACGGGCGCGGTCGTACGCATAGGTGGCGCGTGCAGCCGCGCCGGGCAGGGCTTGCGATTGTAGCGCAGGGACGACTTGCGCCGAGAGCCATGTGCTGGCGCGCTCGACGCGGCGAATCGCTAATTGCAAACCATCTGTCGCAGGAATTCGACGCGTCCCGCCCGCGCGCCCCGCGTCGATGCCCCCGTGCTACCATCGATTTACTTAGACGAGCCGCCCGAGCGGCCCAAGATCGAGAACGAGGAACTCGAAGGTGGGTACCGTCACCAATTTCGTGCCCGGGACCAACGTTCCCATCGGCGCCCCGGCCAGCCTGCATCACCGTCGTCTGCGCGAGTGGGTCGCGGACGTGGCACGCAAGACTCGACCCGCACGGATCTTGTGGTGCGACGGGTCAGAGGACGAGTATCGCCGGCTGTGCCAGGAGCTGGTGCAAGTCGGCACGTTGATCCCCCTGAATCCGCAGAAGCGGCCGGACAGCTTCCTCGCCCGCTCCGATCCCTCCGACGTCGCACGCGTCGAGGACCGGACGTTCATCTGCAGCGTGCATCGGGCAGACGCCGGCCCGACCAACAACTGGATGGAGCCGGCGCAGATGAAGGCGCGGCTCGACACACTCTTCGACGGCTGCATGCGCGGCCGGACCATGTACGTCGTACCCTTTTCGATGGGGCCCATCGGATCGCCCATCGCCCAGCTCGGTGCGCAGATCACCGACTCCGCTTACGTGGCGGTGAGCATGCGCGTCATGACCCGCATGGGCCGCGCCGCGCTGGACGCGATGGGTGAGGACGCGCCGTTCGTACAGTGCCTGCATTCGGTGGGCATGCCCCTCGCCCCCGGCCAGATCGACGTGTCCTGGCCGTGCAACAAGGAGCACAAGTACATCGTCCACTTCCCCGAGGAGCAGTCGATCTGGTCCTTCGGTAGCGGCTATGGCGGCAATGCGCTGCTGGGCAAGAAGTGCTTCGCGCTGCGCATCGCGTCCGCCATGGCTCGCGAACAGGGCTGGCTGGCCGAGCACATGCTGATCCTCGGCGTGGAATCCCCGCAGGGCGAGAAGTCCTACGTTGCCGCAGCCTTCCCCAGCGCCTGTGGCAAGACCAATTTCGCGATGCTGATACCACCGCCTGCCTTCGCGGGCTGGAAGGTGACCACCATCGGCGATGACATCGCCTGGATCAAGCCAGGTGCCGACGGCCGGCTGTATGCGATCAATCCCGAGTTCGGCTTCTTCGGCGTGGCGCCGGGCACCTCGCAGAAGTCCAACCCGAACGCGCTGGCCACCCTGTCGCGCAACTGCATCTTCACCAACGTCGCCCTCACCGAAGACGCAGACGTGTGGTGGGAGGACATGACCGACACGCCCCCTGACCGCCTCACCGACTGGCAGGGCAACCCCTGGACGCCGGATAGCGGGCGCAAGGCTGCGCACCCCAACGCACGCTTCACCGTTCCCGCCTCGCAGTGTCCATCGATCGATGCCGACTGGCAGAAGCCGGAGGGTGTTCCGATCTCGGCCTTCATCTTCGGCGGCCGGCGCAGCCACAACATTCCCCTGGTCTTCGAAGCATTCAACTGGGTGGACGGCGTGTACGCCGCGGCGACGATGGGCTCGGAAACCACTGCCGCAGCGACCGGCAAGGTGGGAGAGGTGCGTCGCGATCCGTTCGCCATGCTGCCCTTCTGCGGCTATCACATCGGCGACTACTTCGATCACTGGCTGGACATCGGCCGGCGCGTCAGCGATCCGCCGCGCATCTTCTGCGTGAACTGGTTTCGCAAGGGCAGCGATGGCAAGTTCCTGTGGCCCGGCTACGGGGAGAACATGCGCGTGCTGGAGTGGATCGTCGACCGCTGCCGCGGCCGCGCCGGCGCGGTGCAGAGCACGCTGGGCTGGATGCCGGGCGAGTCACATCTGGACTGGACGGGGCTCGACCCGGCCGTCCGAGCGCGTTATCCGGAACTGATGTCGGTCGAGCGCGATGCCTGGGTGCACGAACTGCTGCTCCACGAGGAGCTGTTCGTGAAGCTCTACGACAAGCTGCCCAAGGAGTTCGTGCTCAAGCGCGAACTGCTTCTGGCGAGCATCTGGCGTTCGCCCGAGCGCTGGACGCCAGCCTGACGCGACGCAGGCTTCGCCCGGTCAACTCAGCAATTCGTCCGGCGTCACGACGGCGGCACCCAGTTTCCCCACGACGATGCCCGCGGCGCGGTTTGCCCACCGGACGGCTTCGCGTACCTCGACAGCCGCACCCAGCATGGCCGCGAGCGTCGCAATCACCGTATCACCCGCGCCGCTGACGTCGAACACCTCGCGCGCCTCCGCCTTGACGTGCACCACCTCGCCCGGCAGGAAGAGGGAGGCACCCTCCTCGCTGCGGGTTATCAGCAATGCGTTTAACTCGAGGCGCTCGCGCAGAGCATGTCCGCGCCGCTCGAAATCGGCCTCGTCCCGCCAACTACCCACCACCGCGCGAAACTCGCCCTGATTGGGCGTGAGCATGCTCGCTCCCCGGTATTTCTCGTAGTCGTCGCCCTTGGGGTCGACCAGCACCGTGCGGCCCGCCTCGCGCGCCGCGCGGATCATCTGCTGCACGTGCACCAGGGCGCCCTTGGCGTAGTCGGACAGGACGACCACGTCGCAGCGCGACAGGCGTTCCTGAAAGTGAGTGAGCTTTGACTCCAGTGCGGAGGAAGCCGGCGCGTTCTCGAAATCGATGCGCAGCAGTTGCTGCTGCCGGCCGATCACGCGCAGCTTGACCGTGGTGTCGAGCGTGTCGTCCGCCGTGAGCTGGCAATCGACGTTTTCCTGCTGAAGCAGACGCTCCAGCACGCGCGCCGCCTCGTCGCGTCCGACCACGGACAGCAGGTGCGCCTGCGCGCCCAGCGCCGCGACGTTGCGCGCGACGTTGGCGGCACCGCCCGGACGCTCTTCCATGCGTGCGACACGCACCACCGGGACCGGTGCCTCCGGCGATATCCGGCTCACTTCGCCGAACCAGTATCGATCCAGCATGGCATCGCCCGCGACGAGCACGCGTGTGTCGGCCAGGCGGACACGCAGGTCGTTCATGCGCGCAGGCCGCGCCCGACCCCGTAATAGTCGATGCCGAACGCCAGCATCATTTCGGGATCGTAGAGGTTGCGTCCGTCGAAGATCACCGGTTCACGCAGGCGCTTGCGCACCTCGTCGAAATCAGGACTCCGGAACTCCTTCCATTCGGTGACGATGATCAGAGCGTCGGCGCCTTCCAGTGCGGCAATGGGCGAGTCGGCGTAGCGCAGCCCGGCACGATCGCCGAGGATGCGCTGCGCCTCGTGCACCGCGACCGGATCGTAGGCCGAGATGGCGGCTCCGCGCGACAGGAGGCCATCGATGACCACCAGGCTAGGCGCCTCGCGCATGTCGTCGGTATTGGGTTTGAAGGCAAGTCCCCAGAGCGCGAACCGGCGGCCGGAGAGGTCCTCGCCGAAGCGCCTGGCGATCTTGCGGACCAGCATGCCCTTCTGGGCATCGTTCACGCGCTCGACCGCCTCGAGCACGTGCAGGTCCAATCCGCTCTGCGTGCCGGTGCGCTGCAGCGCCTTCACGTCCTTGGGGAAGCACGAGCCGCCATAACCGGTCCCGGCGTAGAGGAAGTGATAGCCGATGCGCGGATCCGAGCCGATTCCCCTGCGCACCTGCTCGATGTCCGCACCCAGGCGCTCGGCCAGGTTGGCCAGCTCGTTCATGAACGAGATGCGGGTGGCGAGCATGGCGTTGGCGGCATACTTGGTCAGCTCGGCCGAGCGCACGTCCATCACCAGCATGCGCTCGTGATTGCGCTGGAACGGCGCGTAGATCGCCCGCATGAGCTGAGTCGCGCGTTCGTCGTCGCTGCCGACCACCACGCGGTCCGGCTTCATGAAATCCTCGACTGCCGCCCCTTCCTTGAGGAACTCGGGATTGGACACCACGGCATACTGCACATCGGCGTTGCGCGCCTTCAACTCCTCGGCAATCGCCGCGCGCACCATGTCCGCGGTGCCGACCGGCACGGTCGACTTGTCCACGATCACCCGGTACGCCTTCATGTGACGGCCGATGCTGCGCGCAGCCGAGACCACATGACGCAGGTCGGCGGACCCGTCCTCGTCGGGTGGGGTGCCGACGGCGATGAACTGCAGGGTACCGAAATCGACGCTCTCGGCGACGTTGGTGGTGAAGCGCAGGCGCCCGGCGGCGACGTTGCGCCGTACCATGTCCTCCAGTCCCGGCTCGTAGATCGGGATGCGCCCGTCACGCAGCATGCCGATCTTGCGCTCGTCGAGGTCCAGGCAGAGCACCTCGTTTCCGGTATCGGCGAAGCATGCTCCCGTCACGAGGCCCACATACCCGGTGCCCACCATGGTGATTTTCATACGCACTCCTATCCTGGCGCGACCTGCGCCGCGGCAACGTCGCGATCGATGGCCTCCAGCGCAGCCAGCGGATCGGCGGCCCGGGTGATCGGGCGGCCCACCACCAGATAGCTTGCGCCCCACCCGATGGCCATGCCCGGCGTGGCCGTCCGACGCTGGTCATCGCCGCCGTCCGCAGCAGACCGTATGCCAGGTGTGACCAGCAGGAACGTCGGGCCGAGACGGCGGCGCATCGCGGACGCCTCCTGCGCGGAACAGACCACCCCATCCATTCCTGCGTCCTGGGCAAGGGTGGCCAGGCGCAGCGCGACTGCCTGTGGATCCGCGGGCAGTCCGATCTGCGCCAAATCCTGGGCGTCGTGGCTGGTCAGGACGGTGACGGCGATGAGCAGCGGACGCCGGGCAGACTGCTCGACGGCCGTCCGGGCCGCCTGCATCATCCGACGGCCGCCCAGCGCGTGCACGTTCAGCATCCACACGCCGAGATCGGCGGCCGCGGCACACGCCTGCGCAACCGTGTTGGGAATGTCGTGATACTTCAGATCGAGGAACACGTCGAAGCCGCGGGCCCGGAGCTCGCCCACGAGTTGCGGCCCGGCCCGGGTGAACAGCTCCTTGCCCACCTTCACCCGGCAGCGCTCAGGAGTCAGTCGTGCGGCGAGCGCGAGCGCTTCTGCGGCCGAAGGAAAATCGAGTGCGACGATGACTCGTGGCCCCGCGGACGAGGCAGCGTTCTCGATCATGCGGGTAGCTCGCGCTCCTCGCTGCGGCGGGGCGGATACGTCTCCCAGCCGTGGCATGCCGGGCAATGCCAGTAGAACTGGCGCGCCTTGAAGCCGCAGTTGTCGCAGCGGTACATCGCAAGGTTGCGCGTGTGCTGGTGCACGAGACTTCGAATCAGTTCCAGGTCGCGCCGGCGCTCCGGCGGCGCCTCCAGCATCTGCGCCTCGAGCATGCGGTCCAGCCCGAGCAACGTCGGCGAGCGGCGCAGTTCGGCGCGTACGAGCTCGTTGGCGGCCGCAGGACCTTCCCGATCGAGGACGGTCTGGAACACGCTGTTGAGCAGGTCGAGCGAGGGGTACCGCGACAGGTAACCCCGCAGGAGCGCCAGCCCGTCGTCCGCGCGGCCCAGGCTCGCATACGCTTTGAGCAGACGCTCGGCTGCAAGTGGCAGATAAGCGGCGCTCTGCGACTCGATCCGCTGCCAGGCGGCGATTGCCTCCTCGCGATTGCCCTCGCTCTCCGCCACGTCGCCCAGCAGCAGCTGTGCGCGGACGCACTTGCGGTTGGTTTCCAGCGCCTCCTGCAAATAGGTGCGGGCCTGGTCCGGCCGACCATGCATCATCTCCGATTGCGCCAGCTCGCAATAGAAATGGGCGATCTCGCGGGTGCGCGTCTGCCCAGCCGCATCGGTGGTCTGACGTGCAACCTGGATGGCCTTCAGCCAGTCCTTCTCCTGCTCGTAGATTTCCAGCAGGAAATTCGCCGCCTGCGCTTCGTAGGGCGTACCCCGCAGTTTGAGCAGCATCTCCTCGGCGCGATCGAGCAGACCCGCCTTGAGATAGTCCTGAGCGAGTTCGTAGAGAGCGCTCAGGCGCTGGTCACTGCCCAGGTCGGTGCGATCGACCAGGTTCTGGTGCATGCGGATCGCGCGTTCCACCTCGCCGCGCCTGCGGAAGAGGTTGCCGAGCGCAAAGTGAAGCTCGACCGTCTGGGGATCCACCTTCACCACCTCGATGAAGGCCTCGATAGCCTTGTCGGGCTGCTGGTTGATCAGGAAGTTGAGTCCGCGGAAATACGACGAGGGAAGGGAGCGGGACTCGCTCAGGAGCTGTTTGATGTCGATACGTGCCGCGAGCCAGCCGAGCGCGAAGAACAGCGGAAAGCCCAGCAGCCACCAGTTCTGGAACTCGAACTCGCTCACGTGATGCGCGATCCGCCGACGACCGGCGGCTCCGGGGAGGATGGCTCGACTTGCGCACGCAGCTGCTGCAGCTCCCGGCGCTGGCGATAGGCCACGCCAAACGCCGCGGCCACGCCGAGCACCGCGCCGGCCGTGAAGAACACGAACAGCAACAGGCTCAACGGGGCATGCCAGGCGTGGCCGAGAAAGAAACGCAGTTCGACCGGGCCGGTGTTCTTCAGCGCGAAGCCGAACAGGATCAGGAACAAGAGGCCTTTTGCAAGCCAACCGAGGGCGCGCATGGCCGCACTACTCCAAAAGAAACCGCTGCGAACGCTACGCGGGCACGCAGGCCAAAGCCAGCGTCATCCCCGAGCACCATTACGTCCGCCAGGGTCAGAAGCCGCGCGCGGACTCGACAGGTTCCGCCGGCGCCGCCAGCGGCTGGCCGTTGCGCTGGGCATCGACGCGCTCGCGCAACTCCTTGCCAGCCTTGAAATGAGGCACGTACTTCGCCGGCACCTGAACCCGCTCCCCGGACTTGGGGTTGCGACCGATGCGCGGTGGACGATAGTTCAAGCCGAAGCTGCCGAACCCCCGGATCTCGATCCGCTCGCCCTCCGAGAGGCTTTTCGACATGGCATCCAGGATCATCTTGACCGCCAGTTCCGCATCGCTTGCCACCAGCTGCGGAAAGTGCGCAGCCAGGCGGGAGATCAGCTCGGACTTCGTCATGGCTACCCTTTGTTGCTCTTTCTCTGCAGTGAGTCCCGGCCCCCGGCCGGGACTCTAGCCTCCACCGGCCGCTGTTCAGGCCGAGTTCTTGGTGTCGAGCTTGGCCTTCAGCAACGCGCCCAGATTGGTCGTTCCGGCTCCCGGCGTGCT
>CAZNBS010000172.1:0-10933 GCA_964570955.1 uncultured Burkholderiales bacterium | reverse complement strand
TCATGGCACACCTCCGACCGGAAGTATAGGACATTATTTACGCAGGCGCCATTAATCGACTCACTTGATTCGCAACCAGTTCAACCTCACGAATGAAACCCCCGGCTTGTGGTTTCGCTGTTGCCGCGGGCTGCACCAGATGCGCGTAAGTGGCGAACTTGGCGGGGCGTTAGGTGCCCGCCATCGCGGTCTTCAGGTCTCTCAGATTCTGCCTTCGTCCGACTGTGGGAAAGCCGTCGTTCGGGCCCGTCGGTGAAGATCGCCGACGCCCAAGCCATCGCGCTGCAGAACTTCCGAGCCATGTTTCTGCCTGGCAAAGGTCCGAAGTGAACCTAATCTGCTATGCCCACTATAGGGATGCCGTGGAGCATGTGTTCCGGCTCATCGCCCAGCTGCGGAAGCAGCTGCAGATCACGGAGGTTTTGGTTGTCCACGACCGCACGAATCTGGCCGCGCTTGTTCCGCCTCGGCAGGTCGGCGCGGTGTGCTTGCTTCCCTACGATGGCAAGGACTGGGAGTTCGGCGCCTATCAGTTGGGACTGGACCATGTGGACCGAGAAGGTGTCGAGGGCGTGGTCGTCTTGAATGACACCGCGGGGCGGAACTACCCCCTGTTCGGGAGCCATCTTCGCAAGCTCGGGCAGATCTGCGCTGAGTCGGCCGCTTCGGATCGCGCTGTGCTGGCCGGCAAGCTGGAGTCGCAGCGACAGGCCTTCGCGATCCAGGGGTTAGCGTTCGACAGCTGGATTCGCTCCAACCTGTTCTTCGTGAATCGCGCCGGACTTGAAACGCTGGCGTGGCGCCTGTTTGATCCGGCGGTTTTTACCGCTCCAGCCTGTCGCGACGGCATAGTGGCGACGAGTGGAATCGCGTCAGCCGCGCTGCAAACGTATATCGCAAACTGGTTGGGTGTCGGTGCCGGCCCGCAAGGCTGGCGCGCACATACCGACAGGACTGCTGTGTCTGATAGCCTGCTCGCCCGAAAGGCCGGCTCCATCCTTCTGGAGAAGTACCTCTCTGCTAAGGTTATCGCTGCGGGCGGCCAACTGGTCGACTACGACGAAACGAAGAGCTCGATGCTGTGGGAACTGAAGCAGAGGAGCTTCTATCTGAGGCGACGGTTCAGCCGCGCGCTGAAACGGCGGCCAGGGGCGCTGAACCGCCGGCTGGCCCGGTGACGGTTCAGCGGACGTGGCCTGTCGAAGCGGCGTGCCGCGCTCGACGCTTGGCTACCCGCTGCGCCGGCCACACAAGGAGGCCCCGTTCCTGGCGGCGATGCGAGCGCTCTCATCGCAGTACCCGCGCTACGGCTATCGCAGAATCCGGTTCTTTCTGCGCCACCAGGGACTGGCGATGAGTCCATCGCATGCCGAGCGCCTGTGGAGCCTGGGAAAGCTGCAGCGGCCGCGTCGCCGCGTTTCCACCGCTCGTCCGCGACCGCTGCCGCCGCGCGTACTTGAAGCGGCCAAGCGATACTTCACAGATCTCAATCCGTTTCGAGAATGAGCGACGGCCTGCCTCGGCTTTGCGTCGTTACGGATCAACTGCCCTATCCTCCAAGAAACGGGGTCACTCTTCCCGTATTTCACTACATCAAGCGCCTTCAGCACCGACTTCGTGTTCGAGTGCTACTACTCCGGCATCAAGGTAACCCCATTGACGCCTCGGATCTCGAGGCAAACGAGGCTCTTTTTGGCCAGATTCTAATAGCCGACGTCATGCGACGACCCGTCCTTACCAGGGCTCTTCGAGAGGTTCTCGGCTGGGAAGTATTCTCGAATAGTTGGATAGCCCTATCGAGCTGCGATACGCTCTTGGCCAACCAAGACTACTTGCTCGTCTCACCCTTTAGCGCGGTGGCGAAGCTTCAGGCGCTAATCCCGGATAGTAGCTGGCCGTTTGTGACTAGCATCGCAGCAGTGAACGATTGCACAACATCTGAGTACCGCAATCGTCACAAGCAGACTTTCGGTAGATCCATCCTTGCTGCCAAATCATATCTGGACTGGTTGCGTAGCCTCAGGATCGCGCGGGCGGAGGAGCACGCACTTGCGCAATTCGATCATATTCTCTTGCAGACGGTGAGGGATAAGCACTCTTTCGCCCACTTCGTATCGAAGAGCCTCGCCCGCCGCGTGACGCTCGCGCCCAACGGTATCGCCGAAGAGTTGTTCGCATTGGAACCAACCCGCTGCAGCAGGACTATCGCATTTGTCGCTGAGCTGAGCGGGGAATACCGACCGGTCGCGAACTGGTTACTGCAGGACTTTTGGCCCCGAATGCGGGCAATTGTCTCCGACTGCACTTTACGCATTGTTGGCCGCGGCGCAGATTCCAGTTTGCGCAGGAGAATCCAGGAGTCGGCTAACGTAGACTATGTAGAGTACCTTCCGGAGTTGACGGACGTTTATATGGGCGCCGCGGTAGCGATCAGCCCGATCTTCAAGGGTTACGGTTTGATTAACAAGACCATCGAAGCGATGGCCGCGGGTCTTCCCGTGATCGGGCCACGAGAAGCGTTCAATGGGATCGACGGGTTCTTGCCAGGGCAACACGGAGTTGTGCCAGAAACTGTTGATGCCCGATCGTTAGCGTCAGAGATTTCTGCACTATTGCAGGATCCTAACCGCCGAATACGGATCGGTTTGAGTGGGAGAGAGCTCGTGCGGAGGCAATTCTCTTGGGACCGCACAATCCAGCAGATCCTACGGCTCCTTCAGACACGGCAGCACTACTGAGCTTTACGTAAGTACATGACGTTAGATCGGCAACTCGGCCTGCTGCCGGAAGGCTCGGATCAGCGCTGGGCGACGCTGCATCGATCTGAGCCGTCGGGTGGCGTAGCGCTTGACCTGAGCGATGGTGTCCAGGCAGAGGTTGGCGAGCTCGCGCTGTTTGGCGTAGCCGAACAGATATTCGACGGGGTTGAGTTCGGGCGCGTAGGCGGGCAGGCGCTCCAGGACGATGTCGCCGTCGAGCGAGTCGACGTAGTCGCGGACCAGGCGGCTGCGATGCGCGGGCAGCCCATCCCAGATGATCAGCAGCTTGCCCTTGATCTGGGCGCGCAAGGCCTTGAGGAATTCGACCAGCTGCGGCCCCTTGATCGCGCCGGGGAAGAAGCGAAAGTAGATGCGCCAGAAGCTCGCCCCGGCGATCAGCGAGAGCTGCTTCCAGTTGAAGCTGTACTGCAGCGTCGGCGTGCAGCCCCTGGGTGCCCAGGTCTTGACCCGTGTCGGGCGCTCGCTCAGTCCCGATTCGTCTACGAAGACGATGGTTCGTCCCTGGCGTCTGGCGTTTTTTTTAGCGCCGGCCAGCGCTTGGTCTTCCAGCTGCCGATCGCCGCTTCGTCGCGCTGCAGCGCCCGGCCGGTGGGGCGCTGGCTGGAGAATCCCAGCTCGCGAATGACCCGCCAGACGTGCACGGTGCTGAACGCATGGCCAAATTCGCGCTTGATCAGCTTGGCGATGCGCGCCAAGGTCCACAGCTCGGTCGCAAAGCCATTGGCCACGGCGCCCGCAATCAACATCTTGGTGAGTCTCGCGCGCTCGGCCGCGCTCATGGCCCCCGGCCGACCCAGCGGCCGGCGCCGCCACGCATGGGGATCCTGTGCCAGCAGTCGCGCCCAACTCGAGGCTGTTTGCCGACTCACCGCGCAAGCGCGCGCCACTTCGGCCTACGGCACGCCGCGCCAGCATGCGCATGCCACGCCGGCGTCGTGCCTCCAGTTCCTTGAAGTCTCGCTTGTACCGGCTCGCCGCCATACGCGTCCCTCGAAGTGTCGCCACTTCGATTAACGCGCATCATAGCGAAACGGTTGTCAGGCATTTACGTAATCCTCAGTAATGAGCGGCATGTCTAGATCTGATGCTCGTGTCGTCTTCCTGTACGCGATGGCCGGCTACGTCGGGTTGCTTTGCACCGCAACCGTAGCGACATCGGGATTGCTGAGAGCGCTGTCGTATCCAGCCGCGTTTGTTTTGTTTGTGCTTGTCGCAGTACAGGCTAGTACCCAGCACAGGTCTCAGCGACTGTTTCTGGGTTTTGGGTTTCCGCTAGCTGTCTATTATTATGGATTGATCGGTTCCGTAGTCTTTAACTTCGTGGGGATCGACTGGGCGACAACGTCAAAGCTATTAATGGTCCCACTTTTCGTTCTTCTTGGCGAAAGAGCTGAGTCGAGCGCAAGAGAGCCGCCCTGGGAACGATGGGACGTTCGAGTGCTCTTCATAACGATGGCCGCGCTTCCGTTGCTCGTGTGGGTCTGGCAGCTGGTGACCGGAAGATTTTCGTACGGCTCAGGCGGAATGGTTTCGATCTTTGCAAACCGTAACAACGCCGCGCTTTACGCCATCAGCCTAATCGCTCTGATGAATTTGCTTAGGCCGCATCCGCTGACACAACCCCTGGTGTACGCTGCTGCCGGCGTCCTATTTGGCACTCTCGGCGTACTGCTAGCAGTAGTCGTCGCACTTGGGGTTGTCCTTGTACGGAAAGGGGAGTTTCACCGCCTGGTCCTGCCAGCGATCACCGCGGCTGCGATTCTCGTTGCACTCCCGTTGGAGCACGGTTTGACCGGTCGATTCGCGCCTGCGCGAGACAGCCTCTACCTTATTGCTCAGGGGGAAATCGACCTTCGCTCTGTTACTTACGCTCAGCTTGTAAACAGGCTGCAGACCACCGATTTGTCACTAGTCTTTAGGTTGAAGCATTGGCTCGATCTCATGCAGATGTTGGTGGCCAGCTCGCCCTTTGAGTGGGTTTTTGGTTTCGGAATTGGCTCATCGGTAATCTTGAGCGAGGCTGGTCTAGTTCCTCACAACGACTATCTCCGCGTGCTTTTTGAAGCCGGGCTAGTTGCTTTCTTAGGATTTGTTTCACTAGTCGCTCTCATATTGCGTCGGAGCGGTGCCGGCTGGGAGGGCGTGCCGATCCTCGTAGTGGCGATTTATTTCTTCAGCGAGAATCTCATTAACAATTTCCCCGCTATGGCAGTATTTTTCTTCGCAGCTGGAGGGCTCGCAGCTCGCATTCGAAAGAACGCCCATGCAAGTAGCGCGAGTGTCTAGCCTCGGCCTCCGAGCAATTCCCGTTCTTCTGAGTTTGACCCAAGGCGTGGCCGTACAAGCTGCGCCAGTGTCAATCGGACTCAGCGCGTTGTTGAATCTAAACACCGACTTAACAAAGCGACACGAGGGAGTTCCCGTTGGGGTGCCAAGTAGCTACGACTGGTACGCTAGACCGCGAATACACGCAGGCAATTCCCCTGGTGGATTTTCAGCGCTGACAGGGTGGGGACATGTCTTTTGGCGCGACGGCGCTAACGATGATGGGTTGGGGGTTCAGATCCGCAGTTTCATTACGCTCTTGTGTCATGGACACACACGCAAGTGGACTCTGATCCAACGCGGCAAGATTGCTGGGGCTCAATTCAAGGCGAACTATGCGGAAAACTTTGCCACTCGCCCGCTCAAGTTCGAGAATCTAGACGGCGTGGCAACGGTTACCTTCAAGCGAGGCACTGCGTTTCACTTCTGGCCTGCCTGCGGCCGGTCCGAGCTACCCGCGGGCCCTACTTGCGGCGTTGTTGCCCTGGTAGAAGCCAGGTTACTCGTGCCTGAAGCCAGTGCCGGCAAGAAAAACAAGGATTCGCCCTATTTGATCGGGCTCGGGGCGGATTACTGGAAGGATCGTTCGGTGCAATGGGATCACTATAGGACAAACAAGAGCGTCGCAGTAGGTCGACTGAGAGGACTGGCTGGCTCTTGGACTTGGTACGGCATCAGCACAGCCGAAGATTCTGATCTCGTACGACTTTACAAGCTCGGATTTGGACTTCCGACAACCCCGGAGTTTTCTGGGCGCGCCGCCTGCGCGGCAGCCCTTACCGCGGCTCCGCCCAACACCCGTTAGACGACCAAAGTTACCAGGCTTCCGATCAGAGCAGCCATGTCATCTGTAGCACGGAAACGTCTACGATCTCTAGGAAACTGACAGGAGTCAGATGCGCCGTTTAGCGATCCCGCCTCGGCATCTTGCCGCTGCAACACGACCCGAACTATGCCAAGACTCTTGAGCATCAACAACTACCATTATCGTAGGGGCGGTGCGGATGCGGTGTATCTCGAACACGCGAAGCTGATCGAGTCATGTGGGTGGACGAATGCCTTTTTCTCAATGCGACACCCAAGGAATCGCCCCTCAAGGTGGGCAAGATTCTTTGTCGACGAAATCGAATTCGAACATTCCTACCCGCCCATCCGCAAGATCGCAATGGCAACCAAGGTGGTCTATTCCGTCGAAGCGCAGCACAAGCTGCGTGCACTCCTTGCAGAATATCCGGCTGACATCGCGCACCTACACTGCATCTATCACCACCTCTCACCCTCGATTTTGCCTACGCTTACGGCAGCGGGCGTACCCATCGTTATGACCGCCCATGACCTTAAGATTGCCTGCCCCGCGTATAAGATGCTAAACAGGACTGGTATTTGTGAACGCTGCAAGGATGGCAAACTTTGGAACGTCGTACGATACCGTTGTATTCGTGATTCCCCCGCTGCTAGTGCAGTCGTCGCGATAGAAGCACTATTTCATCGTGTTCTGGACACATACCGAAAGCACTTAGCAAAGATAATTGTGCCAAGTAAGTTTTTCCTGAGAAAGTTCGTTGAGTGGGGATGGCCTGAAGACAAGTTTATCTACATACCGAACTGCGTAGATGTAGCCCGGTTGCGGCCGTCGTTCGAGACAGGCGACTACTTCTTGTATTTTGGCCGACTCGCGCCGGAGAAGGGTTTATCGACACTACTTCGAGCAGCCCACGATGCCAAGGTCCGAGTGAAAATTGCGGGAAGCGGACCGAGCGAAGTAGATCTTCAACAACTTCAGTCCTGTTTGCGAAGCGACGTGGAGTTTGTAGGGTATCGCTCAGGCGAGGACTTGCACGAGCTAGTGCGAAGAGCCCGCGCGATAGTGCTGCCATCAGAGTGGTACGAAAATGCACCAATGAGCTTGCTCGAATCGATGGCACTCGGCAAGCCGGTCATCGCCGCTAACATCGGCGGTATCCCTGAGCTCGTCGTGGCGGGCGAAACCGGGTGGGTATTTGAGGCGCGCTCGGTGGACCAGTTAACCGAGCTACTGAGGTGCGTATGGTCCTTGCCGAATGAGAAGATCGCTACTCGCGGTCGTGCCGCACGATCCTTCGTTGAAAAGAACTTCAGCAGCCAAATCTACCTAGAGGCAATGATCTCGCTGTACGCGTCGCTGGGTGTACGCATGTGAACTTGCGAAACCACCGGAGGCCTCGGGAGTCGCCTGGGTTGAGTCCTCAGTCAGTCACTACGACTCCCGCCTCTTCCGCTCGGGAGAGATCATCGGAGCTGTCATAGGCAAGCAGCAGTTCCTCGTAATTCGCTGATACTGCCCGCCAATCGAACTCTACCGAGAACCTCGCCCTGCTTGCGGCGCGCATTCTTTCCACGCCGTCGCGGTTCGCGAGCAGGCCGTCCAGCATTTCGGCCAGATGGCCGGCGCTAGTGAAGTAACGAGCCACCTCGCCGGCTACCCAGCGGTTGAACTGGTTGTCGTGCGCGATGACCGCGTTCCCGGCGGCCATTGCTTCCACGAGCGACGGGTTGGTGCCTCCCACTTGATGCCCGTGCAGGTATGCAAGGCAGTGGTACCGCAATGCGCCGACGACGGCGGTGTCGTAGATCGCACCGAGGAAGCGCACCTCGTCGCTCGCGGCGCTCTTGATGGCGCGGTGGTAGCGGTTCGCCTCATCATAGCGGCCGAGCACCGCGAGCTGGACGCCGCGCGGCCTCGCGGAGAAGCCTTGCACGATCTCGAGTATCGAGTTCTCGGGCTCGGGTCGGGCAACGACGGTCAGGTAGCGTCCGGGCTCGAGCCCGAGGGCAGCCAGCGGTGCGACAGGCTGGGCGGGCAATGCGTCCGCGCCGTACGGCAGTACGGTGATCCCTTCGGCGGGTGCGATCCGGGTCAAATGCTTCTTGATCGCCGGGTGGTCTGCGAGCATGTGATCGGCAAGCCTGCAAGCGGCGCGCTCGTTGAAGCGAAACCACAGCCGTGCGAGTTGCCCCCATTTCTCACGCCTGTACTCGATGCCGTCCATGTTGATGAGATTCCTGATTCCGGCCCGCTTGAGGAACCAGGTGAAGACGGCGGTGTTGTAGCCGAGCGTGAGGCACAGGCCGGGGGACCTGGCGGCATGGCGCACGCACTTCCAGTCGAAAACGATCGTGCTGAGCGCGGTGTCGGGCCCGGACGGGATCCTCACTCGGTGCACGCCGTTCCAGCGATCCTCGACGACCGGTCCGTGCCCTTCTTCTTGGCAGTACACGGTCACTTTCCATCCGCGCTGCAGCAGGTACAGCGACAGCTTCTCCGCGAAGGTCTCGAACCCGCCGTGATTCGCGGGAATGCCGCGACTGCCTAGAATGCGCAGGTGCCGAAGACCCGGGGCGAGATCGCTCGATTCGGACGCGCGTGCATTCATCGGGGAAGGTTCTTCCCGCAAAGAACGCTCTTCCGATGGAGGAGAAGAGCCGGCGCGCGGATGCTTTCCATGGATGCCGGGACGGGGTGCAGCTGCATGCCGGGATCCTATGGCTCAGGCCGGCGCCCCAAAGGGGCTCCGGGCGCATCGGTGGCAGGAACGAGGTTGCCGCGTGGTCTGCAAGTGACCCTCAACTTAGCGCGCCGATCGCCTTGGCTCAATACGCCCTTCGGCCGAGCGCCGCGAACCATGCCCCTCCAGGGTGTCGTCGTTGCACGACTGAGCGCTCACGGTACACCGGCCGACGCTCGATCATAGCAAGCTTCCGCGCTACCACGGTTGCAGTGGGCGACGCGCCGCGCGCACTAATACTCCCGGCCATCACACAGGTGCCGGGTTGCGGCATTGCGGCGGTCTCGAACCCGTGTTGGTTGGCTGCGGGCGATGCGGTGCGGAAGACGGCGCTCGCGGCCCGGGCCGACCGAGGGAACATGTCGTGGCACACCGCCATGGCGCAGCGGGGCTGGCGCGCCGCGCGCCGCGCCGGACCTCGTGGGCGCAATGTTCCGACGGTCTATGCAGAGCCGGCGCCGCGTGCGGTCGCGTTGCCCGTCACGCCGCCGCTCCCGCCGGCGTCGCCGTGGAACCGCGCGAGATCGAAGCCGCGCCCGGAAGCGGCACGCTGGCGCGCGCCCGGGCAGGCAGAAGCCGACGATGGTGGTGACGAGCGATCGTGTCACGCGCGCGCTCCGAGCGATTCCCGACGCCGAAGAGCATGCGGGTGCGACCGCGGATGCGCAAGTCCGCGCGGCGTCTGTAACCATCGTTGACAATCGTGGTCCCGCGGCGCTCGACCCTCCCGCGCCCGGGGGCGATGGGTATTGCTCCACCGCATTGCCGCCGCGCCGGCGCTTTGCGCCACCCCTGCTTCTCGGCGCGGAGGGATCAAGAACGTGAACTTCAGCGATGGCACACGTCGGCGAGCAGTGCTTGCGCCTTGGCGCGAGCGGTCATCGTGCTCGTCGCACGCTGGCGGCCCACTCGCGCGGGCCGCCATTTACCGGGCGCAGTCCGCCGTAGAGGTGGGCTAGACGATCCGCCAGACCTGCGCGCGAGCCGTCGGCGAGATGCTCGGTGAACGATCGACGAGCGCCGTCGAGGCGCAACGCGCGAAGCGAGGTGCGGCGCCTCTCATGCGTGCCTGCCCGGGGCCGGCGCGCGCCGCCGGCGCGTCGCCCACGCGATCGCACACAGCCCTGCCGCCAGCAGCGCGTAGGTGCCCGGCTCGGGCACCGGCTGCGTCGAGGCGAAGAAGACCGGCCGAACGTAGTTGCGGTCGTTGAACATCGTCCCGGTGCCGAGCACGGTGAAGTCGGTGGTCAGCGGGCCGCTCGTATCCCAGAAGCGGAAAGACGCCGTGAACGAGTCGGTATCGGCCAGGTGCTCGAGCTTGAGCGCGATCCGCGTCGCATCGGACGGCGGCTCGAACAGCACGCTGCCGAGCGGGGTGATGCCGGCGCCGAACACCTGCTTGACGAGGGCGACCCGCACCTCGCCGAGCGCGGTGGCGTCATTGCGAGACACCTGGAGCTGGAGCTGCTCGCGCGCGCCGCCGCCAATCTGAAAATCGCGCACGCCCACGGCGTAGATGCTGAACGGCCCAGGCATCGGCACGATGTCGAAGAGACCGGCGACGGACAGGTTGTGGCTCCGGTAAAGCCCGAGACTCGGGTTTGCGCCGGTGGTATCGGTCAGGTGATTGACCTGGACCGTCTGCCGCGGGTCGCCCGCCGCATTGAAGGAGAACACGCCGAGGGACGTGTCGAGGGCCAGCCGGCTGCCGGATTCCGCGGTGTTCGGGATGACGCCAAACACGCTGTACACGCCCGCGAACCCGGCGGCCTCGGGCGGTTCGAGTCCGTTGTCGAAGCCGTCGCTCAGGAAGACGGCGCCGTCCCGATCGACGCGGTAGGCATCGATGCTCGCGACGAACGCGCCTGCCGGCGCCGCAAGACCGGCGGTGAGCAGCAGCGTGCCGGCTGCCCAGCCGCACGCGCGCGTCCAGTGCACACGGTCCACGCCCGCCTCCCCCGAGGTTGCGCGGGAAGCGTGCGCCGGTGTCGCGGCGCGGTCAAATCAAGCCTTCGGGGCAAGGCTGCTTATGCGTCGGTGGGCAGGTGCTCGGTGCGAGCGCGGTGCGTGCGCGGCGCGTGCGCGCGGGTTGTTTGGGCCGCGCGCTTGCAGGAAAGGATGTCGCGGCAGGCTGCGGGGTGGTTGCGGCGTTCGTAGTGTTGCATGCACCTGCACCACCCCGGCCGCTCGCGCGGCCACCCCTCCTCGGGGAGGAGGGGATAGAAACGCGCGGCGCGTTGCAGAACGACCCTCCCCTCCTCGGGGAGGAGGGGATCGAGCGCT
>CAZNBS010000171.1:0-10940 GCA_964570955.1 uncultured Burkholderiales bacterium | reverse complement strand
GTAGTGTTGTGTTGTCCGGATGTACGAGTGACGGCAGCGCCACGGGCAAGCGTCCGATGACGCGCATGGAAACGGGTGCAGTGGTGGGTGCCATCGGCGGCGCAGTGGTGGGTGCAGTGGCGTACAAGAAGAATCGCACCAAGGGTGCGATCATCGGCGCAGTGGGCGGTGGCGTGGCAGGGGGCGCGGTGGGCGCATACATGGACAGCCAGAAGAAGGATCTGGAAAAGAACCTCGCCAAGGAGATCCAGGCGGGCAGTGCGCAGGTGGACAAGCTCAACGGGAACGTGGTGCGCGTCACCATGACCAGCCAGACCGCGTTCGACGTGAACTCGGCTGCGATCAAGCCCGGGTTCAACAGCACCATGGACAAGCTTGCCGATGTCGTGATCCGCTACGGCAAGACGACGCTGACGGTCGTCGGACACACCGACAACACCGGAAGCGCGGCTTACAACCAGCGCCTGTCCGAAGATCGTGCGCTGTCCGTGGCCCGCTACCTGGAGGAGAAAAACGTCAATCCACTGCGTCTTGCAACCTCCGGCAAGGGAGAGAGCGAGCCGATCGCCAACAACGCGACCGACACCGGGCGTCAAGCTAACCGGCGCGTGGAGATCTATGTCGAACCCGTGGTCGAGGGCTGAGCGGCGGTCAGGCCTCGTTGCGCCAGTCCTGATAGTCCCACTCGAACAGCCGATTCGCTTCGGTGGGACCCCAGCTTCCAGCGGGGTAGGTGTGGATGTGGTCGCGTTCCTGGGTCCAGGCGCGCAGAATCGGATCGACGACGCGCCATGCCCACTCGACTTCGTCGAAACGGATGAAGTTGGTCTGATCGCCCCGCACGACGTCGAGCAGTAGCGCCTCGTAGGCATCGATCGGGCGCACCCCTTCGGTTCGATAGCCGGCGTCCATGCGGATGGTGCGGGTGTGCAGTCCCAGGCCGGGCTGGCGTGCGTGAATCTCCATGGCCATGCCTTCGCGGGGCTGCAGTCCCAGGATGATCCAGTTCGGCGGCGTGTCCTCCAGCGGCGTCTCGCGAAACAGCTGCTGGGGCGTGTGCTTGAACCGGATGGCGATCTGGGAGAGCGTATTGCGCAGACGCTTGCCGGTGCGCAGGTAGAACGGGACACCGCGCCAGCGCCAGTTGTCGATCAGGAGCCGGGCGGCCACGAAGGTCTCGGTGAGGGAACTCTTCTCGACACCGTCCTCGTCCCGATAAGCTGCCGCAGGGGTGTTCTCCACCGATCCCGCGGCGTACTGAGCACGAAAAGCGTGCGCCGACAGGGCACGGCGCTGGATCGGCCGGATCGAGCGCAGCACCTTGACCTTTTCATCGCGTAGTGCATCGGGTTCGAGCGCGGCGGGAGGTTCCATCGCGATTAGCGTGAGCAGCTGCATGAGATGGTTCTGCAGCATGTCGCGCGTGGCGCCGGTACGATCGTAGTAGCCCGCGCGTGTCTCGATTCCCGCGCTTTCCGCCACGGTGATCTGCACGTGGTCGATGAAGTTGCGGTTCCAGAGGGGCTCGACCAGCAAATTGGCGAAGCGGAACACGACCAGGTTCTGTACCGTCTCTTTGCCGAGGTAATGGTCGATGCGGAAGATCTGCTGCTCGTCGAAGTTTTCGTGCAGCAGGCGGTTGAGCGCCTGGGCGCTCTCCAGGTCCTCGCCGAAGGGCTTTTCCACGACGATGCGATGCAGCCCGCGCGGACGGTTCAGTCCGACTTCGGCCAGATGTGACGTCACCGCACCGAAGTCGGCGGGACTGATCGCGAGATAGAAGACGATGTTGGAGCACACGCCGGTCTTGGGCTTGCCCAGTTCGGCGAGCAGCCTGCGGTAGCCTTCGACCTCGCGCAGGTCTCCGCGCACATAGCTGAAGCGCGCCGCGAACCGGTCGAACAGCTCCTGAGCGAAGGTGTCCGGACGCCGCGCACGCAGCCACTTCTCCACCTGCGCACACCACGTGGCATCGTCATGCGGACGTCGCGCGAAGGCGATGAAGTTGGTCACCTCGGGCAGGCGTCCCGCTGCTTCGAGGTCGTACAGTGCCGGTAGCAGCTTGGTGGCAGACAGGTGGCCGGTGGCACCGAAGATCACGAAGCTGCAGGGGAAACAGGCGTCGTCGGTCATGCGCAGATCGGCATTTCGGGGTGCGATCCAGCATACCGGATAGAATCGCTGAATGCGGGCCCGCCTCTGCAGCGTCCTCGTCGCCATCGTTTATGCCATCGATCCTGCATCCGTGGCGGCGCAGGAGATGTTGCCGCGATTGGCCGCAGCCGCCGACCGGACCACCGTTTCCGGAATCTCCTCCGGCGGCTACATGGCGGTTCAGTTCCAGGTGGCGCATTCACGCACCGTACGCGGAGCGGGCGTGCTCGCTGCCGGTCCTTACTACTGCGCCCGGGGCAATGCGCTGCGCGCGCGCCATGCCTGCATGAAACCCTCCCTGTTCTGGGCATTGCCCGACGTGCGCACGCTGCAGGCCGTCGCTCGCTCCCTCTCGCAGGCGCAACGAATCGATTCGACGAACGAACTCCGTGACGATCGCGTCTGGCTGTTCTCGGGCCGGGCAGACGATACCGTTACGCGTGAAGTGGTCGAGGGCCTGCGTACGTGGTACCTGGGTTTCGTTCCCGCTGAGCAGATCCGGCTGGTGGACGGCATCGAGGCGGGGCACGCGATGGTGACGGCGGACTACGGCCAGGCATGTGAGACGTCTGCGGCCCCCTACCTCAACGACTGCGACTTCGACGCGGCGGGTGCACTGTTGGACCATCTCCATGGACCGCTGGAACCGCCCGCGGCGGTCCCTTCCGGTCGACTGATACGGTTCGAACAGGGTGAATTCACCCCATCACCCTATGAAATCAGCATGGACCAATGGGGCTACGTATATGTGCCCGACGCGTGCCGGGCGGGGGGGTGCGGTGTGCATGTCGCCTTCCACGGATGCATGCAGGGTGCGCAGGAGATCGGCGACGCCTTCGTGATCCACGCCGGCTACAACCGCTGGGCCGATGCCAACCGGCTCATCGTCCTCTATCCCCAGGCGATCGCCCGCCGCGGCTGGGGCCCCTGGCCCTGGCCCACGACTTTCGTCTACAACCCCAAGGGCTGCTGGGATTGGTGGGGCTACACTGGCGCCGGCTATCACACCCGCACCGGTGCGCAGATCCAGGCGGTCGCGCACATGCTGGAGCGGCTGCAGGCGCCGCGGTAGCGCCTTCAGGCAGGCCGGCAGAACGTGATCGACTCGTAGCCCACCCAGCACCACGTCATGGCTGCAGGGGGGTCGGCATCCAGGTCGATCCGCCAGTCCGGCGTGCTGCTGAACGGCCCCACCACCCGGTGCTCTGCAATCTCGCAGTCCTTGCCCAGTCGTTCCGGGTGCACGCTTGCCGCCTCGAACGCCTTCTGCCGGCGCATCTCCCAGGCGCGCTGAAATGCCTCCCGGGCGTCCGCCACCGCATCTGCTCCGATCCCGTTGCCGACCACCAGTTCGTAGTGGAAGCGCGAGACCGGTGCGCAGGCGAGTACGTCGACGATGCCGTGCTTCGGCGTCGCCTCCTTTTCCCGTTTGCTGCGCTTGCGGACCTTCGCGTCCATGTCGGCTCGGCGTTCGTCTCGTTTGCCCATGTAATGACTCGTTCGGTCGGTTCTGGCACGAAAGGTTCACCGAACCCGACCCGGCGACAAGATGGCGAGCGACTGTAGTGTCGTGACGCGTACACGTCAACGCATCCGCTCGACGTCGGACAGCAGGGCGAGCGTGAGCAGTGCGAGCACCCCACCGTTGAGCAGGTGCCAGAGGAAGTGCGTGCCGAGCGGAAACTGCTGGCACCACGCCTGGTCTGCGGTGCGCAGGACCAGCGCGACGGCGAACAACGCAATCGCGCCGGCGAATGCACGCATCGCCGGACGCTTGTGATAGCCCAGCCACGCTGTCATGCAAGCCAGACCGACCAGATAAGGCAGGTAGCCGCCAGAGCTGTTCAGCCAGCCGGGCGGCAGCAGGCGGGGCGTGAAATAGCTTGCCACGCCGAACACCACCGCCACCACCACGGCCGGCAGCACCGGCGTCGAGGCGCAGTGACGCAGGAAGGCATATAGGAACAGGCAGCCGAACAGCAGGATGAAGAGCTGGTCGGCGATCGCCGCCCACAGCACGGCGAGCGTGTGGAACAGGAAACTGAACACGCCGACCAGTGCCATCGACAGGGGCAACACCCTGATCGCGGCGGGAAGCGGGCGCTGTGCCCTGCGCATGGCGCTCCATGCAACCCACGCGCCGAGCAGAAACGCGAGGTTCGTGACGGCGTTCGCGGGTTCGCCCCAGAAACCGGGTTGGGTTCGTTCGCAGTACAGGTCGATGAACTGGTCGAGCGGCAATGGTTCCTCCTGGGCCGGCACTGTTGCACAGCATCTCCGGCGGCATCAAGGGGCACGCGTGGAATCGGCGCGATAATTGGGCCCCTTAGAGCGCAAGGAGGCGCGATGCACGACCAGGACGAGACCTGCAATCCCCGGCAAAGCGGCGGTTTCACCGACGTCGCGCGGGTCGACGGCACGCGCCGCCGCATGCTGTACGGCGGCGTCGGTGCGGCCGTGACGTCCTTCCTGCCCTGGTCCGTCACAGCCTGGGCCCGCGCCGCGGGGGCGGCGCCCCCTTCGATGGGATTTCGGGGCGTGCCCGTCTCACGGGACGACGCCGTGCACGTGCCCGAGGGGTATGTAGCGCAGGTGTTGTACGCATGGGGTGATCCGGTCTCGGACGGGCCGGCCTTTAACCCCGATGCGTCCAACTCGGCTGCCGAGCAGGAACTGCAGGCCGGCATGCATCACGACGGCATGCACTACTTTCCGCTGCCCGGTCGCGACCCGAACGCCCACGGTCTGCTCGTGCTCAATCACGAATACGCCGACGACGGCCTGCTGCATCCGCACGGCATGCGCGACTGGACTGCCGAGAAAGTGCGAAAGAGCCAGGCAGCGCACGGCGTATCGGTGATCGAAGTACGACGCGGCCCGAACGGTTCATGGGAGGTGGTCAGGCCCTCGCTGTATGCACGGCGGATCACCGCGCGCACACCGATGCGGCTGTCCGGGCCTGCCGCCGGCCACCCCTGGCTGCGTACCGCCGCGGACCCCCACGGCACGTCAGTTCTCGGAACGCTCAACAACTGCGGTTGCGGATTTACGCCCTGGGGCACGTACCTGACCTGCGAGGAGAACTTCCACTTCTATTTCCGGCAAGCCGGGGAGCCGGGTCCTGCGCAGCGCCGCTACGGTCTGGGTGCACGCGGCGGATATCGCTGGGAGGAGTTCGACGAGCGCTTCGATATGGACCGCCATCCCAACGAGCCGAACCGCTTCGGATGGGTGGTCGAGATCGATCCGCACGACCGCGCGGCCGTTCCAGTCAAGCGGACTGCGCTGGGCCGCTTCAGTCACGAGGTTGCGGCGCACGCGCTCGCGCCGGATGGGCGCGTCGTCATCTATAGCGGCGACGACCAGCGTAACGAGTACATCTACAAGTTCGTTTCACGGGACCGGTGGGATCCGGCGCGGCCTGCCTCCTCCCGTGACCTGCTCGACCATGGAACGCTGTACGTGGCGCGCTTTCAGGCGGGCGGCCGCGGCGAGTGGCTGGAGCTGACGCACGGGATCAACGGACTAACCCGCGAGAACGGATTCGCCTCGCAGGCCGAGGTGCTGATCCACACCCGGATGGCGGCAGACCGCGTCGGCGCCACGATGATGGATCGACCGGAGTGGCTCGCCGTGCACGCCGAGCGGGGGGAGGTGTACTGCGCGCTCACGAACAACAATCGCCGCGGCGCTCAGCCTCCCTCGTCGAACAGCGCAGACGGCAGCACACGGCTCGCAAGCGCCAGTCCTGCCGTCGACCCGGCCAATCCCAGAGCGGACAACGTATTCGGACACATCGTGCGCTGGCGCGAAGCCGGCGGCGACGCGAGCAGCAGCCGTTTCGAGTGGGAGGTGTTCGTCCTGTGCGGCGATCCCGCCCATCCGGACGCAGCCAAGCGCGGCGATGTGCAGGGCGACGCGTTCGGCAGCCCGGATGGACTGTGGATCGATCCGCACGGTCGACTGTGGATCCAGACGGATGTGTCGCCGGGCGCGCTGAATCGCGGCGACTACGCCAATCTTGGGAACAACCAGATGTTGTGCGCGGATCCTGCCACGGGGGTCGTTCGACGCTTCCTGACCGGACCGCGCGGCTGCGAGATGACGGGCGCGACCGGAACGCCGGACGGGCGGACGCTGTTCGTCAACGTGCAGCACCCGGGCGAAACACCCGGAGAGCGGAGCGACCCGCAGCGCCCGGCCGCATTCAGCAGCTGGCCCGACGGCGGCCGCCCACGCTCGGCGACACTGGCGGTTTTCCGGCGTGATGGCGGTCCGGTCGGAACCTAGCGCAGTGCCTGGTGTCTCTTAAGCCGTAAGGGCGAGCAAGTCCGTCGACTTGCGCGGGCGGGAAGGTGTCGGACCCGCGTCCGGTCCATCAGGTCGCGGCGTCCTTGCCCCAGACCTCAGGCGACGACCTTCGTCGCTCGCCCCGCAAACCATTCTAGGAGATGCTCATGAACTTGAAGCGCAAGCTGCTTCCGCTCGCCCTCGCCGCTGCATTCTTCGGGGCGGGTTGGGGTGTATCCCACGTGGACGTATTCCCGGGTCCCGCACACGCCCAGCAAGCGCCAGTGCATACCACGCCGGCGACCGATGCCGATCGTGCCACCGTAGCCATCCCGGACTTCACTTCGCTGGTCAAGCAGCACGGCCCGGCGGTGGTAAACATTCAGGTCGAGCGCAGCCAGGAGACTGCGTTGTCGCCGCAGCCCGCACCGGAAGGTGCCACGCCGTTCCCGTTCCCATTCCCGTTCCAGCCGCCGATGCCTGGCGCTCCGAATGCCATGCCGCAGCAGGCACAGGGCTCGGGCTTCATCATCAGCTCCGACGGCTACCTGCTCACCAATGCGCACGTCGTGAGCAACGGAGACGACATCACCGTGCAGATGACGGACAAGCGCGAATTCAAGGCCAAGCTGATCGGAGCCGACCGTCGCACCGACGTGGCGGTCCTCAAGATCGACGCGACCGATCTGCCCACGGTCAAGATCGGCAATCCCGAAAACGTGCAGGTCGGCGAGTGGGTCGCGGCGATCGGCTCGCCGTTCGGTTTCGAGAACACGATCTCGGCAGGGATCGTGGGCGCCAAGGGGCGGTCGCTGCCGGCAGAGACCTATGTGCCCTACCTGCAGACCGACGTCGCGGTGAACCCGGGCAACTCCGGTGGCCCGCTGTTCAATCTGAATGGAGAGGTCATCGGCATCAACTCGCAGATCTACAGCCGCACCGGCGGCTACATGGGCCTGTCGTTCGCGATCCCCATCGACATCGCGATGGATGTCGCGCAGCAGCTTCGCACCACCGGTAAGGTCACGCGTGGGCGCCTCGGTGTGCAAATCCAGGGCCTGACTGCGGATCTCGCGAAGTCATTCGGACTCGACCATCCCAACGGCGCGCTCGTGGCGAACGTCGAGAAGAACAGCCCGGCACAGAAGGCGGGCCTGGAATCGGGTGACGTGATCCTGCAGTACAACGACAAGCAAATCGTCGATTCCAGCGATCTGCCGGTCGTCGTCGCCAAGACCAAGCCGGGTTCCCAGGCGAAGCTGAAGATCTGGCGCAAGGGCGAGCAGCGCGAGATTCCGATCACCGTGGGCGAATTGGAGCCGGAAAAGGCTGTAGTTGCCGCGACCAACGGTGCCGCCCAGACCGGCAAGCTGGGGCTGGCGGTCCAGGATCTGACGGACCAGCAGCGCGAGAAGCTGGATGTCAAGGGCGGTGTGGTCGTCGGGTCCGCACAGGGCCCCGCCGCACGCGCGGGAATCCAGCGCGGAGATGTGGTGATCGCCGTGAACGGACAAGAGATCGAGTCGGCGTCGCAGTTCGAGGGGCTGGTGGACAATGCACAGCCGGGCAAGCCGGTGGCCCTCCTCATCCAGCGCGGAGAGAACCGCATCTACGTGCCGGTGAACATCGGTTGAGGTCGTTCGGCCAGCTTGGCTGAGATTCAGAACGACGAAGGGGGCGCACTCGCGCCCCCTTCGCATTTCAGGGTCCGGGCGAACCTCAGGACTTCGACAGGCAGGTGCTCATGAATTTCTTGCGCTCCTCGCCTTTAAGGCTCTTGCTCTTTGCCTCGGCGTTGCATTCCTTCATCTTCTGCTGTTGCGCCGTGACCGGCTTCTCCCTGACCGGCTCACCGGCCTCCTGAGCGATGGCCGGAGCGGCCAGGGCCGTCAGAGCGAGTACGACTGCGAAGCGACGAAACATGGATTCCCCCAAGAGTTGGCACTGCGTCGAGCCGCCGCGGCCGCGGTTGCGCCCGGCAGTGCCTGGAGGAGTCCAGTCACAGGGTCAGGCCGCCGCCGCATGCGGAGTGAGTGTCAGCGCCGGAAGGAGGCCATTCGCATCGAACGGCATCGCCGCCGGTTCCGACACGATCTCGAATCGATCCGGCCGCGAACGAACCTCGGCAAGGAGCGACTCGGACACCTGGATCTCGGCGAGCTGCAACGTGTTGCGAATGCGCACGATGCGGCAGTCTTGCGGCTTCACGCGGACCACTGTCTTGATGGCCAGCGCAATCGCTTCGCGATCCGTGTTCATGATCATCGGAATGGCGGCACCATCCAGATTGCAGGACGTGATGATGTTTGCGTAGGTCGATGGGACGTCGAGTTCGCGGTACAGGCGCATGGTGATGACGTCCGCGGAACCGATCCCGGTCGCGTTGCCCATGGTCTCTCGCGTGAGACCGAGCACGACGATCTTCTTCACTGTGGGTTTGGCACTCCACTGCACGGCACGCCGGTTGCGACCCGTGATGTTCGGGTCGAAGCCTGCGCCGCTGATGTTCTTGCCCATTTCGTCGATGACGAGCACGTCGATCTCGTCGAAGCCGATACGTGGCATGTGCTGCTTGGCCATCGCCTGCAACGCGGGCTCGCGCGTGGCGATTCGGTCCGCGGGCACGACCTCGATGTGCGCGGTTTCGTCGTATGCGTTCTCCACGATCCCCACGCCGAAGAGCACATTGCGCGCGCGGATGTTGACGTCGCGAACGCTGGGCAGCAGCTCGGGAAACCGATCCATGCCGTGCTGGTGGTAGGTCGAAGCGCCGATGATCTTTCCGATGCCGATGGCAAGCATCTTGGTGAGGCCGCTCTCCGTGGCACCCCGAAAGCCGGTGTGCGGCTTGATCCGATTGATCACCACCACTGCATCCGCCTCTGCCGCGTGCCGGTCCATGTGCACGGGAGTGCCGTCCTCCAGATGGCCGACGACCACCGTGTCCATGGTCGCCTTGACTGGGACGCCGGTGGAGGCTTCGGTGATGCCGTAGCTCTCCAGGACCTTGCGCTGGCCTTCGGCTGTGGCGGCGCCATGGCTGCCCATGCAGGGGAAGACGAACGGCCGCGCGCCCAGGGCCGCCAACTCCTTGATCACCGACTTCGCGATCTCGGCAATGTTGGCGATGCCCCGGCTGCCGCAGCCGACCGCGACGATCTGGCCGGGCTTGACACGTTCGCGGATCTCCGGCCGCTGGAACTCGCGTGCGATGGCGCCGGAAATGTCGTGCAGGCGCTGGGCCTGGAATTTCTGGCGCACGTTGATCATCCGCGGAAGCGGCAAATCAAGCCCGCCGGCGATGTTTACGTCGATATGGTCCGGGATCATCTGTCTGCCCTCGCGGGATGGTAGCGATGGACGCAGTCTATCAAACGCATCGAACGTCACGCCAAAAATGGCGACGTGCGGTAGGAAGAGTGCGGCTGCCCGGCGACATGACAAAAGCATGTCGACGAGTGTGTCACGCCCGGCGGAATGATGCAAGTAGCATGTAACGCGGTGGCCGGGTCAGGTGGCGGGGCGGTACACCGGGACGACGTAGGGACCTTCCGGGATGATCGCCAGGGCCGGGTCGCCGGACTCCCGGACACAGCGCTCGAGGGTCTCCTGGACGTCGTCGATCACGTTGACGCCGGTCAATGGCCGCGCGGCTGGAGGCAGGCCGCCAGCGTAGAGGTGGACGTTGCCGGCCCGCATGGGCTTGAGCTGCATCTGCGTCTGCCACTCGTCGATGTCGGCGTGCGACTTGGCTGAGATGTCCCGGAAAAAGCCCTCCGGTCCTTGCGCGATCAGACGTCGCTGCGCGTCCACGTACTCGGCCGACCCCATCCCTTCCGAGCATTCGGAGAGCACGATGAGGTTGCCGCCCGGCTCGAGGATGTCGACCGGTGCGACCATGCCCTTCACGGTCTGGTAGTAGGTCTTGTCCAGAGGGTAGCCGGCCGCGCTCGTGACCACCGTCTTGAAGCGTCGGGGGACCGCCACGCGCGCATAGTCGCGGATGAACTCCACGGCCTGCGCATGGCTCGTCACCACCTCGCCATAGTTGACGAAGGACAGGCGCCGGTGCTCGTCGATCACGACATTGACCGCCAGCACCTCGCCGAGCATCGCGACGATCTCGAGTTGTTCGCCATGCAGCGGGTTGCCCTCGAGCACGCAGTTGTCCGCCCGGGGATGCGACATGAAGCGCGCGTTGTGGAAGGTGGTGATGGTCTGCGCATGGGCGATGCCCGGGGCGATCACCTTGCGCCCCCCGGAATACCCCGCCATGAAGTGCGGTTCCACGAGGCCGGTGACGATGCGAAGGTCGGCATCGACGAAGCGACGGTCGAGTCGAACGACCGTGCCACTTCGGGTGGTCCCCACGAGCACATGATCGTCATCGTGGCGCGCAAAATGGTTCTCGACCCGCACCGTCCGCAGAACCCAGGGATCGCCGACCAGCTCGGCCAGTTCCGCGCCTTCGTTCGGCCGATGCAGCCCGGTGGCGA
>CAZNBS010000170.1:10059-10944 GCA_964570955.1 uncultured Burkholderiales bacterium | reverse complement strand
CCTCCCCCGGGGTGGTGGGGGGGGTGTGGGACGCTATTAGCTCCCCTCTCCCTTGGGGAGAGGGGCCGGGGGTGAGGGAAGTTTCGCCAATGGCGCATCGGCTCAAGGCGCGGTTCGTCTGCGGGCCGCTGCTTCGGGCTTATCTCTGATTTTCGCCCGGTACTTCGTCGCCGGCTCGTGCGCCCTGCGCCCGATCGGAGGCTGCAGGCGGCCGCGCAGCCAGGCGGCAAATTCGCGCTCGGAAAGCTTGCCTTCGGCGAGCGCCATCATAGCCAAGTATTTCTCTTCGTCGGTGGCGACGAGATCTGCTCCGTTGAGGACGAGAAACGTCCGGTAGGCAACGTGCGCCGTGCGCTTGTTGCCATCTACGAGCGCGTGGTTGCGTGCCAGACCGTACGCAAGCGCCGCAGCCAGATCCACGAGATCCGGTTCAGGGTCGCCATACGCAGCCAATTGTTGTGGTCGCGCAAGCGCCGATTCGAGAAGCGCTTCGTCGCGTATCCCGTGGCTCCCACCGTGCTCCGCGATTTGCCGAGCGTGGATCGCCAACAGTAAGTCCTGCTGCAGCCAGATGATCATGACGATCGACTTACTTGGCCAGCTTGCGCAGCACGTTGCGGTCCTTGCGCATGATCCGCTCCGCAACCTCCATCTGCTCCGCGAGCTTCGGATCGAACGGACTTAGCTTGATGCCGTCGGCCAGCTCGGTCGCGTAGAGCGCATCGCCCTTGCCGACACGCAGCCGCGTGAGCAGCTCCTTCGGCAGGATGATGCCGACCGAATTGCCGATCTTGCGGACCTGCAGGACCATGGCCTGCTCGCCGGCGGGCTTTTCGGGCTTGTTCATCGCCTGCTCCGGGGCTCGCGTTATACAGGACGTATAAC
>CAZNBS010000170.1:0-10049 GCA_964570955.1 uncultured Burkholderiales bacterium | reverse complement strand
AATTGCCTACGGTCGTGATCTTGATCTTCATGCGCTACCTCCGCAGGGGATTATAACAACGGTTATAGGTCGGCGCCTGAGATGTGCACGGGTGCGGCAGTCTATCGGCCTCTGGCCGGAACATTCCCGCCGGACGGGTGGCTACTCTACAAGATTCGTGAGCGCAGCCGCCGATGCGGGAACGGATTGCCATAAATGAAACGGATGGAAGAGAAGGCTGGAATGTTCCCTCGGCCACGAGCGTGTCACCGCTGCCCGCATACGATGCGCCGGAGCTCGCGTCTGTCGAAGCCGATGCGTTGATCGGGTTGCTGATGCGCGACGAGGATCGCACGCCGCGAACTCTCGTCGAGGAGTGCGCCGGTCGCGGCGAGACGATGATCGAGCGTCTTTCCGCCCTCGTCGAGAACGATCGGTACTGGAACGAGGCATGCACACGCGGGGAGTGGTGGCTGCTGCTGCATGCCGTGATGATCCTCGGGCTCATCCCCGGCGAGCGTGCCGGCCTGCTGTTGGTGTCGTTCATGCGGCGCATGGCGCGGGCCGACGACATCGATCTCCAGGACTGGTTCTCCGGAAACTAGCCGGCGCTGTTCCGCAACAAGCCCGATACCGTCGTGCCAGCGCTGCGCGAGCTGTCGCACGATCGAGGCGTCGATTGGTACATGCGCATCCAGGCAGTCGAGGTCGTCCAGGCCGCTGCCGAACGCGGCGGCGCGCAGGCGCTCGATGCCGCGCTCGACTGGGCGGCGGGCATTGCCGCCGACGAAACGGAAGAGCGGACACTGCGTTTGAGCGTGGCCGCCGGCTTTTTCGTCAAACCCGTTTCGCCCTACGTACTTCCGACAGCAAAAATCGGCCGCAATGATCCCTGCCCGTGCGACAGCGGGAAGAAATACAAGAAGTGCTGCCTGCCGGACATGACAGAGTGACGGCGATCGCCCAGGGCTGGGTAAAGCGCTTCATCGCGGTATCCGTCCGTGGACCTCTTCTGGCGCATCTTGCGAACGCATCACATCTTGTCCGACCGCCGCACGCCGATCGGATTCGAAGCCGGGCATGACTGCGACGGCGGCGAGAAAGCGAGCGCTTAGAGCGTTTTCTTCCGGCTTTCCAGCAAAAACGCCAGGCTCACGTCATGAGCCTGGGCCGGTGTACAACTTCCCCGTGTTGCGGGCCTGCTTCGTTCACCCCGTCCCCCCGGGGGCGGGGTGAGAACGACGGATCGGGCACCGTGCGTTCGCGTCCGAGGAGAGCGCCGTGAAAGCAGTAGCCATGCACCGGGACTATCTCGTCAGCGCTCCGATCCGGATCTTCGCCTTCGCCAACCGTATCGAGATCGTCAGTCCCGGTCATCTGTCGAACAATCTGACCGTAGAGAACATCCGCGCCGGCAATTCCAATCTCCGCAGCCCCATCCTTGCGAGCTACGTCGCCAAGGGCCTGCTGCCTTATCGCGGGCTCGGCTCGGGCGTGCCCCGCGCCCTCGAATCCTGGCCCGACATCGACTTCCGTCGACGACCGGGACGGATGCCTGTTCGTGGCGACGGTGCGGAGGAAAGAGGAGGTCGGTCCAGAGGGAGCGTCGGGAGTCAGAGGTATTCAAGGCGGAAGCTCAGAGAAGACGTCGGAGAAAACGTCGGAGAAAAATCTCGCCGCCTTCAGCCGGGATCCCGAAGTGACTATCGCCGATCTGGCGCGGCTGGTCGGCGTCACTGCGCGGTCTATCGAAGGAAATCTCCAAAGGCTCCAGCAGCAGGGGCGCCTGCGCCGTATTGGGCCGGACAAGGGCGCGCATTGGGAGGTGCTCAACGTGCCGGGCCTGCAAAGAGACCAGGACCCCAGCGGCCTGACATGTTGAAGTGGATCGAAAAGATGCTCGTCCGCGTGCGCCGGAAGGCGCCACGACAGACGCTTGAGCCTCCTTCCATCGGCGCCGGTAATGCCGCCCATGGACTGGAAACAAGTAATCGAGCGCTGGCGCAGCCTGCCGCGGGAAACGAGGACCCGCATCCGCCGCGACCGGATTCCGCTGAACGCAGCCGAGAGCATGGCGTTCGAGGGAGAACCGGTGGACCTGGAGGCGATGAAAGCGGAACTCTCGCGCCGCGATACGTTACCCGCTACGTCGAAACCCGCCTCGGGATCCTGAGCTATACCGAGCTCGCGCCGCACTTGGCGCGCAACGTCCTTGCCCTGGAGCGGCGCATCGAGGATGGTGAATTCCTTCAGGCCAACCTCGACGACACCTTACGGCTCCAATTTCATCGGCTGATCTGCGGCGATCTCGTGCCGCAGCTCGCCGGCTGGCGTCGCACGAACGTGACCGCCGGCGAACACGAGCCGCCGGATTTCTTCAGAGTACCGACTCCGGTGCGAGAGTACGGCCGCAACCTACAAGCTCGCCTGTCGGCTAATGCGGAAATCAACGAGCTTCTGCTCGAAACTCTCGCCTTTGCCGAAGGGCGCCTGCCGTTCATTCATCCTTTCGCTGATTTCAACGGCTGCGTCACCCGAGTCTGGTTGCGCGAGATTCTTCGGCGGCTTGATCTTCCGCCTGTACGGCTTGCGCCAACGGCTGTACCTGCTAGCGCCGAGTATCTGACTGCGTTTCGCGCTGCCGATCGGAACGGCTGGCGCATGCTCATCGAAGTGTGGCGCGAGCGTTTCGAAGAAGGGGACGCGAAATGAGCTGCCGTCTGCCTCGTGCCGAGAGAAGTCGAGTTGTGTACCCGCGCAGCATGGATCGCTACAATCAAACCGCGGTCGAAACGCTTGACGGCCCGCAAGTCGTTGGGAAGGATGACTTGGACGGAAAGGTTCACAGGGAGGGCAAGCGGCGTGCGAGGAACGCGTCCTGGAAAAGGGCGTTCTATGAAATCGAATGCCTGAACGGAAACTGGTCCAAGCGGCGGCTTCAACGCCAGATCGGTTCACTACTCTACGAGCGCACGGTACTCTCCACGGACAAGGCCGCTGTCATCAAACAAGCACGGCAACAGTCCGTGGAAACATCCGAGCGCACGGCCGATCTGATCCGTGACCCGTATGTGCTGGGGTTCGCTGGCCTGGCGGAGCGTCCCCGCTATACCAAGAGCGATATCGAGTCAGCGCTGCTCGATCACCTTCAGCAGTTTCTTCTGGAGCTCGGCACTGGCTTCTGCGTCGAGGCGCGGCAAAAGCGCATCACGGTCGGCAACGAGCACGATTACATCGACCTCGTCTTCTATCACCGCCGCCTGCGTTGCCATCTGCTGATCGATTTGAAGGTACGTGCGTTCAGGCACGGCGATGCCGGGCAGATGAACTTCTACCTCAACTACTGGAAGTCGAACGAAGTCGGCGAAGGCGACAACCCGCCCGTCGCCCTGCTGCTATGCAGCGGTAAGAATGCCACCAAGGTCGAGTACGCGACGGCGGGCGTGGCCCAGCCCCTTTTCGTTTCGCGATATCGGGTTGCTCTTCCTTCCACCGAACAACTACGCGGCTTTATCGAGGCTGATCGTGCGACGCTCGAATCCACTGATGCAAAGCAGGATGACGCGAAAGCTGGGAGCAGATCATGAACGGAAAACCGATCCTGGGCTGCCGACACGATCATCGACCTGGTTTGCGCAAGCCCTGCGATCACGACGACGGAATCGGCCGAGGCTGCAGCCCTCAATCGCAAGGGCGACGACCGCTTCCTCGTCCCACAGTCCGCAGGTACCGGGTTTGAGAGAGAGGGATGAGCGATGACCAGCACAACGGAAAGCCGAGGATGACGATCTCGCACGAACAATCGGAGGCTGGTGAGTTCTTCGCGAGTTCCTTCCTCGCGCTGACAGGTTATCCGCCGATGCCGTGGCAGACGCGGCTGTTTCGTACACATTTCTTGTCCGGCGATTTGCCTGGAGCAGTGAATATTCCTACCGGTCTGGGGAAGACTGCCGTCATGGCGATCTGGCTGATCGGCCTGGCATGGCAGATACGAACCCAGGCAATGCCCAGTCTTCCAAGACGCCTCGTCTATGTCGTGGACCGAAGGGCCGTAGTGGATCAGTCTACGACTTTCGCCGAAACGTTACGCAAGAATCTGGCAACACCGAAGGCGCATGATTTGTGCGCCTTCCTTGGCTTCGCGGAATGTCGGAAGCTGCCCATCTCTACTCTGCGCGGCCAGTTCGTGGACAACCGTGAGTGGCTGGAAGATCCGAGTCGGCCGGCAATCGTCGTCGGTACCGTGGACATGATTGGTTCACGGCTGCTATTCGAAGGCTACGGCGCCAGCCGAAAAATGCGCCCTTACCACGCTGGTCTGCTGGGCGCCGATACGTTGGTGCTGCTGGATGAGGCGCATCTGGTGCCGCCTTTTGAGGCCCTACTGGCTACGATTGCGAGTGAGCCGCATGTTTACAGCGCGCGCGCCAAGGAAGATCGCAAGCGAATTCCAGAATTTAAGCTGCTCCCGCTATCAGCCACCAACAGGAGTTCCAGCACGAGTGTGTTCGCGCTGGAAGCGCGGGACTACGATGATGCAGTCGACGAAGGGGCCAAGCGAACGCGGAAAAGACTGGATGCCGTCAAGTGCCTGCGCATCGAGACGGCTGGCGCCAAGAATTTACTTCAGACAATTGTGGAGCGTGCGTGGGAAATCTCTGGCAAGGGTGAGAACGACGTGCGGTGCCTGATCTATTGCGACAAACGCGACGATGCACAGAAAGTTTGCGACGCTCTTCTGGACCGGCTTGCCACGCACGCAAGAACGGATTCGAAGAAGGCCAAGGGAGAGGACAAGGAGCAATACGAGATTCGTGTAGCTACAGCGGCTCAAAACAGGATCGAACTGTTCGTCGGCGCCCGGCGCGTCCACGAGCGCCGGCAGGCACAGAAGCGGCTTGAAGTACTCGGCTTTCTTGCCGACTCAGAGTCGAGTCACGGTTCGGCGACCTTCCTGGTGGCGACTTCGGCCGGTGAAGTCGGCGTGGACCTCGACGCTGATCACCTTGTCTGCGATCTCGTCGCCTGGGAGCGCATGGTGCAGCGCTTCGGGAGGGTGAATCGGCGCGGCAAGGTTTCTTCCGATATCGTTGTCGTTGCGCCGCCACCAGAAGTGCCCAAGAGCAAGCTGCCCGATAAGCCGCAAATCGAGGCACTTCCCGAGCCGCCGAAACCCGTCAAGCCCAAGAAGCCCGGCAAGAAGGCCACGCCCGAAGAGCACGGTGCTTACTCCCAAGCAATGTCGCGATTCGACCGAGAGGACGCCGATTACAAGAAAGCGTTGAAACAATTCAGGGACAGGCAAAAGAATCAGAAGAAAGGCGAGGACGACTATCAGGAAGCGCTTGCGAAATATCGCGAAGACTGGGCGCCAACCTATCTCTACAAAGAGCGGATTGCGCTGCTGGAGCGCCTCAATGGTGATGCCAGTCCACGGGCGCTTCTTAACCTGCTCACCAATGCAGCTTCCGATACTGGGTTGGCGCACGCAATACAGGCATGTAGCACGCCAGCCCACTTGCGCCCGGCGCTCTCACGCCCGCTGGTGGACGCCTGGTCCATGACCTCACTTGACGAGCACACCGGCCGCCCTCGCGTGGAGCCTTGGCTGCGTGGTTGGACGGACGACGAGCCGCAAACCGCGATGGCATGGCGTCAACATCTTCCCGTTCGAGCAAAGCCACCGACGAGAAAGAAGGAGATCGAAGATTTCTTCGAGGCTGCGCCGATACAGACCGTCGAGTTGCTGGAAACCGAAACCTACCGCGTGCTCGATTGGTTGATGCAGCGAGTGGCGAAGTTGCGAGATCGGGGTGTCAGGCAAGTTTCGGACGAGTCCACCGAAGACGAGGGAGGCGCGGATTCAGCCTTGGGGCAGGATGAGTCCACGGTAGACAGCGTAGCGGAAGCGGATGAATCCAGTGACGAGGTACTTCCTTCCTCGACTGCGCAGGCTTCGCCGCCTGCTGATTCTGGCCCCAAGCTGAAACCGGAAGATGTTATCGCGATAGTTCTTTCGGCGGGCGGCAAATACGTGCGCACGCTGCACGTTCGTGATATCCCGGCCGAAGTGCAGAAAACGTACAGCGACGCGCAGAGGAAGCGTGTCAAGGAAGCGAAAGAGAAATTGCAGGGCGAGTTGTCCAGTGCCACGCTCGTGGTCGGGGCCGACGTTGGTGGGCTGAACAACGGTCTCCTTAATTCTGAGGTCACCGCCGCCAGCACCGCCGATGGCAGCACTTCCTGGGGTGCAGACGACAACGGCAATCCGCTAGTTCCCTTCCGTATCCACGATTCGGTCTCGGGCGATCCGTCCTCGGATGGCAATTGGCGCGAGTGCCTGCGCTTCGACCTCGAACGCAACGCCGACGGCGAAGCCACCCGCTGGTTGATCGTCGAGGAATGGCCCGACAGCGCCAACACCGAAGAGCGGCGTTCGAGCGGTCCAGAGCAATCTCTCGTCGAGCACCAGTCGTGGGCGGAGCGTTGTGCGAGGCGGATCGGCGAGCGGCTGAGGTTGGAAGGCGAGTATCTGGAAATGCTCTCCATCGCCGCGCGCCTTCATGACGAAGGTAAGCAGGCCCTTCGGTGGCAGAACGCCTTTCGTGCTAAACGAGATGGTCGACCCTACGCCAAGACGAAGGGGCCGATCGATTTCAAACTACTTGATGGCTACCGACATGAGTTCGGTTCGCTCCCGCATGCGCTGAAGGACGCTGAGTTCAAGAAGCTCCCGCAGGATCTGCAGCATCTAGCCTTGCACATGATCGCGGCGCACCACGGCTTCGCCCGCCCGGTCATCGACATCACGGGATGTGAGGACGCGCCGCCGTCGGCACTGGAAACCCGCGCACGCGAAGTCGCATTGCGTTTTGCTCGCCTGCAACGACGCTGGGGGCCATGGGGGCTTGCATGGTGGGAGGCCCTGTTGCGTGCGGCGGACCAGCAAGCTTCACGCGAGAACGACGCTCGCGGTCGCAAACCCAATAAGGACGGCGATCGATGAGCGCCCCCAATATCCCGGTGGACCTGTTCAATCCTGGCCAGGTTTTCGCCTGCCTCGGTTTTCTCGAAGCTGCCGATGTGCTGCTGGGCGATGCGGAAGGCCGATTCGATTGGTCATCAGGAGGGGTCCGTTTTTTTCTTCGTACGGGCAAGGAGAAGTGCCCTTTCAAAATTGCTCTCGAGTTCGTGAAGTCCGGGAAGCGCTACTCCGTCAGCCCAGATCGGAGGGTACAGGAAAGGGATGGTGGAGAAACTCACCATATCGATGGAATCCATCCATCCAAGCTTCAGAAAGATGGGAAGATAAGAGACGCCCTGTTACCGATCGAACTAGCTGGCGACGTCGTTTACGGTAAGGTCCGTAGCATGCGGTGTCTCCGATTCGATTACTGGACAGATTTGGACTCTCGGCGACCAGTCATACGTCTTTGGACAGCCACGAACGGTAACTCGGCGTCGGTAAGGTTCGGCAAACTGCATGCTGCATTCCTGTCGGCCATGCAGAACTACAACAGCGAGAAGCCCGACCCCTTCAATTTACTCGCGCCGGTGGCGGCAAATTTTCGGTTGGAGCCGCGTCGCAACTGGATGTCTATCAACGCGGGTTACTCGCCGGATATGCAGCAGAAATCGGGAATGCCAATGGAGATTGCTACCTACCCTGTCGTAGAAATCTTTGCAGCCTTGGCACTGACAAACTCACGTCCGAAGCCTGCAAGCATAGACGCTTCAGTCTGGCGATATACAGCGTGGAAAACATGGTTGCCAGTCGAGCTAGCTCGAGTTGCCATTGCACAAGAGCTGCCTATCGCCGACACACGGAATTTCACTGTACGCCTAGAAGCACCGAATGATGGTGGCGACCTTTCTATGACCTATGCTTCGGAGGAAACACGCTCATGACTAGCTCAAACCCACAAACCATCGACTCAGGTTTCGAGGAAATGCTCAACAAATGGGTGGTTGACGATAGCAACATCATTGCACTTCACCTCAGGCAGAAACTATTGCCCGTGGGAGATAGTGACAATCCGGTTATCTTTCCGCCTACCTATGCTGATATCGGTTACAACATCGACGCGCTGTCGGACGGAACGAAGGTGGCAACGATCAACAGCATCGGTTCGGAAGCGAATTTTATGGAACCGATCTTCAAGCAGGGGAAATATGCGTCACTAGTTCCGCAAATCGAAATCGAGTTGCCCCCGAAAGGGGAAGGCAAGAAGGGGAAGAACAAAGAGAAGAAAACGGATGACGAGGCTCTTGCCGAGCGCCGTTCGCTACTTGACCTGGCGCACCGCATTGCTGACGCGGCGGTTCAGGCTTCGCCAACTCTGCGCAGACTGGTCGACCCTGCCTTTCGGGTATTGAAGGAACGTGGGGATGCTGGGCCGCTGTGCGTGCTGGCGCCAACGTCGCTGGTATTCGGCGTATGGGACTCGCGCGGCGTCTCGGGCGAGCGGCGACCTCGGCTTGTCCGCTCTATCATCCGTGCCTGGAATGTGGAGCCGTTGTTTGCAGCGGCCCAGTTCAATTCCATATGGAAATACCTCGACAAGGAACAGCAGGCGACTTTGAAGCCTGAAGGAAAAGACAACCGATCCGATGTCGGGTTGGCCGATGCCCCTTCGACATTTCGCAAGGTCAGCGATTCTGCAGCTCGTCAAGGGATGCGTGAATTCAGGAATGACTCGCCCAATCCCGAGCGCCGCGTATTGGGTGGGGTACTTGTGCGAGGTGAGATCATCCGGGAAGTCACGATCAATCTGGTTGCGCTTCGCGCGATTGGTGGCACCTTGCCAAAGGACAAGGACGGAAGCGAACGCGAGGATAAAAGCGAACCGATCCGTCGTTATTTGCTTTCCTTGGCATTGCTCGCCGCAACCCATGATCGGGATTTGTACTTGCGAGAAGGTTGCTTGCTGCGCTACGCGGACAACGAACAGTGGCAACAGGTGCCCAGGCGCGGGGCATTCCCGGCGCCTGTCGATTTGGCTTCAGATGACGCATCGAACAAGCTGATGGCCTATGCTGAGAAACAAGCTAAGACGTTCCAGCCGCATTGGCCGACTGGCAGCGATCTCGTGCATGAGTTTGACTTAGAGGAGGCCAAGAAGCTACTGAAGAAGACTGCGGAAGATACCCCGCAGCCATGACTTGCGCTCTTCTCATTACCGTCCGCTTTCACGACGGTCGCTATCACGGGAAAACCCGCGACTGTGGCGACGAATGGCCACCTTCACCTGCACGCTTGTTTCAGGCACTAGTGGCAGGGGCGGCACGTGGTTTGTTGAACGATGTGGATGAAGCGGGACTGATTTGGTTGGAGCGGTTGGATGCGCCAGTTGTTGCAGTACCCTCGGAAAAGCCGGGGCAACCCTTTTCACACTACCTTCCCAATAACGATCTTGACGCTGTGGGCGGAGACACCCGAAAGATCGGTAGGATCCGCTCGGCAGTGAAGCAGATGCGCCCCCGAATCTTCGACGCCACCGTTCCGTTTCTTTACGCTTGGTCTTACGAGCCAGACGACGCTACGAATGCGTACGCCAAAGCCGTGGCGCATATGGCCGAGCGCCTCTACCAACTCGGTCGCGGCGTGGACATGGCGTGGGCAGTGGGCGAGGTAGTCGATCTCGTCGAGTGTGAGCGCCGGCTCGAAACCTATGCGGGTGCCATCTATCGGCCTTGCGACAGCGGTGAGGGGACGGCGCTGGATTGCCCGGAAAGCGGTTCTTTGAACAGCTTGTGCGAGCGGCATCGAGCCAACGGGCATCGTTTCACCAAGACGAAAAAGGGAACACTGCTCTTTACGCAGGCGCCCAAGCCGCGTTTCCGGTCGGTGTCCTACAACAGCTCGATAAGCCGTTTGCTATTCGATCTGCGCAACACCGTCAAGGCGGGCTCGCCCTTCGCGCCTTGGCCACTGGCGCGGATTGTCGAACTCGTCCTGAGGATACGTGGCCGAGTCGACGCGGAAGGCACGCCACAGTGCGGAGCGGCCTGGAATCTTTGGGACAAACTACCCGACAAGCGCAGTGAAATTACTAGCGTTCTGATCGGAC
>CAZNBS010000169.1:0-10987 GCA_964570955.1 uncultured Burkholderiales bacterium | reverse complement strand
CGTGGGCCATTGCACCGGTCTACGATCCACGTTCGCTGTGCACATGCCATCGTGGTAGAGGTGGTTTCACAACTTGCCAAGGACGAGAAGCATGCACACGGCGTTGACGACCGCGTTAGCCATGACGAGGAGCCTCTCGTACCGCGTGGTGAAGCGCCGGTAGTTGCCAGCATGAGCGAAAGTACGCTCGATTCGCCATCGATTGCGATATCGCCGCATGCGACGGCCATCGTTCGTGCAGTTCTCGGGTCGACGGTTTCGGCGGTGGGGAGCCAACAGCACGATGCCGACTGACTCCGTGAGACCTCGCAGCTCGTCGCTGTCGTACGCCTTGTCAGCGACAACGATCTCGGGCCACAGATCCGTGCACCCGACGCCGTTCAGCTGCTGGAGGACTGGCTCCACGAGAGTGGTCTCTCCGGCCGAAGCTGGGGCGCTGACCGCCGCCAGCGGCACACCTTCCCGGCTCACCAGGAATTCGGCCTTTGTGCCCTTTCCGCGCTTCGTCAGGCCGATTCCGGACCCCCTTTTTTCGGCTCTCCTGACATAACTGTGGGCGCATCCGCGGGGGTTCCGCGCCGACCGTCCTCCGGCGGCACACCTCGTGCCGGCAAGGACGTGGAAGCGAAGGCTGCATGATGGAGCCGGCACTCGGCGTGCGTGCCTCCGTCCCGGCCGGCGCTGCGGCTTGGCCGGCATGGATGGGTCTTCCGCGCCCCGTGGAGAGAGGGGGGCGCGGAAGAGGCGATTCATGGGTGATGCGGCAGCGGGATCGAGAGACCGGTGCATCGCAGCTCGATCATGGCGCGCACAGCGTCCGCGGAGTGGAAACCGTAGGCCTGCCGGGTGGCCAGCCTGGCCTTGGTGTTGAGGCCCTCGGCCCGGCTGGTGGTGTAGCCGGTTTCGAAGTAGGCGAGCACTCCTGCGAAGCACTTCTTGATCGTCCGTGCGACTCTGCGGAACGGCTCCAGTCTCGAGTGGAGCGCCCAAGAGATCCACTCCTTGAGCCGCCGACGTGCCCATGGCGGCGAGTAGAGCTGCCGGTAGATGTCCGCCAGGGACTCCTTCAGGATGTAGGCGCGGTACAGCGTTCTGTTCTTCTTTGGCAGCGCCGACAACCGCTCCTGTTGGGAAGGCGTGACATTCCAGGGGTTGTGCAACAGTGCCCACCGCAGGTGTTTGATCGCGCGCTTCTCCTCGGTGCCTTCCAGCCGACGCCATTCGGCTCTGCGGACTTCGTCGACCGCCGCGGACGCCAGGCGTTGGACGTGAAACCGGTCGTAGATCAGCGTGGCGTTCGGCAACCACTTGCGGATCGCCTGGGCGTACGCCTCGAACATGTCGATGGCTGCGTGCTTGATCCCCGCGCAGACCTCCGGTCCAAGCTCCGCGAAGAGCGCCTCCAGCGTGGCCATGGATCGGCCCTCCTTCGACCACAGGATGCGCCCGCTCTCCAGGTCCGAGACCAGCGTCAGGTAGTGGTGGCCCTTGCGGATCGAGAGCTCGTCGATGGCGATGGCGGTGATCTTGGTCCAGTCGATGGCCTGCCGGCGACGGGCCACGACGCGCTCGATGATCGCACCGACCGTCCGCCATGCGATGCGCAACTGGGCACTGATCGCCGTCTTGTCGCAGCGCTGGGCAAGCCAACCGACCAGTTCCTCGAACGGCCTCGTGAAGCGCGACATGGGGTCGGCCCACGTGACCTGCTCGACGACCACCCCGCACCGGGGGCAGTTCACCCTCCAGAGCCGGGCCTCCAGTTGCACGATCCACGATCCGAAGTCCAGGCTCCGCCAGCGGCGTGGCTTCAACTGGTCGTAGCGAGGGCACTTGCGACAGCACCGCGAGCATCGCGACCGCCCTCGCAGCGCCACCCCGAGGACCAGGCCCTCCCCGCCGCCCTCGTCCTTCTCGAACGCCACCGAGGTGATCGACATCCGCGGGAACGACAGCAGGCGACGCGCTAAGCTCGTGGCGCGCACCGGAACATCTCCAGAATTGGCTTGTACACGCTCAAGCAGCGCATCAAGAAGAAGGGCATCAAGCTCACGAACTTCGGACGCCGTCTCGACGAGGTGCTCGGCGACAGCGAAGGCTTCGATGTAGGGGAGGGTGACGTTGTGTCGCTCGCCGCCGAAGGAGGCCAGCGTGCAGCGTCGTAGCCAAAACGGGCACCTAGTTGCGGTTTCGACCCGTCTCCCAGCGGATCTGGTCGCTCTCCTGGAGGACCTCACGCCGCCGACCGGGTCGATGGCTTCGACGGTGCGCGACCTGTTGACCTTCGCGCTCGCCCGGCGCGAGAGCGACGCAGTCATCGCCCAGCTCTTCGCCGACGCGCTCGCCGAGCAGCGCCGCCACATCCAGACCCTTCTCCGCGTCGTGATGCTCAACGTCGTCGGCGGGGCGACGGAGACCGAGGTTCGCACCGCCATCGAGCAGCTCGAGGAGGACGGCCTGATCTAGGTCGAGCGTTTGATGGTTGCCCGACTAACCCAGATCACGGCGCTCTACGCGGCCCTCTACCTTGCGAAGGAGAGCCCGTCGAATCGGATCACGGCTGGCTACTACGTGAAGGATGCGCCGGTCGAGCGGCCTGGCGTGTTCCTCGGCTCCGGGACCGAACGGCTTCTTGGCCGAGCCGAAGGCTCACGCGTCACCGAGCGCGAACTCACCGCTCTCCTCGACGGCTTCTCGCCCGTCACCGGCGAGTCGCTGGTGCAGAACGCCGGAGCCGACTCCGTGACGATCGTCGCCCTGGCGGCTCCAGTGCTACTTCGTCGTCGCGCCATCCCCACGTCGCCCAAATAGGGCATAGAGTGCGGGCAGCACCATGAGCGTTAGGAGATTGTCGGCGATGACGCCGCCGATCACGACTGTCGCCAGCGGCCGCTGGACCTCAGCGCCGACGCTCGTGTTCAGTGCCATCGGTACGAACCCCAACGCCGCCACTAGCGCGGTCATCAGGATCGGGCGCAGGCGTAGTAGGCGGGTCTCTTCGATCGCGTCTTCCACGGAAAGACCCTCGTCGTCGATCTTGCGGCGGATCGTCGAGACGAGCACCAGGCCGTTGAGGACCGAGACACCCGAGACCGCAACAAAGCCAACCCCGGCTGAGATCGTGAACGGGAGATCACGAAGCCACAGCGCGAGGATTCCGCCGAACGCTGCGAACGGGGCACCCGTGGCGATCAGCAGCGCATCTACGAGCGAGCGAGTACTCAGGTAGAGCAGAAACAAGATCGCGGCCAGGGCGATGGGGATGATGATCATCAACCGTACGCTTGCGCGTTGGAGATGCTCGAACTGGCCGCCGAACGACACGTAGTAGCCCGGAGGCAGCTCCACGTCCGCCGCGATCCGTTCCCGCGCCTCCTCCACGAATCCCCCAAGGTCGCGGTCGCGGACGTTGGCCTGGACGATCACGCGCCGCTTCTGCCACTCGCGCGTGATCGTTGATGGCCCCTCGACCTGGCGGAGCTCAGCGAGTTCGGTGACCGGGATGCGCTCACCCGCTTTCGTTGGCACCCAGAGCTTTCGCACAGCCATCGGATCGGCGCGGAATCTGTCGTCCAACCGCACAACGAGGTCGAAGCGGCGCTGGCCCTGACGCACCTCCCCGGCCTTGATCTCGCCGAGCGCCTCGACCAGGTCCAGCACGTGTTGGCCCGGTATTCCGTGGCGGGCCAGTGCCTCACGCTTGAGTTCGACCTCCAGCACCGGCTGGCCCGTGACCTGCTCCGCGGTCACGTCGGCCGCCCCAGAGATGCCTTGCAGGACTCCCTGAATCTCCGCGGCCTTTGCCTTCAGCACCTCGAGGTCGTCACCGAAGAGCTTCACACCGAGGTCGGCGCGGATCCCCGCCGTCATCTCGTTGACACGCATCTCGATCGGCTGGGTGAAGATCGCCCGCATGCCAGGCATCACCCCGATTGCGGTCTGCATCTTCGCAGTCAGCTCGGCTTGCGTGTTAGCCTTCTTCCACTCGGAACGAGGCGTCAGCGTGAGGAACACGTCGGTCACCTCCAGCCCCATTGCATCGGTGGCGACCTGGCCCGTGCCAGTGCGGCTCCAAACGTCCCGGATCTCGTCGGGGAACTCGTCCTTCAGGAGCTGTTCGAGTCGCAGCCCGTAGCGCACGGACTCGTCGAGCGACACCCCGGCCAGCCGCACGGTGTTGATGGCGATCGCCTCCTCGTAAAGGCGTGGGATGAAGGTGGTCCCGAGCCGGGTCGCGAGCAACGCTCCCACGACCAACACCCCGAGACCACCGAGCGCCACCGTGCGCCGGAAGCGGATCGCGATGCGGACGACCGGGCGGTAGACCCACTGTGTGAACCGCACGATGGGGTTCTCGCGCTCCGCGGCCTTCCTGCCGAGACCGAAGCTGGCCAGCACCGGAATCAGGGTCAGCGAAAACACCAGCGATCCGGTCAGGGCGAAGATGACCGTCAGCGCCATCGGTCGGAACAGCTGCCCCTCGATGCCTTCGAGCAGCAGGATCGGCAGGTAGACGATCAGGATGATCAACTCGCCGAACATGGTCGGCTTGCGCACCTCGAGTGTTGCGTCCCGCACGATGTCCAAGGTGGGCCGAGTGCCGCGCTCGAGGCCCAGCCGCCGCACGCAGTTTTCGATGATGATCACCGAGCTGTCGACGACGAGGCCGAAGTCGATCGCGCCGAGGCTCAGCAGGCTCGCAGCGATGCCGAAGCGCAGCATGGCACTGAACGAGAACAGCATCGCCAGCGGGATGGCCGCGGCGACGATGAGGCCCGCGCGTAGGTTGCCGAGGAACACGAACAGAACCGCGATCACCAGCAAGGCACCCTCGAGCAGGTTCGTGCGTACCGTCGCGATCACGCGGTCGACCAGCTCGGTCCGCTCGTAGAGGACATCGATCTGGACGCCCTCAGGCAGGCTCTTCTCCGCCTCCAGAAGTCGTTTCTCGAGCCGCTTCGTGACGTCGTGGCTGTTCTCGCCCATCAGCATGAAGCCGAGCCCCAGAACAACCTCGCCCTCGCCGTTCGCCGTCACCGCGCCGCGGCGGATCTGGTGCCCCTCGCGCACATCGCCGACGTCGCGCAACAGAACGGGGACGCCGTCGTGCGCCGTTACGACGATGGCCTCGAGCTCGGCGATCGTCGTCGCCAGACCGATGCCGTGCACCAGATGCAACTCGCCAGCGTCAGCGATGACGCCACCGCCCACGTTCTCGTTGTTCTTCCGCAGCGTCTCGATGACGTCGTCGAGCGTGAGGTCGTATTTGATCAACCTCTGGGGATCGACGACCACGTGGTACTGCCTACGCTCGCCACCCCAGGTGTTCACTTCCGCCACACCGGGGACGGTGAGCAACTGGGGCCGAATGACCCAGTCATGGAGCGTGGTCAGCTCAGCCAGCGAGTGTCCCTTGCCGCGCACCAGGTAGTGCAGCACTTCACCGAGTCCGGTTGCCACCGGCCCCATCGTGGGTCGCGGCAGGCCCGCCGGTAGCTCAACCGCCTGGAGCCGCTCGTTGATCAGCTGCCGCGCGAAGTAGATATCCGTCCCTTCGGCGAACACGGCCACGACCTGCGAAAGCCCAAACTTCGAGATCGAGCGCACGTCACGCAGCGCCGGGAGACCACCGATCGCCTGCTCGACAGGGAACGTGATCTGCTGCTCGATCTCGGTGGGGTTCAGCGACGGCGCCGCAGTGTTGATCTGCACCTGCACCGGCGTCGTGTCGGGGAACGCGTCGATCGGCAGCCGCGCGAGCGACCAGAACCCCGCCCCGATGAAGGCAGCAGCAAAGACGAGGACGATGAGCCGGTTGCGCAGCGACCAGGAGACGATGGCGTCAAACATGGACTGTGCGCTATTTACCGAGGTGATCGACTTCGCAGCATCCCGCGCCGATGCTGCCCTTCTTGAGCTCCGTCTTGAGCAGGAAGCTGCCCCGGGTGACCACGCGGTCACCCGCGTTCAGGCCCGCCAGGACCTCGTAGTGCTCGCCCGTGTCGTAGCCGAGATGGAGCTTGCGCGGTGCGAACTCGGTGGCCGACTGCTGTACGAAGGCGACGTTGCAGCAGCCTTCCCACTGCACGGCGGACTTCGGTACGAACAGGGCCGACTCTCCGTCACGCGTCACGATCCGCACTCGACCAAACATGCCCGCGCGCAGTTGGCCACGGTTGTTCTCTAGCTCCGCCCGCACCTTCACGGTTCGGGTTCGCGGATCCACCTGCGAGCTGATCCAGGTCACGCGGCCCGCGAAGGTCTCGCCGGGCACGCCGTCGAGGGCCAGAAGCAGGGGCTGGCCAGCGGACACACTCGCGATGTCACCCTGCTCGACATCCGCGAGGACCCAGATCCGAGACGTATCCGCGACCGCGACCAACGCAGACGACGAGTCCGCGAGCTGTCCGATCACGGCGTGAAGTTCGACGACAACCCCGGAGAACGGCGAGACCAGCTCGAGTCGCGTCGATGTGTCACGCTTCTCTCGGACTCCCGTGATCCTCGCCGCGTCGAGACCGAGGTTGCGGAGCTTCTGTTCTGCCGCCGCGACTGCGATGCGGCTCTCGGTGAGGTTCGTGCCGGACTCAAGGACGTCCTTCTCGGTCGAGAGACTCTTTTCGAGCAGCTGCTTCTCCCGCGTGTGATTCTTCTCCCAGAGCTCCACGCGCGCAGCCGCCTGGAGGAGCTCCGACTTCGCCGTGCCGAGCGCGGCGGAATCGACAACGAGCAGCACGTCGCCTTCATCGACGTGCTCCCCGAGTTGCTTGCGCACCTCGACGACGTTGCCTGGTGCCCGTGATGCCAGCACGGCGTGACGTGTAGCGTCGTAGTACAGCTCGGCCGGGGCGGAGAGCATCCTCCGCAACGGCGCACGACTCACTTCGACGGCCTCCAGCCCCGCGCGGGTAGCGACGCTGGGGCTCGCGAAACGGATCGTGCTGCGCTCGTTCGCGCACGTCACCGACGGCTCACGGCGGACTCTCGGAGAATCATCCCGAACGATCTCGAGATCCTTCGTCGCCGCCGGAAGCGCACCACCAGAAGGGTCGTACTTGCTGTACTTCTCGAGTGTCCCTGGATTGCAGAGCTCGCACTGCGACTCCGGCACGCCGTGTCCCCCGCACCAGTCGTTGCGTGCTCGGAACACCGGTTCCAAGTCGCTCCTGCAACGCGAACAGACCGCCTCGGGGACGCCGTGTTCCTTGCAGAACCCCATCGTGTCCAGCAGCGACGCGTCGCAGAACGGGCAGCGTTGGAGGCCATGGTCGCTGCAAGCATCGGCCGCGCTCTTGCTTCCATTCGCAAAGAAGTCCTTCGCCCCGTAGATGCCGCCGCCGACAGCGGCGACGACCGCGACGAGGAGGACGCCCAGCAGCTTCGCCTTGGTGCTCATTTCTTCGACTCGCCATATGGTGCGAACTTGCGGAACTGGTCTAGGGTGCCGGGATTGCAGGCCTCGCATTGGGACTCAGGCAAGCCGTGTTCTGCGCACCAGTCGTTCTTGTTGCGGAAGGCTGCTTCCAGGTCGTCGCGGCAACGCGTGCAGATCGCCTCTGGAACGCCGTGGCCGTTGCAGAATCCCATCGACTTGAGGAGAGACGGATCACAGAACGGGCAGCGCGCGATTCCGTGCTCCTCACACTTCGTTGGTGTCGAGCCGCTCTTGTCGTACTTGGTGAACTTCGCGAGGGCGCCCGGATTGCAAGTCTCGCACTGCGACTCCGGTAGACCGTGCTCGACGCACCAATCGTTCTTGGCCCGGAACGCCGCCTCGAGGTCGTCTCGGCAGCGCGTGCAGATCGCCTCGGGAACTCCATGCCCCTTGCAGAAGCCCATCGACTCGATGAGCGAGGGGTCGCAGAACGGGCAACGCACGATCCCATGCGCATCGCAGACCGCTGGCGCGGTCCTCTCGGGTCCGGAGCCGGACCCGAGAAATGCCTTGGTGCCGTAGATGCCGCCCACCGCGGCGACTGCCGCGATGACTAGGGCCAGGACAATCCACATGGTGTTCTTCATGGTTCTTTCCTCGGAGGGGGACTGAACAGGACGTCGCGTGGCACTCCGGTGGCGAGTTCAAGGTCGGATAGCGCGGTGGCCACCTGTCGCAGACGCTGGGTGTAGTCGCGACGAGCCGCGAGCAGGTTTCGCTGTGACTCAAGGACGGGCAGGATCGTCGACTTCCCGACCCGATAGGACTCGCGCGCGAGTTCGAGGGTCTCTTGCGACCGGGCCAGGATCTGCTCGGTGTAGATCCGCACCGTGTCGCGGCTGGCTTCGGCGCGAGCGTTCGCGACCGCGACGTCCCGTAGGGCATCCAGGCGGAACGCTTCGAGAACCTGCTGTTGCTGAACGAGAGAGTCCGCTGCCTTGGCGATCTGCGCCTGATTCTGGTCGAACAACGGCAGCTCGAGGTGTACGGCAGGCCCCACGCTCCAGTCACCCTCCTTCTCCGCGGCGGCGCCAACGTTGAACAGCCGCGCAACGCGGCCGCGTTGACGGGTGAGCTCCGCGGCGGCTTCCTCCACGGCCTGCTGCGCGGCACGCAAGTCGAGGCGGTGGGCCTCCGCGAGCTTGCGCAGGCGCTCGGCCGACGGCAACGGCACTGCCTGGTCTGCGAAGTCGGTCCCCAACGAGCAGCCTGGCGGCAGAGATTCGATCCCCAAGTGATTCGCCAGCGTCTGCCGGGCTTCGACGACCGCCAGCCGGGCATCGCGCAGCGCGACGTCTGTCGCAGCCAAGTCCAAGCGCGCTAGGTTCGCGTCGATCGCCGTGGCGGCCTGCGCAGCCACGCGTTCCTCGGCTAGCTCGAACAAACGCGCCGCGATCGCACGGTTCTCCGCCGCGATCGCGGCCAGGCGTTCCGCCGTTACAGCGTCGATGTAGGTGGAACGAACCGTTCCAGCGAGGCCGACAGCGCTGTGGGCAACCCGAAGAACCTGCCCTCGGAGGAAGGCTTCCGCGCTGTCGATGCGAGCAGGCAGCTGCCACAGGTCAAGCAAGCTTCCGAGCACATTGCCTTCGACCGCGGTACCACCGCCGTTGGTCGGGAAGCGCAGCGCGAGCGAAAGCGACGGATTCGTCAACATTCCGGCCTGCACGCGGTCGGCCTTGGCCATCCCGATCGTCCGGAACGCGCCCTGGAGTTCCGGATTGTTGAGCATGGCAACTTCAACCGCCTCGCGAAGCGAGAGATCGCCGCTCAACAGCTCACGTGCTCGCTGAGCGCAAGCATCGTCCTCCCCGGGGCGGTACGCAGACTGCACACCGGTTGCCGCACGGATCTCCTCAACCGCTCGATCGTAGTCGGGGCCGGGATCAACAGCGGCACACGCCGCAAGCAACCACGACGAACCCGCCATCGCGCAGGCCGCGAGTAGGCGACTATTTCGGGCACTCCTGACGTTCCTGTGGGTGGCCAGCACGCGAGTTCGAGCCCGCTGCCAAGCAGCCGATGGCGGGAACGAGGGAATAGCCCGGCAAAGAAGTTGGTACACGTTCCTGCGCCTGTTTCCGCCGCAGAGAGTCCATCGGGAAAAGGGAAGAGGAAGGGGGTGCCCCGCGGCAGGGGAAACCCGAAGGTGGGGTTTCCCCGAGAGCGGGAGGCCGTTCTTGCGTGGTGGCCGAGCTGGCCGGCTCGCGTCAGCATGCGAAGCCCGCTTCGATTCCGTGGCCGGGGGGGGCCAGGAATCCACCCACAGAAACGTCAGGAGAGCCCTATTTCGGCACGCCACCGAGCCTCCCCATCACGGCTTCCGCAATCTCGAGCCAAAACGGGTCCGCGATTCGGTAGTACGCGAGCTTGCCATCCGCGCGGAAGTTGACCGCGCCGAGACGACGCAGCTCGCGAAGCTGCTGCGACATCCCTGACATCGACAGACCGAGGACGTGCGCGAGATCGCAGACGCAGAGTTCGCGGCCCTCGAGTGCCTTGAGAACCCGTAGCCTTCCTGGGTGTGCAAGCACCTTGAGTGCGGAAGCGATCTCCCGACTTACCTCCATGGGGGGCAACGCAGCCCTGGCGGCCGTTGCCCTGGGTCCATCCACGCAGTCGATCTCGCAGACGCCTTCCTTGGCTCGCCGCTTCATGCTTCCTTGTTTCGTGAACTGAGGAATCGTAGCTTGAGTAGAACCTGTGATGCTCGCCAACGCAAGCTCGACCTGTTCATCGGTTGTCCCGATGCCAACGGCGCATCGGGCGGGGCCAGGCCAAGATGTCTAAGTCCTCTTCCGACAAGCACTCCCGCAGACTCGCGACCTGGCTGGTCGCTGCCACGCTGGCGTACAACGTGATCGAAGCCGTCATCGCGCTCTGGAGCGGCGCCGAGGCGGAGAGCATCGCGCTGTTCGGTTTCGGACTCGACAGCGTGATCGAGTTCGCCGCCGCAGGCGTCGTGTTGTGGCGGTTGTCGGTCGAAGCCCGGGGTGCGGACGCAAGAACCGTCGCCCGCATCGAGCACCGGGTTCATCGGTTCGTCGGGGTGACGTTCTTGCTGCTTGCTCTATACGTCACCGCTCAGGCGGGCATGACCTTGTGGCGTCAGCAAGCACCCAACGTAAGCACCGTCGGACTCGTGCTTGCGGTCGCTTCGCTCGCGGTGATGCCGGTGCTCGCCTGGGGCAAGATGCGCGTAGCACGCCGACTCGGAAGCGCAGCGCTGATCGCCGAGGCGAAGGAGACGCTGGCCTGCTCGTACCTCTCCGTCGTCCTGCTTGTCGGACTGGCGGCGAACGCTGCTGCGGGTTGGTGGTGGGCAGACCCTGCGGCAGCCCTCCTCATGGTGCCGTGGCTAGTCAAGGAAGGTCGCGAGGGACTCTTGAGCCCGCAGTCGTGTCAGCCATGACCGCGGGAGGCCATCCATCCACCGCCAAGTCCTGCCTTGGCAACGGCATGCATCTCCCGACCGCATGGGGCTCAAGTCTTGCCCGGGCGCTTCAGGCTTTGGTGTGGGTGGAAGCGGGGACCCCGGCCGCCCGTCGGCGA
>CAZNBS010000168.1:0-10990 GCA_964570955.1 uncultured Burkholderiales bacterium | reverse complement strand
CCTTGGGATGGGCCTCGGACCCGGAGGTGAACAGCACCACCGCGGGCGCATGCGCATCGACGCACGCAGTGAGCGCGCGGGGCACCCGCAGGGCGAGCAGCAGCCACAGCTTGTCGAGCAGACGCAGTTGCGATGCCGCATCTTCGAGATAGACGATGCGCAGATGTCGCAATGCGGCGACGACGGAAGACAGCCGCGCCTGCTCGACGAACGCGCGCGAGGTGATGACGACGCGCACGTTTGCCGCGGTGCAGGCCGTGCGCACGGCCCGGGAGCCGGCGCTGTAGTTGAGCAGGGCCGGCACGCGTGCCCAGGCGCTCAATCCGAGCACCAGACACACCGTGGGAACGAGATTGGGCAGCAGGACGCCGACATTTTCCGCGGGCTGCGTGAAGCGCGCGCACCAGCGCCCCAGCGCGAGGCTCCCCCGAAGCAGGTCGCCGTACGTGCGCGGCACCTCCTTCATGTCCTCGATGATGGGTGTATGACGACCTTCGCGCTCAAGCGCTTTCAGGAAGGCTTCGAACAGGCCGATCCGCTCGCGCGCATCGACACAGTTCGCCTCCAGCATCTGCTGCAGGGTACGGGTGGCGCGCAGGCGCCGCTGCCGTGCGCGTTCTTCGCCGTTGGCACGGATGGAGGTCGCTTGGCCGAAATGCAGCCGGAGCCGACGGCAGGCGCCAGGCGCATAGGCGAGTTCGACGGGAACGACGGGCACGGCCGATCGCAGCGCGACGAGCGCCGGCCCCGGATAGCACTTCATCACTCCGCTGGACTCGAGGAGCCGCCCCTCGGGATACAGCACGACGCTGCGACCGTCGGCCAGCACCCGCAGCAGGCGTCGCACGGTGGCCGGGTGGTTCACGTCCATGACCAGGTGGGGCACGGCGCCGAGCAGCCAGCGGAACGCGCGGCCGGTGACCTCCTCCCGCGGAAGCACCACGAGCGGGCGGTCGGGCAGCAGCAAGGGCAGGAGGAGGCTGTCGATGCGGCGCGGGTGACGCGCCATGTAGAGCAACGGCGTGTCGGAACGCACCGGCACGACGCCGCTGCAGGCGACGCGCCACACCACGCGCACCGCCAGCCGCACCGTGGCCGTCCATAGCCGTCCGAGTGCAGCAGCCGGGCGCAGGCTCGCGCTTCGATCGAGGCCTTGAGTTGTTCTGCTCGTTCTCATCCGCTTCGAAATGGCCCCGGCGCCTGCGCCGCGGGCCCTGATACGAGAGTTTCTCCTTCCGCACGCGACCTTACAAGTGCCCCCCCGATCCAGAGCCCCTCCCGCCGGACACCATTCTCGAGGGGCGGGGGCCGCGCCGGGCGTAAACCTCCCAATTTGTCAGGTTCGCTCCGAATTTGGCACCCGCAGCCCCACTCGCTAGATTCAGGCGAACGGCATGGCACACCAACGAACGGCCCACCCGATGGGTCGCGAACCCAACCTTTCCTTCTGGACCAGGAGACCACCCATGGACATGCAACTTCATCCCGCAGTTCTGCAGGCATCGACCAAGACCGCGCTATACCGGACCACCGAACAGCCCGAGTACTTCTTCTCGGAGCAGCTGTCGGCCTACTACGATGCCGACGCGCGCGCCATCTGGTGCCGGTGGAACCCCACGCCGCGCCCGAGCTTCAATCCGGGGCTCCTGCAAGACCTGCACAGCTACTGCCGGTTCGTGACTGCAACCCAGGGCAGCGTGGAGCACTTCGGCGAATCCGCGCCCGTGGATTACGCGATCCTGAGCTCGGGGGTGCCGGGCGTGTTCAACCTGGGCGGGGACCTCGGTCTGTTCATCCAACTCATCGAGGCCCGCGACGAACCCGCCCTGCGCGGCTATGGCAAGGCCTGCGTCGACGTCCTGTATCGCAACTACATCGGCCACGGCCTGCCCATCACCACCATCTCCCTGGTCCAGGGCGAATGCCTCGGCGGCGGGTTCGAGGCGGCTCTGTCCAGCGACCTCATCGTGGCGGAACGCCAGGCGCGCTTCGGCTTTCCGGAGATCCTGTTCAATCTCTTCCCCGGCATGGGCGCCTATTCCTTTCTCGAGCGCAAGGTGGGCAGACGCGTGACCGAAGAGCTTCTATCCTCTGGGAAAATATATAGCGCTGATGATATGCTCGCCCTCGGCGTCATCGATGTCGTCGCAGAAGCCGGGGCAGGCGCGGTAGAGGTCGCAGCCATTGCCAAGCGCCAGTCGCGCAGCCGCAATGGACTCGCGGCGATCGCGGCAGCGCGGCGCCGCGTCAACGGTGTGGCCTACGAAGAGCTGATGGACGTGGTGCGGCTCTGGGTGGAAGCGGCCATGCGACTGACGAGCCGGGACCTGAAGCTGATGCAGCGCCTGGTCTCGCGCCAGAACGACATCAGGACGTCCGCGTCCGTGCACTGAGCGCGGAACGTGACCACGTATCGGGGCAGAACCGCGACAGGCGGCACGAGGGAAGCGAAAGATGGAGCGGGTTGCGTCCGAGTACACCATCCAGGAGGCATCGGCAAAGCTGGGGGTGCCGGTGCAGAAGCTCCGCAGATGGGACGCCCAGGGCGTGCTGGTGGCACGGCGAACGGAGGGAGGCCATCGTCGCTATGCCCGCGAGATCATCGACGGCCTCGTCGGCTCTGTTCTGCCAACGTTCCAGGATCGGTACGAGGACGAGCTCGCCACGGCGCGCAAGGCGCTGCGCGAGAAGCGCCGCATCATCCAGCTGTTGCTCGAAAGCGAGAGCCGCTACCGCGACCTGGTCGAAACCTCCCACGACCTCATCTGGACGACCGACGGGGACGGCCGGTTCACCTACCTCAACAACGGCACGGGCGACATCTTCGGGATGGCGCCACGCGACCTCCTCGGGCGCTGCTTCTTCGACTTCGAGGCGAAGCCCTCGCACATCTCCAATCGCCGCTTCCTCTCCACGCTGCGACGTCACGGCGAGGTGAAGAATTACGTGACCCACCTGATGACCGCCGAGGGGCTCGACCGCTGGGTGGGAATCAATGCCCGCGTCCAGCACGACGAGCAGGGCAAGATGATCGGCATCCGCGGCACCGCGCGCAACGTGACCGAGCAGCACGAGGCGGCCCTGCAGATCGAGTATCTGGCCACCCACGACGCATTGACCGGCCTGCCCAATCGCGTCAGCCTGCAGCGCACCCTGGACGTCGCACTCAAGTCGGGTGACCTGGGCGCGGTGCTGTTCATCGACATCGATCACTTCAAGTACGTCAACGACAACTTCGGACACCGCGCCGGCGACCAGCTGATCGTAGGGGTGAGCGGCGTGCTCAAGGAGGCTGCCGCCTCGCATCGAGGACAGGTATTCCGGCTCGGCGGTGACGAGTACGCGGTGCATCTGCCGGACTCGCTTCGGCCCCACGCCATCGAAGTGGCCGAGGAGTTGCTCGCCGCGCTGCGGCACTACCGCTTCCAGTCGAGCACGCAGCAGCGCATGTCGAGCGTGACCGCGTCGATCGGCATTGCGCTCTACCCCTTCCACGGCAATGACGTGACGGGCCTGCTGTCCAGCGCCGACATCGCCATGTATCAGGCCAAGGATGGCGGGCGCAACCGCCACGTCATGTTCGACCAGGATGCGCAGAGCCTGCGTCGCACCCACAGCCGCGTGCAGTGGGCGAACAAGCTGCGCGAGGTGTTGGACGACGACCGCCTGCTCCTTTACTACCAACCCGTGGTGCGGCTCAGAGACCTGAAGACGGTCCACTGCGAGATCCTGGTGCGCCTGCGCGACGACCAGGGGAACGTGGTGCTCCCCAGCCAGTTCATCGAATCGGCCGAATCGCTCGGGATGGTGCAGGAGATCGACATGCGGGTGGTCGAGCGGCTGCTCGAGCACCTGCAGTCGCCCGAGCAGCGCGACGTCAAGATCCGCTACTTCGTGAACCTGTCACGCGTGAGCATCTCCGATCCGCACTGGGTGCGCCGTTTCCAGTCCATGCTCTCGATCGCGCCCGTCAATCACTCCCAGCTGGTATTCGAGATCACCGAGACGGCGGCGATGTCCGACGTGGACGTGACCCAGCACTTCATCCGCGAGCTCAAGGAGATGGGCTGCCGCTTCGCGCTGGACGACTTCGGTGCCGGCTTCAGCTCGTTCTACTACCTGAAGCGCTTCGACGTGGACTACCTCAAGATCGACGGGAGCTTCGTGCGCGACCTGGCCACCGACGAGGGCAACCGCATCTTCGTGCGCGCGTTGTGCGACGTGGCACGGGGTCTGAACAAGCAGGTCGTGGCGGAGTGGGTCGAGAACCGGCGCACCCTGGAGATCCTGAACGAGATGGGCACGCTATACGGGCAGGGCTACCTGTTCCAGCGGCCTGCGCCCCTGTGGGACGAGCCGCCCGAGCGGATCACCTTGGCGGCCGGCGAGTAGGCCGGCCTCCCCTGCTCGAGCGCAGACGCCGGTCAGCCGCGCTTCCAGTCAGCCCCGGTGCCAGTCAACCCCGGCGCAGGCGGTCCGCCCACAACACGCCCAGGATCGTCTTCGCTTCGGTGATCTCGCGCGAGAAGATCTTCTCCAGCGCGTGGTCGAGGGACATGTTCACCGTTTCGATGAACTCATCGTCCTCGCCAGGATGTCCCTCGAACACGAGGTCGCGCGCGAGGAACAGCTCGATGCGCTCATCCGAGTAGCCCACGCACGGATGCAGCGTGGTCAGGAAGGACCACTCCCGCGCGACAAAGCCGGTCTCTTCCAGCAGCTCGCGCCGCGCGGTCTGCTCCGGCGGCTCATCCGGTTCGATCTTTCCGGCCGGCAACTCCAGGAAGTGGCGGTGCAACGGATAGCGGAACTGGTGCTCGAGCAGCACGGTGTCCGGATCCAGCAGCGGAATGACGACGACCGCGCCCTGGTGCTGCACGTACTCGCGACGCGCCTGTCCCCCGTTGGGCAGGCGGACTTCGTCCTCCTTCACCACCAGGAGGCGCCCGCGATACGCGGTGCGGCTGGAGAGCGGCTTCTCGCTGAAGTCCGAGACCATTTGGCGGAGCACTCCGCTACAGCGATGCCCTGACCGCCTGCTGACACACGGCCAGCAGCCAGCCCGGGGTCATCCCCAGCACGAGCAGGGCGAGCGCATTGACCGAGATCAGCGTGCGCTGGTCGGCGGGATTGACGATGGGAGCCGTGTCTACGGGATCGTCGAAGTACATGACGCGCACGATGCGCAGGTAGTAGAACGCACCGATCACGGACAGAAGCACCGCCGCCACCACGACACCGGTGTAGCCCGCCTCGAACGCAACCTGCAGCACGGCAAGCTTGGCCCAGAAGCCAAGCAGGACGGGTATGCCCGCCAGGGAGAACATGACCAGCAGCATCAGAAACGCGTACCAGCGGCTGCGCTGGTTCAGCCCCTTGAAGTCGTCGATCTCCTCGGCCTCGAAGCCCTCGCGCGACAGCAGGAGGATCATGCCGAACGATGCGAGGGTCATGAGTACGTACACCACGGCATAGAAGATCGCGGCGCCGTAGCCTTCCGCGTTGCCCGCCAGGATGCCGAGCAGGAAGAAGCCCATGTGCGAGATGGTCGAGTAGGCGAGCATGCGCTTGATGTTGGTCTGCATCACCGCGGTGATGTTTCCGACCGCCATCGACAGCACCGACAGGATGACCAGCATGTCCTGCCACTCTGCCACCAGGGCAGGCGAACCGAGCGCCTCGACCAGGATGCGGAAGATGAAGCCGGCCGCAGCGAGTTTCGGCGCCGAGCCGATCAGCAGGGTCACGGCCGTGGGTGCGCCGTGATAGACGTCCGGCACCCACATGTGGAAGGGCACCGCCCCGAGCTTGAATCCCAGCCCGGCCACCACGAATACCAGTCCGAACACGAGGATCGCTTCGCGCGTCTCGCCGGCAGCGATGCGTTGCGCCATTTCGGGAATCGAGAGGGTTCCCGTCGCCCCGTAGAGCATCGACATGCCGTAGAGCAGCATGCCCGAGGCGAGTGCGCCGAGAACGAAGAACTTCATCGCCGCCTCGGTGCTGCGCGGCGACTCCCGCTGCAAGGCCACCATCGCGTACAGGCTCAGCGACATCAGCTCCAGACCCAGGTACAGCAAGAGCAGGTGGTTGGCCGAGATCATCACCATCATGCCCAGGGTCGAGAACAGGGCGAGGGTGAAGAACTCCCCGCGGAACAGCTGTCGACTGCGTCCGTACACGTGCGAATAGACCAGCACGCCGGCCACCCCGACGTACACGCACACTTTTAGCAGGTCGGACAGCGGATCATCCACGAACATGCCGTTGAACGCGAACGAGACGTCGTCGGTGGCGCTGCCGAGCGTGATTCCCGCGCATGCGGCCAGGGTGAGCAGGCTCAGCAGATAGGTCAGGCTCCGGTTCTGTTCCGTGATGAACAGGTCGAGGATCAGGATCGTCGACACCGCGCACAGCAGGAACACCTCGGGGAGCGCCGGCAGAAGATTGAGCGATTCGAGAGTCATGTGGGACGCCTGGTCAGGGTAGCTTCGATCGCGCGGCGAGCGATAGCAGATCCGCCACCGATGTGTCCAGCACTGCGCTCATGGGCTGAGGCCAGATGCCCATGCCGAGAACGGCGGCCGCCAGCAGCGAGAGGATCAGTCCCTCGCGCGCGCCGATGTCCTTCAGCGTCGCCACGTGGTCGTTTGCGACCGGTCCGAAGATCACGCGCTTGTACATCCACAGGGTATAGGCCGCGCCGAGAATCAGCGTCAGTGCGGCGAGAAATGCGTACCAGAAATTCACCTTGACGGCGCCAAGAGTGACCAGGAACTCGCCGACGAAGCCGCTGGTCCCGGGCAGACCGGAATTGGCCATCGCAAACAGCATGAAGAACGCTGCGAACACCGGCATGGTGTTGACCACGCCACCGTAGTCGGCGATCTGGCGCGAGTGCATGCGGTCGTAGAGCACGCCCACGCACAGGAACAGCGCACCGGAGACGAAGCCGTGCGAGATCATCTGCAGGACCGCTCCCTGCACGCCCAACTCGTTGAACAGGAAAATGCCCAGCGTGACGAAGCCCATGTGCGAGATCGACGAATAGGCGATCAGCTTCTTCATGTCGTTCTGCACCAGCGCGACCAGTCCGATGTAGACGACCGCGATCAGCGACAGCGTGATCACCAGCCCGGCGAGCGCGTGGCTGGCATCGGGAACGATCGGCAGGGACAGGCGGATGAACCCGTAAGCGCCCAGCTTCAGCATGATCGCGGCCAGCACGACCGAGCCGCCCGTCGGCGCCTCGACGTGCGCGTCCGGCAGCCAGGTATGCACGGGCCACATCGGCACCTTCACCGCGAAGGCGATCATGAAGGCGAGGAAGACGAGGATCTGCGGTGCGAGTCCGATCTTCAGTTCGTACCAGGCCGGCAGCGAGAAGTTGCCGCTCACGTTGTACAGGTAGATGAGCGCGACCAGGGTGAGCAGCGAGCCCATCAGCGTGTACAGGAAGAACTTCATCGCCGCGTACACGCGTTTGGGTCCTCCCCACACGCCGATGATCACGAACATCGGGATCAGGGTCGCCTCGAAGAACACGTAGAACAGCGCTGCATCCAGCGCGCAGAACACGCCGTTCATGATTCCGCCCAGGATCAGGAAGGCGGCCAGGTACTGCGCGACGCGCGATTCGATGACGCGCCAGCCCGCGAGCATCACCAGCACCGTGGTGAAGGCGTTGAGCATGATCAGCAGAAGAGAGATGCCGTCGATGCCCAGGTGATAGTAAATGTTCAGCGCGGGTATCCAGGAGACCCGCTCCTGGAACTGGAACCCGTGCGCGGCCGGATCGAACTGCGCGAACAGCGGAAGGGTCACCAGCAGGCCGAGCAGCGCGCCCAGCAGGGCGACTGCACGTGCCAACCCGGCATTTCGATCCGAGCCGGTCGCCAGCACCGCGAGTCCGGCGGCGATGGGAACCCAGATGACCAGGCTCAGCAGTGGCAGTCCGAAAAGCATCTGTTTTCGTTCTTCAGTGTCAGGTCAGGAGCGGGTGAACCACAACGTGAGCAGGACGAACAGCCCGATGATCATCATGAATGCATAGTGGTAGACGTAGCCGGACTGGAAGTGCCGCATCACGCCGGAGAAGAATCCCACCAGGCGCGCCGCGCCATTGACGAAGAAGCCGTCGATGACGGTGACGTCCCCGGCCTTCCACAGCAAGGTGCCCAGCCGGCGCGCACCGCCGGCGAAGAGCGCCTGATTGATGTCGTCGAGGTAGTACTTGTTCGACAGGAGCCGATACAGCCCGCCGAGTGCAGAGGCGATGCGTCCGGGAAGGTCGGGCCGTCGGATGTACAGATACCAGGCGGTGACGAGGCCTGCCAGCGCGAGCCAGAACGGCGCCGCCTGCAGCCCGTGCAACGCGAACGCGCCCGGGCCGTGGAACTCCTCAGTCAGCCGCGCAAGCGGGCTCGTCTCCCCCTTGGCGATCACCCCGTCGAAGAGTTGGCCGAACAGGAACGGCTCGATGTAGACCCAGCCGGCGTAGATCGAGGGGATCGCAAGAAGCACGAGGGGCAAGGTGACAACCCAGGGAGACTCGCGCGGCACACCGTGAGGCTCGTGCTGGTGACCGTCGCCGTGTCCGACGGCGGTGTCGTGATCGTGACGTTCGTGGACATCGCCGCCGTGTGCGTGACTTTCCTGTGCCGATGCGGCGTGGCCGTCGTCGCCGTGTACCGCCTCACGGAAACGCTCGGGGCCGTGGAAGGTCATGAACAGCATGCGGAAGGTGTACAGGGAGGTGATGAACACGCCCGCGAGCACCGCGGCATAGGCGATCCCGCGACCAGGCGTGCTGGACAGATGCACGGCCTCCAGGATCGCATCCTTCGAGAAGAAGCCGGCGAAAGGCGGTATGCCGGCCAGCGCCAGCGAGCCGATCACCGCCGTGACGTAGGTGATGGGCATGTACCGCCGCAGTCCCCCCATGCGGCGCATGTCCTGCTCGTGGTGCATGGCGATGATCACCGAACCCGCGGCGAGGAACAGCAGCGCCTTGAAGAACGCGTGCGTGACCAGGTGGAACATGCCTGCCGCGTAGGCGCCTGCCCCGAGGGCGACCGTCATGTAGCCGAGCTGGGACAGGGTCGAGTAGGCGACCACGCGCTTGATGTCGTTCATGACGAGGCCGAGCAGCCCCATGAAGAACGCGGTGATGGTGCCGACCGCGAGGACGACCGTGAGCGCCGTGGTGGACAGCTCGAACAGCGGGGACATGCGCGCGATCATGAAGATGCCCGCCGTGACCATGGTCGCGGCGTGGATGAGCGCCGAGATGGGTGTGGGGCCTTCCATGGAGTCGGGAAGCCAGACGTGCAGGGGAAACTGTGCCGACTTGCCCATGGCGCCGACGAACAGGAGGATGCAGATGACGGTGATCAACGACCACGCCAGGCCGGGAACCAGTTCCACCGTCCTGGTCGCCGCGGCGGGTGCCGCCTGGAAAACCGTGGCGTAGTCGAGACTGCCGAAGTGCATCAGTACGAGCGCAATGCCGAGCAGGAAGCCGAAGTCGCCGACCCGGTTGACGAGGAAGGCCTTCAGGTTGGCGAAGATTGCGGTGGGGCGCGTGTACCAGAAACCGATGAGCAGGTAGGAGACCAGGCCGACCGCCTCCCAGCCGAAGAACAGCTGGAGGAAGTTGTTGGACATCACCAGCATCAGCATGGAGAAGGTGAACAGCGAGATGTAACTGAAGAAACGCTGATAACCTGGATCGTCGTGCATGTAGCCGATGGTGTAGACGTGCACCATCAGGGACACGAACGTCACCACCACCATCATCACGGCGGACAGCGAGTCGATCAGGAAGCCGACCTGCAGCGGCACGCCGCCGATCGTCATCCACGTGTAGAGCGTGCCGTTGAAGGTATTGCCTTTCAGCACGTCCACCAGCACCATCGCCGATGCGATCAGCGAAATCGCGACCCCGAGTATCGTGACCGTGTGCGTGAGGGTCCGTCCGATCGCGCGGCCGAGCAGGCCGGCGACGAGGGCGCCGACCAGCGGCGCGAAGGGCACGACCAGGTACAGGCTCTTCATCCCTTCAGGCTCCCCAGGTCATCCACGTTGATGGTCCGCAGACTGCGAAACAGGCAGACCAGGATGGCCAGGCCGATGGCGGATTCGGCGGCCGCGACGGTCAGGATGAAGAACACGAAGACCTGCCCGGCAATATCCTGCAGGTAGTGCGAGAAGGCCACGAAGTTCATGTTGACGGCGAGCAGGTTCAACTCGATCGCCATGAGCAGGATGATGACGTTCTTGCGGTTCAGGAAGATGCCGACCACGCTGATGGCGAACAGCAGCGCGCCGAGTACGAGGTAGTGGGAGAGCGTGATCATGTGGCGGCTCGTGATGCGTGACTCGTGACTCGTGATGCGTGACTCGTGATTCGTGATTCGTGATTCGAGAGGCGTGACTCGTCAGGCGTGAGGTACGCGGCGTGGGGGGCGGGACGGATAGCGTGCCCGGCAGCATCCGGCATGCTGTGTCGCCGTGCACGAGTCATCATCGCACCATCCATTTTGTTCGCACCGATCCCTCGCCGATCACGAATCACGCGTCGTGCTCTTCTCCGCCGGCATCGAGACGATGCGGATGCGGTCCTGCTTGCGCACGGCCACCTGCCGGGCCGGATCCTGATACCTGGAATCCTTGCGCCGGCGCAGCGTGAGCGCGATGGCGGCCACGATGGCGACCAGCAGCACCACGGCCGCCAATTCGAAGGCGTACACGTACTGGGTGTACAGCACCGCGCCGATCTCCTTGGTATTGCTGTAGTCCGCAGCCTTGGGTACCGGGGCGGCGATCGAGATCAGGCCGAACTGGCGGCCCCACAGCACCACGGCCATTTCCGCGACCATGATTCCGGCAATGGCAAGTCCGGGGGCGAGATAGTCCCAGTAGCCCTCGCGCAAACGGTCGATGTTGATGTCGAGCATCATCACCACGAACAGGAACAGCACCATCACCG
>CAZNBS010000167.1:0-10996 GCA_964570955.1 uncultured Burkholderiales bacterium | reverse complement strand
CCGCCGTCACGCCCGCGTCGAGCAGGAACTCGCTGACGTTCTTGTGGCAGGCGCGCGCGGCTTCCTGCAGCAGTTGCTTGACTGGCGTGCTGGCACGAACGTCAATGCGTTCGGTCTTGGAAAGATTCAGGGTGCTCATGGTGCCCCTCCGGGCTGATCTTAGATGCCCTTATTGTAATAGTCCGGACATTGTCCGGACAAGTCGTTTCTTATCTTGGCCACCATCCAAGCACGTACTTCCGCGTTGCAATGTGTCGGTAGTGCTCGGTACTACCGACGAAACGCAACCGCAGCGCTTCCTTCGCCCCCGATGCTGCAATCCAACCGCTTGATTCGTCCGCGCATAACTCTTTGATTTGTATAGGTTTGACTTGTGGCCTTTGCGGACTTCGGGCCGGTTTCAGGGAGCGAGGCCGGAGCGAGGAAGGGCCAGGGGAGAGTGGAATGTGGCCCGGAACGGGCTGAGAGGCTGACCGGTGCAGTCCGCAGGCTTCCGCAGGAACCCCCAACAACACGCGGGAACCGGCGCGATCAGGCAAGAAAAAAACCCCAACCGAGAACGGTTGGGGTTTCATTATTGGTGGAGCGCGGAACACGGGCAGCCGCGCAAGACAGCGCCCTGATCCGCGCGCTTGGCCTCGCGCACCACTGGCAACGCATGCTGGACGAAGGGCGGGTGGCATCGGTGGCTGAGATCGCCGAAGCCGAGGGCATGGATGTGACGCAGGTGCGCCGCGTACTTCGGCTGACTTTACTGGCCCCTGATCTCGTCGAACGTTTGGCGGGCTCACCCGACGCTGTGCTGGAGAAGATGATGCGTCGCCCTTTTCCCAACGGTTGGGGCGACCAAATGTACGTGCTTTTGCCATCCGCGTGACCCCATCGAACTTATCCCTGCACCGAGGACGTGAACAAACGGAGCAAGTTGCAGGGCATGAACTGCCCCACTTAGCGCGGCGATTCGGGCGTAGGCCGTTTTGACGAGAGGCGGCCCGCGAGGCGCAGTCCGTCGCGCATATTCAGTGTGAGCAGCGTGATGTTGATTGCGCCAGCCACCAGCTCCAGCGCCTGCAGAGCATAGAACGCACCGTCGAAGCGTCCTGCGTTCGCCCAAGAGGCAAGCATCCAGGCGCTGGGCAGCAGCACGAGCAGCCCGTTGGCAGCGACGATTTTCATCCGCCGCCCCTTGCCCTCGATGAGCCGCCCACGACGTCCACGCGCCAGCGAAAAGCCGCTGCCACCTGTCGCCATCATTGCCGGGATCAGCACCCACATTCCGGTCAGGATTGCGTTTTTGACCGCAACGACGCTTGCCTGATCGAGGAATAGCTCTGATACGGCTGTGGACGACCAGAACGCAGCGATGCACAAGAGCGCGACGGAGCCGAAGAGTCCATGCAGTTTCGATTTCATGATGTGATCTCCGAGTGAGGATGGTTGACCTGAATGTGATACAGCACTGATTCGAGCACTTGCGTCGCGGCGAGCGCCTGCGCGGCTGGAACCGATTTGGCCAGCTCGGCAGCTTGTGCGGCCCAAAGCGCGTCGGCCTGCCGGTACAAAGCCAAGCCCTCTGATGTCAGTGCGTAGAGTGGTGAGCGCCGATGCGCGGGGTTTGGATGCGACTCGATCAGCCTCTGCTCAAGAAGCAGGTTCAGCTGTTTTTGCGCGCCTTGGCGGGTAACGCCCATCGCCTCACCGACTTGAGGGGCCGTCAACGGCGTTCCCGCAAGCGCGATTGCCCCGAGCATTTGCCAGCGGGCACTGGTCAGGCCCAAAGGTTCAACCAAACGGTCGCCCCAGTGGAGCAGGGTTCCGTTGAAACGGAACACGGTCAGCGTGAGCTGAGTAATTGCTGCTGCATCGACGTTTGCTGCAATGGATGTGCTGTCTCTCTTGTTCATGACAACCAGTTTCCATTATTGGCAACTGGTTGTCAAACGTCGCAGTCGCGCCGATCAAGATGCGGGGGAGAGATATTTGAGATGAGTCGCCACCGCTGCAGGAGTTTCCGAATACAACCGGCCGCCTCTAAACCCGCGCCAGCAAAGGAATTAGCCTCGAGAACGCTCGCGTGACCACCAGAGAAAACGGAGAACAGAGAGGCGTCGGCGAGGGCAAAAGCGCCGCCTTCGCAGGGGTGGCGCTCGCGAGGCCATGCCCGGAACCGCGCCAACACTGGCGCTGCGGACGAAAAAAACCCAACCGATAAGGGTTGGGTTTTTAAGTATTGGTGGAGCCGGCGTCAACCACATAACTCCAGATGACGCGCGCCAACCCTAGCTGTTAGGATTTTTCGGTTCTTCAGTTGCCCCCACTGTTGCCCCTTAAGCTGGACGTCGAGTTCCTGCGGAGGTTTGCGCAGGTTCTGGCCAGACTCAACGCGAACCACAGACGTCCGACACTTTCCCGAGCGAATCCGTTTCTTCCGGGGTAGGGCCGGTGCATGCCGCTGGCGTGCCGTTCAAGCCCGACGATCCGACGATCGCCGGTTTCCATTCGGGGATGAGGAACATGCACCAGAAGACCTACCACGAGTTCTCGATCCTGCGGCGCCCACAGGTTCAACAGCGCACCGGTCTCTCGCGTAGCACGCTCTATCAGTACATCAAGGACGGCGACTTTCCCAAGCCCGTGCAGCTTGGCTTGCGCGCGGTGGGCTGGCTCGAATCGGACGTTAGTGATTGGATCGCCAAGCGTGTGAGAGAGGCGCGCCGCCCGAGCAGGGCGCCGGCGGCGCAGGAGCCCGCGCCGCCATTCTCGTTCTCGCACTTAGAGCGCCGCTGACCCACGTTGCTAGTGACATCCAGTGCGTACGGGCTTACCGAAACTCTAGCGCAGTTGGGCCGCTGGCCGCCGGTCTCCTGATGTCAATCTTCCATCAGCGCGAAGTCGCGTCCCCTTCGATGCCGGCTGGGTAGCTAGCTTTGTCCTGTTCGCCGAGCTTGCCGACGAGTTCCTCGGCTGCGGCCCGAACAGGGAGATTTTAGTTTTAGGCCTTCTCGCTGGACGAGTAGCTTGCGCCCATGCCGGCGCGAGCGTCGTTCTGGATGCCGTAGGCGGGAATCGGGTAGCGCAATCCGTTCTTCGCGAGCGCGCGCAACCCGTCGATCGCCGGCTGCAGGAAGCGCGGCGGCAGGGCCATCAGCATCTCCTCGTCCGGAACACCTCCGTACCTGCGTTCCGCAAAACAGGGCAGCGACAAGCTCGGTTCGCCAGTCGCGAGTGCGCGCCCCCACGAGTCGGCGCACGCGCTCTCACCGACGACGCTCCAGTCGAAGCGTCGATAGCCGCGCCATTGCAGCCCGTTGATCAGGATGATCATCTGCCCGGGTGTCGCGTAGATCAGGCATATGTCGGGCGGATCGAGGCGGCCTGAGGCGAGCGGAGCTACCGCCATAGCCTGGTACTTCCCGTGCGGCACGGTCGTCAGTGCTTTCTGGCGCTGCGCCGCGTCTTCCTGCGTCGCGTGCCAGATGCCCACATATCGTTTGCCGCTGAGCCATTCGGCACTGCGTGGTGCCAGTCCGATGATCGCGCGGCACTGGTCGCCGACCAGATCGTCGGCGGTGATGCCTACCGTCCAATTCAGCCGTGCGGCCATGCCGACGATCTGATCCGTAGTGTGGACCGCGACGGGACGCCGGATCTTCGGTATCGCTTCCATGTCCTCGACGTGTTCGAACAGCTTCATGCCGACGATCGTCGTCTTCAGGCGCAGCAGCGACATCAGTGCGTCGACCTGTTCGATCCAGACCTGGCTGGATTTCTCGGGGATCGCTTCCATGCAAGTACCACCTTTCGTTCGCGCGCGTCCGCATCTGCCTCGCGCACATCCGTTTCGCCCGAGCGAGCGCGCCTGCGACGGGACTATACGTCATGCGTCCGCGGCTCCGTGCGGCCGACGAAGGTATCGTTCCGCCGTTGGATGCGGGACGCTTGAGCCGGCATCACCGGCCACCAGGACCGGCGGAGGAGTCTTCGAATGGAACTGCGCCAGCTGCGCTACTTCGTGCGCATCGTCGAGCTCGGCAGCTTCAGCCAGGCCGCCGCGGCTATGGACGTCGTCCCGTCGGCATTGAGTCAGCAGATCTCGCGCCTCGAGAGCGAACTGTCGACGCGCTTGCTGCAGCGAAGCAGCGCGGGCGTCCAGCCCACCGAGGCGGGCCTCGCCTTCCTGCACCAGGCCCGACTGGCGCTGCGCCATGTCGACGCTGCGGCCAGCGCTGCTCGAAGCGCGCGTCTGTCGGGGCAGGTCAGCGTCGGAATGTCGCCGACGATCGCAGGAGTGCTCGGCCTGCCGTTGCTCCTCGCCATGCGCGAACGTCATCCCAGCGTACGCGTGCATTTCGTCGAGACGCTGTCGGGTCACCTTGCCGACATGCTGACCGCCCGCGCACTGGACCTCGCCATCGTGTTTCGTTCCGACCTTGCGCGGCGCTTCAGCATCCTGCCGCTCCTCGAAGAGCGTCTGTTCGTGATCGGCCGGCAATCCCTGCCGGGCATGCCATCCGGCCGCAGTGCGCGGCTTTCCGCGCTCGGACCGCTTCCGCTCGTGTTACCCAGCGCACCCCACGATTTGCGTTCGATGCTGGACCAGGCGTTTGCGCGCGCCCGAGTGGCGCCGAACGTCGTCGCGGAAATCGACGGCCTCGCGATCCTGATGGACTTTGTCCTCGGCGGAATCGCGGCATCGATCCAGCCGGGCGCAGCGATCGCGCGGCTCGAGCCGGGCGTGCTCGCCGCGGTGCCGATCGCGGATGCCAATGCGAGGCGGCCGATCCTGCTCGCGAGCCTCAAGGACGACGAACTCTCGCCCGCGGGCCTCGCAACCCGGGTCGTGACTGCCGAGGTCGCGCGCGACCGAGTCCGCGCGCAGATGTGGGTCGGAGCCGCTCTTCACGAATCGTGAAACCTCGTTGAGCGCAGCCGCCTTCCGGTGGTGGGTGTGTCGGCCCATACTCTCCGCGATTCCCGATTTCGAGAGCCGGTGCCCTGGAAACGAACGTCGACGTATTGGTGATCGGAGGCGGCAACGCAGCGCTGTGTGCCGCATTGACGGCACACGAGGCCGGCGCGAGCGTCCTGCTGCTCGAGGCCGCCCCGCGCGCCTGGCGGGGCGGAAATTCGGCGCATGTGCGCAACATCCGCTGCATGCACGACGCCCCGCAGGACGTGCTCGTCGGCGCCTATCCCGAAGAGGAGTTCTGGCAGGACCTGCTCACGGTCACCGGCGGGCTCACGGACGAGAAACTGGCGCGCATCGTGATTCGCGCATCGGCCACCTGCCGACCTTGGCAGATGAGATACGGGACACGCTTTCAGCCGTCCCTGACGGGCGCGCTGCATACTGCCCGCACCAACGCATTCTTCCTCGGCGGCGGCAAGGCGATGCTCAATGCGTACTACCGCAGTGCGCAGCATCTGGGCATAAAGGTGCGCTACGAGGCGCCGGTCGAGCACCTCGAGGTGCGCGACACGCGATTCCGGGCGGCGTGGGTGGGCAACGAGCGCATCACGGCGCGCACCTGCGTGCTCGCGGCGGGCGGCTTCGAATCGAACCGGGAATGGCTGCGGCAGGCCTGGGGACGCAACGAGTGGGGCGAATACCCGGCGGACAATTTCCTGATCCGCGGTACGCGCTTCAATACTGGTGCTCTACTCGCGTTCATGCTCGACCTCGGGGCCGATCGCACGGGGGATCCGTCGCAATCGCACATGGTGGCGATTGATGCGCGCGCGCCCTTGTACGACGGCGGCATCTGTACCCGGATCGACTGCGTATCGCTCGGTATCGTCGTCAACGCGCAGGCCGAGCGGTTCTACGACGAAGGCGAGGACTTTTGGCCCAAGCGCTACGCGATCTGGGGACGCCTGGTCGCGCAGCAGCGCGGGCAGGTCGCCCATTCGATCATCGACGCGAAATCGATCGGCAGGTTCATGCCGCCGGTGTTCCCCGGCGTGACGGCCGCCACGCTCTTCGAACTCGCGCGCGGGTTGGGCGTGGACGAGGCACGGCTGGTCGCCACCGTCGAGCGGTTCAACGCCGCGTGTCGCGTGGGGACCTTCGATCACACGGTCCTGGACGACTGCCGCACGGTCGGACTCACGCCTGCGAAATCGCACTGGGCGCGGCCGATCGATACGCCGCCGTTCTTCGGCTACACGGTCCGCCCTGGTGTGACGTTCACCTATCTTGGGCTGAAGACGGACGAGGACGCCGCAGTACACTTCGGCGGCGTTCCGAGCGAGAACTTGTTCGTCGCAGGGGAGATGATGGCCGGCAACGTGCTCGGAAAGGGGTACACGGCGGGCGTGGGCATGAGCATCGGCACCGCATTTGGCCGTATTGCCGGCGCGCGGGCTGCCGCTGCCGCGAGGGCGCAGAGGACGCGAAAGGAGTACGCCGATGTCACCGCTTGAGACGCTGGTGGAGGAAGCGGAGGTGACGCGGGTGCTGAACATCTGCAACGCGTGTCGCTATTGCGAGGGATACTGCGCCGTGTTCCCGGCGATGTTCCGCCGACTCCAGTTCGGCGCGAAAGACGTGGACTACCTCGCCAACCTGTGCCATCACTGCGGTGCCTGCCTGCATGCCTGCCAGTACGCGCCGCCGCATGAATTTGCCGTGAACATCCCACGGATCCTGGCTCGCGCCCGCGTGCAGACGTGGTCCGACCACGCGTGGCCGCAGGCAATGGGGAGGCTGTACCGGCGCAACGGCCTCTTGCTGTCTCTGACACTTGCCGCGATGCTTGCGTCGTTCCTCGCCTTGGTGATGGCCTCGACGGGATCGCTCTGGGCGGTTCCCGACGGCGGCTTCTACGCCTTGGTGCCGCACGAGGTCATGGTTGGACTGTTCGCCCCAGTGTTTGTGTGGGCGATCGTCGCGCTGGCGATCGGCGTGATGCGGTTCTGGCGAGGCTACCCGCCGGGGCCCTTGTCGGCGGCCGCGATGCAGGAGGCCACCACGGACGTGCTCAGCCTGAAGTACCTCGGCGGCGGTCACGGTGACGGCTGCAACAATCGCGACGACGCCTTCGGCCTCGCAAGGCGCCGCTTCCACCACGCGACCTTCTACGGCTTCCTGCTGTGTTTCGGAGCCACCTCGATAGCGACCCTTTACCACTACGTCGGCGGCATGCCGGCGCCGTACGGTTTCACCAGTGTGCCGAAAATCCTGGGCATGAGCGGCGGCACGCTGCTCGTCATCGGCACGATCGGCCTGTTCTGGCTGAATCTGACGCGCCACCCGCTGCAGGGCGCCCCCGAACGGCAGCCGATGGACCTCGGCTTCATCGCACTGCTCTGGTTGACCGCGGTGAGCGGCCTTGCGCTCGCTGTAGTGGGGCGGCAGACGGCACTTCCCCTGCTGCTCGCGCTCCATTTGGGAGCGGTCATGGCGCTGTTCGCCACGATGCCGTACAGTAAGTTCGCGCACGGCATCTATCGGAGCGCGGCCCTGTTGCGTTGGGCCGTGGAGAAACGCCGGCCGAGCGAGGTCAGGCTGGCCGGCGACTGAGCGCTGCAGACGGGGCGCGCGAAGCGACGCTCATGGCTCGACCGGCGTTCTTTTCGCGCTCGCAGGAGCCTTCCCGCCGAGGTACAGTTCGGCCACATCGGGGTTCTGCAGCAATTCGGAACTCGGGCCTTCCAGCGCCAGCCGGCCCGTCTCGAACACGTAGCCGTATTGCGACAGGCGCAGCGCGAGCCGCGCGTTCTGTTCGACCAGGATGATCGTCAAGCTTTCGCGGTTGATCGCGGTAATGATCGTGGCGAGTTGCGAGACGATTAGCGGAGCCAAGCCGAGAGAGGGTTCGTCCAGCAGCAGCAGACGGGGTCGTGACATGAGTGCGCGGCCGATGGCCACCATCTGCTGCTCGCCGCCCGACAGACTGCCGGCGAGCTGCTGCACCTTCGACTGCAGGCGGGGGAAGTAGCCGAATACCTTGTCGATGTCATTGCGGAAGCTCGCGTCTCGCCGCCTGAGGTAGCCCCCTACACAAAGGTTCTCGTAGACGGTCAGGTCGGGAAAGAGCCGCCGGCCCTCCGGGGACAGCGCGATGCCGTGCGACGCGGCTTCGCAGGCCTTGAGGTTGGTGACGTCCTGCCCGTCGAGAATAACCTTGCCCGATCGGGCGGGAACGAGCCCTACCAGGCACTTGAGAAAAGAGGATTTCCCTGCACCGTTGGCTCCGAGGATGCAGGCGATCGTGCCCGCCTTCACGGCGACGTTCATGTTCTCGAGCGCCACCGCGCTGCCATAGGCGACCGTGAGGCCGTGCGTCGTCAGGCTGCTACTCATGGTCCACACCGAGGTAGGCGTCGATCACTTCGGGATGCCGCACGATCTTCTCCGGCACGTCGACGGCGATCACCTTTCCGTAGTTCAACGCCAGGATGCGGTCGCATATGCTGGTCACCATCTTGATGTCGTGTTCGACCAGAACGACATCGATGTTCCGCTTGTCGCGGATCTGAGCGACCAGCTCCCCCATCGCCGCGGTTTCCGTCGGATTCAGCCCGGCGGCCGGTTCATCCATCAGCAGTTGCGTGGGGCGCTGCGCGAGCGCAATCACCACACCCAGGATCTTCTGCTTGCCGTAGGGCAGGTTGCCGGCGACGGAGTTCGCCACGTCCGACAGGCCGGAGAACTCGAGAAGTTCCGCCGCTGTTTCGTCCGCCCTGCGCTTTCCGTTGGCCACGACGCCGGGTCGAAAGAACCAGCTCGGCTTCCCGATGCAGCCGAACATGCCGCTGCGACGGATGTTCTCGTATACGGTCTCGTTCCTGAAGACCGTGGCCGACTGGAACGTGCGCACCAAGCCGCGCCGCGCGATGGTGTCCGTGGGCTGACCGGTGATCACCTCGCCACGAAAGCTCACACGGCCCCCGGTGGCCGGCACCACACCGGTGATCACGTTGAAGAGGGTCGTCTTTCCCGACCCGTTCGGCCCGATGACGCCCAGGATCTCTCCGCGTCTCGTGCTGAAGGATAGATCGTTGATGGCGTGCACGCCGCCGAAGGCCTTCGTCAGGCCCGCGACCTCGAGAACCACATCGTTCAACGCGAGATCTCCCTTCTCGTCCGATACCACTTGAGCTTGTTGACCAAGCCGTGCACACCATCGGGCATGAACAACAGGAACAGGATCAGCACGATGCCGTAGAGCAGCATCTGGTACTGCTTCGCGTCGCGCAGCAGTTCCGGCAGAGGCACCAGCAGCAGCGCCCCGAGCACGGAGCCGATCGGGTGCGCGATCCCGCCTATCACGTTCATCATCACCAAATTCACCGGAACCCAAAAGCCGTAGTCCTCCGGCGTCACCAGCGTGAGGTAGTGTCCGTAGAGCGCGCCGGCCAGTCCTGCCAGGAAAGCACTGAAACAGAACGTCAGGAGCCGGTAGCGGCGCGAATCTATGCCCAGGGAGCGCGTGAGCGCCTCGTTCTCGTCTAGCGACGTGATCACCGCGCCGAGTTCCGTGCGGTAGATCGCCCGCACCGACGCGTAGGCGGATGCGACCAGTGCGAGCGACAGCAAGTAGAAGCCGATGCGGCTATCGATCGTGTAGCCGAACAGACTGGGAGGCGGCACCCCCGGCAGGCCACCGCTGCCACCGAAGAGGCTCACCCATTCGACGAAGGTGAGGACGATGATCTCGCCGAAGGCGAAGGTGAGCAGGACGAAGTACACGCCGCGGATGCGCAGGAAGACCAGCCCGACGAGCCCGGCCAGCAGGGTGACGCCGAGCGCCGCGGAGAAGAAGGAGATCGCGAACGGCAGGTCGAGGCGCATCATCAGCAGCGCTGAGCCATAGGCACCCAGGCCCATGAACGCGCCGTGCGCGAAGGAGATCTGACCGATGCGCAGCATCAGGTTCATGCTCAGCGCGAGCGTCGTGTAGATGCCGATCATCACGCCGATGTGGGTGAGAAAGGGAGACAGCACCACGAAGGGGGCGGCGGCGAGCAGCGCTAGCAGCAGGAGAAACTTCCAAAGAAATTTCATTGTCAGCGTCCCAGCAACCCGGTCGGCTTGAACAGCAGGATCAGCACGACGATCGCGAAGGAGACCATCGTGGCCACCGTCGTGTTGACGAGGGTGGCGAACACCGACTCGAGCAGGCCGAGAATGACGCCGCCGAGCACCGCGCCGGGCACGCTGCCGAGGCCGCCGAGGATCACGACGATGAATGCCTTCAGCATGGGCTGCGCGCCCATGTAGGGGTGGATCGTGTAGATCGGCGCCATCAGCGCGCCGGCGAATCCTGCAAGCATCGCCCCAATGCCGAAGGCGAGCGGATGGATGATCTTCGGGCGCACGCCGTGGATCGAGGCGATTTCCTCGTCTTGCACGACGGCTCGCATCGCGAGTCCGGTCTTCGTGTAGCGCATGAACGCGTAGAACGCGAAGAGCACGACCAGCGCGCTTGCGCCGACGGCGACGCGATCACGCGGAACGACCAGGGCACCGAGGTCGAACACGCCCGAGATCGGTCGCTGCACGGACAGATCGTTCGCGCCGAACAGGATGAACGCCGCCGCCTGCAACGTGATCGAGACGGCCAGCGCGAGGATCATCCCCTGCAGTTCGCGGCCGACGAAGTGCCGGAACAGCACTCGCTCGAGCGTCGCGCCGAACAGGCCCAGCGCGAGCGCGGACAGCACGACCACCAGATAGTAGTTCCAGCCCAGCGAGCCGACGAGCGCGTACACGAGAAACGCCGCCACCATGTACAGCTCGCCGTGCGCGAAGTTGACCACGCGCATGATGCCGAAGATGAGCGTGAAGCCCAACGCCATCAGGATGTAGACGAGTGACGACATGAGGCCGTTCACCACGATCTGCAGTGCGAGTTGCAAGGTGCTTGCCTCGTCAGCGAAAGCGAACGCCGCGGCCGGTCCGGCCGCGGCGGAGGGCCGGTTCCTGCGCTAGTCGATCTTTCCGGCGATCACCTGCTCGCCGTTCTTGATCATGCCGACGAACACCGGGGTG
>CAZNBS010000166.1:0-11167 GCA_964570955.1 uncultured Burkholderiales bacterium | reverse complement strand
CTGCAGGCGGACTACGACACGCAGATCGCGAAGGCGAGCCTCGCGAAGACGCTCGCGAAGATCAGGCCGTGGAAGGACACCGCGGAGCGGATGACGGATACGCACTGACCTTCGGCTTTCGATCGGGAGCGTCGTGACGGTAAAAAATCGTCCCAAAGACTCGATGCGACAATGACTCATGGCCTTTGATGCCGGCGTCTCCTCGATCACTTCGAGTCGCACGAGGAGTCGCTTCATGCCAGGGGGAATCCCGCGCGAAGTCGCGGTACATCTGACGGCAAAGCCAACGCGGTTCGACGCGCTGGTCAAGCGAATCAACGGCCTGCAAGACGAACCGGCTCGGCGAACTGGTGAATGGCCAGCGCCCCATCACGGCGGACATCACGCTTCGGCTCGGGATCTTTTTCGGCATGGAGCCCAGGTTCTGGCTGAACTTGCGGTCCGACTACGACTCGCGGGTGGCAGACCGGGAATTGCGCGCGAAGTTTGCGCCGAGGATCCGCGTCCTTCGGCCGGTCGCCTCGTGGCAGTCCGCGCTCGATCCAGGCGCCACCATGGGCGATGCGCCGCGTCGCGAGACGCTACCGCGCGACGTATCGCGATCACGAGCACCACGCGCACTGGCTCGTCGGCGAGCCTGGTTGGCAGGACGTCGCGGACGAGGTGCTGGCCTGGATGAATGCGCAGGTGCCGGCATGAGATCCTTCTGGTCCCGGTGGTGCCTGGCAGCATTGACGCTCGGCCTGTCGGCGGTGGCCGGCGCCGCGCCGGACGGCGAGGCCGTGCATTTGCGTCTGACCGTCGTATTCGACAACGTCGGTGGGCGCAGCGGCCTGACGCCAGGCTGGGGGTTTTCGTGCCTCGTCGAGTCCGCGGGTACCACACTGGCTGGAGATGCTGATCGACGTCATCAAGGTGCTGCGCGACGCCGGCAGCACCGTGCGGCTCATCACGCATCGGGCCTCGCGCCTGATGACGCCGTGGACCTGATCGTGCGGGAGATGCTGAAGTGAACGTGCGGCTGCGCAGCCCCGACATACCCGGTGCGAACCGCGCGGCGCTTGCGCGCGCGACGCGCGCCTTCGCGCAGATGCTGCCGGTCGTGATCGGCATGCTGCTTCTGACCAGTCTGTTGCTGGCATGGCTGCCGCACACGGGGCTGATCGATTGGTTCGGTCGTCAGCCGGAGCTCGACGTGCTGCTGGGCGCGGTGGTCGGCAGCGTGGCAATGGGACATCCACTGGCGGGCTACGTCCTCGGTGGCGAATTGCTCGCCGCCGGCGTCAACCTCGCTGCGGTGACGGCGATGATCGTCAGCTGGGTCACCGTGGGCGCCGCACAGGTACCGACCGAGGCGCTGGCGCTCGGCTGGCGCTTCGCGCTGGTGCGCAACGCGCTGTCGTTCGTTTCGGCGATTGCGGTTGCCTACCTGACGGTGGGTCTGCTGCGGCTGATGGCATGAAACCCGTGGTGCGCGGGCGCGGATTCGGCGCGTGGCTGTTCCTGGCGCTGGTGCTGCTTGGTTACGCGGCAGTCGCACTTCTCGAGCCGGAGGTCGCCGCCAGGGCGTGGGCGGCTTTCACGCGCATGGCCGCTTCGCTGGTGCCGGTGCTCGTCCTGGTGTTCGCGCTCGTCTTCCTCGCCGAGCGCTTCCTGTCGCCCGAGTGCGCGCGCGCATGGCTCGGCCGCAGCTCGGGATGGCGCGGCTGGCTGCTTGCGCTGGCAGCCGGCGTCGTCTCGACCGGGCCGGTCTACGCGTGGTACTCGCTGCTGGCCGGGCTGCGCCGCAAGGGCATGCGCGACGCGCTGGTCGCAGTGGTACTGTACGCGCGGGCGATCAAGCTCCCGATGCTGCCGCTGCTGGCGCACTACTTCGGACTTGCGTACATGCTCGTGCTGTCGCTGTGGCAGGCGGTCTTCGCGCTGGTCATCGGCGCGCTCGCCGAGCGGCTCGCACGCACGGCGGACGACCCTTGAGCCTGTCTGAGGAACCGGTTGAAGTCCAGATGCCCAGCGAGGTCACTACCGTCGCCGTGAGGCTGGTGAGCAGGGCGCTCCGGAAGGTGGTTTGCATGCGGGGGGCGCGCCGCGTTCAGCGCGAGGGCTTGTCGTTGCTGACGTGAACGACCACGAAAGCATCCTGACCTCGCCCCGGGCGCACCGGTTCGATGTGCTCGGTCTGTTCGAGCGAACGGGAGAGCGTCTGTGCCCACGACAGTACGGAAAATCCGGCGCCGGTCACCAGGCGCTCCACTTCGCTTGCCGAGTAGAAGGTCGCATCGCGGTAGAAGACGCTTGCCTCCCGGTGTTTTTCGTAGTGGCAGCCCAGCGTGCTGTCGCGATCGATGAAGCCCATCACGAGAACACCGCCCGGCCTCAATACGCGCCGGGCCTCTGCGAGCATCGCCTCGGGCGAGTCGACGAAGCACAGCGTCGTGACTACGAGGGCATGATCGAAACTGTCGTCCACGAAAGGAAGATCTTCGGCGATTCCTTCGAGGACTTCGAGGCCTCGGGCACGCGCTCGATCGAGCATCGCCCGCGATGGATCGATGCCCACCTGCACGCCCAGCGGCGCGGCGAAGCGGCCACTGCCGACGCCGATCTCCAGACCTCGCCCGGTCAGCGGAACGAACGGGCGAAGCGCCAACAACTCGGAGATGTAGGCCGCGTCGTGGCGTTCGAACCATGTTTCGTAGCGCTCGGTGTGCGCCTCGAACGGCTCAATCCTGGCCATTGGACAGAACCTCCTTCAGTGCGTGGACGAAGCGGCCATTGTCTTCCGGCCCGGGGGGTGGTGATCCGCATGTGCCTCGGCCCGTACCGGACCAACCATTGATCGTGGCACTTGACGTCGACCTGTTCAAGCGTCAACGCCGCTTTTTCTCCTCGTGGAGCATCGTCTGCGCGCGCATCAGAGATCGCATGCGAAGAGTCGATAGGCCGCGATGGATCCCTGTGGGGGATGTCGCAAGACCGATCTCGGAGGCTCCTGAACCCTTCGCGCACGCGATCGACGAGACTGGCGGCGCGACCCATGCCCACGGCAGCGGTTTCGCCCCCAGGCAGCATAGGGTGGCGGATTTCGGCGATCGAACTCGCGATGGGCACGCCTCGGGTCCGGTCGCGCAGGCCGGATCAGCGCTTTTGCGGCTCCAGCCGGTCGCGGCCGACCGCGTCGTCTTCCATCAACTCGAACCACATCGCATTGAGAACGGAAAAGGCAGCCACCAGGGACAAGCCGAGAATCCAGGCGAAGTACCACATGGTCAATGTCCTGTCCTGTGAATGAAAGCGTATGGATCAGTACGCATGGCCTTTGCCTTCCTGAATGGCATCCGGGTCGACCTTGCCGCGCAGGACGGAGAACACCCAACTGGTATAGGCCAGGATGAGCGGCATGAAAATGACGGTCGAAACGAGCATGATGAACAGCGTGAGATGGCTCGATGAGGAATCCCACACGGTCAGGCTGACCGAGGGATCGATCGATGAAGGCAGGATGAACGGAAACATGGAGACGCCCACGCTGGTGATGATCCCCGCGATGCCCGTGCCTCCTGCGAGCAGTGCAGCCAGCGGCCGCCGGGCGGCCAGGGCGATCGCCGCGATCATCGGGCCCACCAGGCCCAACCCCGGCACCACCCACAGTGCGGGGCGCGATGTGTAGTTGGCAAACCATGCGCCGCCTTGCGCCACAGCGGTCTTGAGCAGGGGGTTCGATGCGCCGGTAGTCGTGATTTCGCTCGTGATTGCATAGCCTGTCACGAAGCTGGCCAGCACGACGCCCGCCACCGCATACAGCACCATGGTGAGCAGCGCCGCCACGATGCCGAAACCGCGCGCTCGTTCGGCGAGGACGCCCGAGGTCTTGAGTTGCAGCCAGGCGGCCCCGTGCATGACCAGCATCGCGACGGACACCAGGCCGGACAGCAGGGCAAAGGGATTGAGCAGACCGAAGAACGATCCGTCATAGAAGATCTGCATGTCGTCCGCGATCCGGAAGGGCACTCCCTGCAGCACGTTGCCCATCGCCACGCCAAAGATGAGCGCTGGCACGAATCCTCCCACGAACAGGGCCCAGTCCCAGCGGCTGCGCCAGGCCGGCTCTTCCCGCTTGCTGCGGAACTTGAATGCGACGGGACGCAGGATGAGTGCGAACAGGATGGCGAACATCGCCAGATAGAAGCCCGAGAACGACACTGCGTAGAGTTGCGGCCAGGCCGCGAAGATGGCCCCGCCGCCCAGGATCAGCCAGACCTGATTGCCTTCCCAGACCGGGCCTATCGTGTTGATGACGGTGCGGCGTTCGATGTCGGTGCGTGCCGCGAAGGGCAGCAGCGTGCCGATGCCCAGGTCGAAGCCATCGGTGAGCGCGAATCCGATCAGCAGCACTCCAAGCAGCGCCCACCAGATCAGGCGCAACACGTCATAGGAGATGAGTTCGTGGAGGATCATGTTCCAGCTCCTTTCGGTGTTACCGCGCAGGGGCCAGGTCGGCCGAGCCGGTAGCCTGGTCTGCGTTCTCGGGCGACGTAGAGGCATCGGGTCCCCTGCGGATCGCCTCGAGCATCAGCTTCATTTCGATGATGAGCAGGACGGTGTAGATCGCCACGAAGCCCGCGATCGTGAGGAGGACGGTCGAGGCGCCGAGATTCGAGACGGCCACAGCCGTCGGCAAGACGCCTTCGATGACCCAGGGCTGGCGCCCCACCTCTGCCACGATCCAGCCGCACTCGGCGGCAATCCAGGGCAAAGGAATGGACCACACGGCAACCCTGAGCAGCCACGGATACGCATCCAGCCGGCGTCGTGCCGACAGCCAGAAGAAGACGCCCATCAGCAGGATGAAGAAAAAGCCCAGGCCGACCATCAGGCGGAACGACCAGAACAGCGGCGCCACCTGCGGCACGGTGTCCAGGGCAGCCTTGGCGATCTGCTCGGGCGTGGCCTGGCGAGGGTCATCGACATAGGGCTTGAGCAGCAACGCATAGCCCAGCGTGTGCCCGTGCTCCTCGAAGGCCGCTTGCGCCTCGGGCGGCACTCCGGCCGCGCTTCCGGCGGCACGGATCCGTTGCAGGGCATCGTATGCCACCAAGCCATCCCGGATGTGCGTCTCGGCGCGCGCAACCAGATCGTCGATACCGGGGATTTCAGTGGTCAGCGTGCGTGTGCCGATCAGCCCCATGACCCAGGGTATGTGAACTGCATAGTGGGTCTTTCGCGCGCTCTGGTCAGGAAAGCCGAACGCGGTGAACGCGGCGGGCGCGGGCTCTGTCGTCCACATCGCCTCGATGGCGGCCAGCTTCATTTTCTGGTGCTCGGTGGAGAGGTAGCCACTCTCATCGCCCAGTACGACGACCGACAGCGCGGAGGCGAGGCCGAACGACGCTGCAACCGTCATGGAGCGCCTGGCGAGGTGCAGGTGCCGGCCCTTGTGCAGGTACCAGGCCGCGACGCCGAGCACGAAGATGGCGGCCGTAACGTAGCCGGCGGAGACGGTGTGCACGAACTTCGCCTGTGCCACCGGGTTGGTGAGTACGGCGAAGAAATCCGTCATTTCCATGCGCATGGTCTGCGGATTGAACTGCGCGCCGACCGGGTTCTGCATCCAGCCGTTGGCGATCAGGATCCACAGTGCCGAGAAGTTCGAGCCGATCGCCACGCACCAGGTGACGACCAGGTGCTTCACCTTGGAGAGACGATCCCAGCCGAAGAAGAACAGGCCGACGAAGGTCGCCTCCAGGAAGAAGGCCATCAACCCCTCCAGAGCGAGCGGTGCGCCGAAAATGTCGCCGACATAGTGGCTGTAGTAGCTCCAGTTCATGCCGAACTGAAACTCCATCACGATGCCGGTGGCCACGCCCATGGCGAAGTTGATGCCGAAGAGCACGCCCCAGAACCTGGTCATGTCGCGCCAGATGGTCCGACCCGTCATCACATAGACCGTCTCCATGATGGCGATCAGGACCGACAGGCCGAGCGTCAACGGAACGAAAAGAAAGTGGTAGAGCGCCGTGATCGCGAACTGCAATCGCGACAGGCTGACGATGTCGAAGTCCATGGCGGGTCTTCTCTATCGATATCGAATCGTATCTGCCTGAATGAATCAGTCGGGCCTCAAGGCGGCCAATGCGGTTCCGAAGCCGGCGCTGCCGCGCGAATACTCGGCTTCGACGCGGCCGCCGCGCAGCACCAGCAGACGGTCGGCCAGTGCCGCTTCGCGCTGGAGGTGGGTGGCGATCAGCCAGGCCCGGCCAGCGCCCAGCGCGTCGAGCCGCGCAAGTACGTCCCTGGCGGTCGCCGCATCGAGCCCTTCGGTCGGCTCGTCGAGCAGCCACAGCGGATGGGGTTGAAGCAGCAGGCGCGCCAGCGCCAGGCGGCGCAACTGCCCGCCGGACAAGCCAAGTCCTCCTTCGCCGAGCCGGGTGTCGAGCCCGGCTTGCAGACCGCGAATCCCGGATGCGAGGCCTGCCGCTTCGAGCGCATGCCAAAGCGACGCATCAGTGGCCTCGGGGCTGGCCAGCAGCAGGTTGTCGCGCAGGCTGTCCTGGAAAAGATCGGTGCGTTGACTCAGCCAGGCGTGGGGCTGCGAACGGATCATTCCCTCGCGCGGTGTCAGTTCACCTGCGACCACGGCCATGAGTGTCGATTTGCCTGCGCCGCTGGAGCCCACGACGGCGACGCGTGTTCCAGAGACCAGCGCCAGCGAAACGGACTGCAGGGCATCGACGGGGCTGTCCGGATAGCGTACGGATACCCGCTGCAGGGTGATCGCATAGCCTGCCTCGGGAGATGCGCCAGGCGGAGGCGCCGCATTGTCATCGGCGCAATGTGGCGACAGGCGCCGCGCTGCCAGCCATGTGCGCCCGGCCTCCAGAGCACCTCGCCGCAGCGCCGCGAACGGCTCCATCGCCGTGAGCGCGATCAGCAGTGCCAGTGCCGCGCCAGGCGTGCCGAGCCGGCCCTGGTCGGCCAGCACGCCGACGCCCAGCAGCACGAGGGCCAGGGTGAGGCTGCCAGCGATGTCGTAGACGGCACCAGCGGACACGTCCAGGCGGTGTAGAAGCCGATCGGCACGCGCCAGGCGGCGATCGGTGCGCTCGAGCGCAGCGCACTGGCCAGCCAGGCGTCCGGCCATGACCAGCTCGGTCTGGCCGGATACCAGATCGACAGCCTGGGCGCGCAGACGCTCGGTGAGCAGAGCGCGTCGTGCGGCGGGTACTCGGGAGCGGCGAAGCACTACGGCAGTCACCGCAGCGCCGGGGACCAGTAACCAGACGCCCAGCGCGATGCCGAACCAGAGCGCCATGGCGCCGAGCAGCACGGTGCCGAGGATTGCCGCGCCCAGCGCCGCGCCGGCCGGCACCAGCAGGCGAAGATAGAAGGACTCCAGCGCATCGAGGTCGCCGGTCAGGCGAAACAACGCGCGGGCCGGGCGGCGCAGCAGGTCCTGGATGTTCCCTGCGCGCGCCCAGCTTCGGAAGATGCGTTCGCGCAGTTGCGCCAGGGTGGCCAGCGTTGCATCGTGCGTGACGAGACGCTCGCCATAGCGCGAAGCGGTGCGCGCGATTGCCAGCAGGCGGATGCCGGCCGACGGCGCAAAGATGTCGAACGCCAGGGCGCTGGCGAGCTGCAGGCCCGCGATCGCTGTTGCGGCGATGAACCATCCCGACAGGCCGAGCAGACCCATGCCCGCCAGGACGGTCAATGCCGCCAACGCAGCACCCAGCACCATGCGGCGCGAGGATCCGGCAAGCGTGGCTCGCACCGCGGGCAGCAGGGCCGATACGGCCGCGGCCGCTCTACGCGCCATGCCATCCTCCCTGGATGCGCTCCGGGGCATCGGCAACCGCCGACAGCTGTATGACGCGGTCCATGCGCGCCGCAAGCGCGGGATCGTGTGTCGCCACGATCAGGGTACGCCCCTGGGCCAGGGCCACGAGAGACTCGATCACCTGTTCGGCGGTTTCCGTGTCCAGGTGTGCGGTCGGTTCGTCTGCAAGCAGCAGATCGGCATGCGGTGCGGCCATCAGACGCGCCAGGGCCAAACGCGCAATTTCGCCACCCGACAGGCCCGTTCCACCTTCACCCAGCGAGACGCCGGGGTGCGCTTGCGCTACCTTGTCGAGCCGTGCCCACTCGATCGCCTGGCGCACCTGCGTGTTCTCCACCGCCACGCGTCCGAGGGACACGTTGCGCTCGAGCGATCCGGAAAACACGTGCGGGCGTTGCGCCATCCAGCACATGCGCTCACGCAAGCGCCGCGCCGAGGCCGCGGTCAATGCCTCCCCGCCGATTTCGATGCGACCTTCCGAAGCTGGCAGCAGCCCGGCAATCAGCGATATCAGGACCGTTTTCCCTGCGCCGCTGCCGCCCATCAGTGCGACATGCTCCCCGGGCTTCACGTCCAGGGCGAAGTTCCGGAAAACCGGGGCTTCGCTGGCAAACGCAAATGTGAGGTTCTCGATCCTGACGCGCGGCGGTGCCATCGCTGCCGATGCGTGCGGCGAAGGCGAGGCGTGGTGCGCGCTGTCCGGCAAAGGCAATCCACGTGCGTGCAGCCGATCCAGGGCCTCCATCGCCGCGATGCCGGCAGCCCGGTCATGCCAGACGGAAGCCAGCTCTCGCAAGGGTTCGAAGAAGGCTGGCGCCAACAACAGAATGAACAGCCCTTGCCCCAGGCTGAGACGCTGCCCCCAGGCACCGAAATCCAGGTGCCCCAGCAGGTGGAACCCGACGTAGACCGCGACCATCGCGACACCCAGTGCCGCGAACAGCTCGAGCACCGCCGAAGACAGGAACGCGATGCGCAGCACGCGCATGGTGCGCTGGCGCAGGTCTTCGGCGCTGGCCCGCAGGCGGCGCGCGGTGGCCTCCGTACTGCCCAGTGCGCGTAGCGTCGGCAGGCCGCGCAGGCGATCGAGCAGGAAAGCGTTCATGCTGCCCATCTGCAGCCACTGTGCCTGGCTGGCGGCGCGGGCCCGCCAGCCCACGATTACCATGAACACGGGAATGAGAGGGGCTGCCAGCATGAGCACCGCTGCCGCGGCCCACGAGTACCAGGCCACCGGAAGCAGTATCAGCACGGGCATGAGGCGCACGCGCCACATGGCGCCGTGATAGCGCGTCTGCCAGGGAAGGATCGCGTCGGCCTGCTCTGCCAGCGCGCTCGCGACTGCGCCGGCGTGCGCTCGGGCGCGATCCAGTGGAGAGCGCGCAGCCAGGGCAGCAACTGCATGCACACGCCATTGACTCAGGCGCTCGCGCGCCGTGTGGAACATGCGTCCGGCACTCCAGGCTTCGAGCGAGGCACGCAGCGCACCCGCGAGCACGATGCCGGCTGCAAGCCACGAGACGGCGGCCAGGCCTGCGCCACTTTGCAGCCGTGACACGCCCATGGCAATCAATGCTGCCTGGGGCAGCCAAAGGATCGGGCTGATTGCATGGACCAGACAGGCCGCATCGAGCTGTGAAGCCGACACTGACCGAGGCCTGGGCGAAGGGTCGCTGCGCAGCACCGGGTCGGTCATCGCAGCGTCTTGCGTGTGCGGATCCGGTCCCGGACAGGCCGCCGTGCTGGTTCAATCCAGCTGCGACAGGTCGCGCACCGCTCCCTTGTCCGCCGACATCGCCAGCTTCGCGTAGGCCTTCAGCGCGGCCGACACCGCACGCCTGCGCGGCTCGGCCGGCTTCCATCCCTTCGCGTCCTGCGCTGCGCGGCGCCGTGCGAGTTCGTCGTCGGCGACCAGCACGTCGATGCGGCGGTTCGGGATGTCGATGCGGATGCGATCGCCGTTGCGCACCAGCCCGATCGCACCGCCCGAGGCCGCTTCGGGCGAAACGTGACCGATCGACAGGCCCGAGGTGCCGCCGGAGAAGCGCCCGTCGGTGAGCAGCGCGCAGGCCTTGCCCAGGCCCTTCGACTTGATGTACGAGGTCGGGTACAGCATCTCCTGCATGCCCGGGCCGCCCTTCGGGCCCTCGTAGCGGATCACGACCACGTCGCCGGCGCTAACCCGGTTGCCGAGTATCTTCTCGACGGCTTCGTCCTGGGATTCGAACACGCAGGCGGGGCCCTCGAACACGAGCAGCGCATCGTCGACGCCGGCGGTCTTCACCACGCAGCCGTCGGGCGCGACGTTGCCGTGCAGGATCGCCAGGCCGCCCTCCTGCGAGTAGGCGTGCGCGACCGAGCGGATGCACCCGCGGGCGCGATCGGTGTCGAGCGAGGGCCAGCGCGCGCTCTGGCTGAAGGCCGTCTGCGACGCCACGCCGCCCGGACCTGCGCGGAAGAAGGTCTGCACTTCGTCGGACGGCCTGCGCATCAGGTCCCAGTGCTCGAGCGCGTCTTTCAGGGTTGGGCTGTGCACCGTCGGCACGCCGGTGTGCAGCCGGCCGGCGCGCTCGAGTTCGCCCAGGATCGCCATGACTCCTCCGGCGCGGTGCACGTCCTCGACGTGGTACTCGGGCGTATTGGGCGCGACCTTGCACAACTGCGGCACCAGGCGCGACAGCCGGTCGATGTCCTTCATCGTGAAGTCGATGCCAGCCTCCTGCGCGACCGCCAGCAGGTGCAGGATGGTGTTGGTCGATCCGCCCATCGCGATGTCGAGCGCCATCGCGTTCTCGAACGCTTCGAAACCCATCGCGCGCGGCAGCACGCGCTCGTCGCCCTGCTCGTAGTAGCGCCGGGTCACCTCGACGATCAGGCGGCCCGCGCGTTTGAAGAGCTGCTCGCGGTCGGCGTGGGTGGCCACCAGCGTGCCGTTGCCCGGGAGCGCGAGCCCGAGCGCCTCGGTGAGGCAGTTCATCGAGTTGGCGGTGAACATCCCGGAGCAGGAGCCGCAGGTCGGGCAGGCCGAACGCTCCACTTCGGCCACCTGGTCGTCCGACACGTTCTCGTCGGCCGCCATCACCATCGCGTCGATCAGGTCGATCCGGTGCGCGGAGAGTTTCGTCCTGCCGGCTTCCATCGGGCCGCCCGAGACGAACACCACGGGGATGTTCAGCCGCATTGCCGCCATCAGCATCCCGGGCGTGATCTTGTCGCAGTTCGAGATGCACACCAGCGCGTCGGCGCAGTGGGCGTTGACCAAGAACTCGACCGAGTCGGCGATCAGCACGCGGCTCGGCAGCGAGTAGAGCATGCCGTCGTGCCCCATCG
>CAZNBS010000165.1:0-11187 GCA_964570955.1 uncultured Burkholderiales bacterium | reverse complement strand
CGTTCGGAATGACACCGTTGGTTATCGCACGGCGAGGATTCCTCACTGCGTTCGGAATGACACAGTGGGTTATCGCGCGGCGAAAGTTCCTCACCGCTTCGGAATGACACCGTCGGTCATCGCGCGGCGAGGACTCCTCACTGCGTTTGAAGTGACTGTTGGTAGGTCGTACGCGTCCAGTCTCCCACGGTGTCATCCCGAGGCGAGGCCGAGGGATCCTCGCTTTGCTGCGTCCAGGGCGAGGATTCCTCACTGCGTTCGGAATGACACCGTCGGTCATCGCGCGGCGGGCAAGCTGCGTTCGGAATGACACCGTCGGTCATCGCGCGGCGTGCTCGCTGCCTTCGGAGTGACACCGTGGCACGTTCACCGCATGCCGTCACCCCTCTGCACTACCGAACAGGTTCTTCTTCACGATCGCGTGTACGCCCCAGTTGCCGTCGACCACCTGCGTCACGCCGAAGTCCACGCCCACCGACATCAGCGACACCGCCTCGTCCTCGCTCAGGCCCTGCGTGGTCATGAGGAAGTGACGCATCTTGCGGAAAGCATCGCGCAGCGCCAGGTCGACGGACGACTTGCCGTAGATCTCCGACTGCGCCTTTTCCCCAAGATCCGCTAGATAGTTCGGGAAGCTGAACCCGTGCAGCACCCATTCCGTCTGCGTCTCCAGCAGCGGATAGCTCAGGTTTTCCAGAGGCGTGCCGGCCAGGGCCGCCTTCTTGTGCAGGATCAGCTGAAAGGTGCCGGTCAGCGAGCACTCGATGGCGGTGCCGCACAACTCGGAATCGCCCTGCGACGCATGCGGATCTCCCACCGAGAATAGCGCGCCCTTCACCGCCACCGGGTAGTACATCGTTGCGCCCTTGCCGATGCGCCAGTTGTCCAGGTTGCCGCCGGTGTAGCTGGGCGGAATGGAATCGACCATCTCGGCCTCCTTCGGTGCCAGTCCCATCACGCCGAAGTGCGGCCGGATGGGGATGCGCACGTTCTTCAGCACGCCCCAGTTCTCCTTGATCGTGGCGTGGTCGACCGGCACGCCCGGGTAGTCGATGGTCTTGTGCACCACGCCGAAGGGATCCGTCTGCGGCGTCCAGCGGAAGTTGTAGAGCGCCTTCGCGTAATCGCGCTCGCCGCTGGCATCCACCTCGTAGATCGTGATCACCTCGCGCTTCTTTGGCTCCTCGATCATGTCGTTGTAGTGGAAGCCCCACCAGGCGGCGGCGTTGCTGCCGAAGCTCTTGCCCTTGAACTGCACGTTCCCGCTGGGCCGCGGCTTCACGTCCAGGATGCGCACCTCGAGCACGTCGCCTTCCTCGGCGCCATCCACGGCGACCGGCCCCGTGCAGATGTGCACGCCCAGACCCTCGCCGGCTCCGCGCCCGAACAGGGAGGCGTCCATCGCCCCGGCGCCGCGCCGGTTCACACCCTTGCGCTTGCTGTCCCAGTGGAACACGCTCTCGGCGCCGGGGTCGCCCTGCACCATGCGCAGCGCGTCGTCGTTGGCGTGGTGCGTAAGCGTCTCGATGGTGACGAAGTCGCCCGATTTCACTGTCACCAACGGCTTCAGGCTCCTGCTGAAGTAACCCCAGTGCACGGTCTCGGCACTCGCGCCGATGTGCACGTGCGCAAGCGTCGTGCGCTTCATCGCCGTGTCGGCGTGCGCCAGCGAGGCGGCCGTCATGCTGCCCAACGCCGCCGCGCCGGTGGCAGCGACGCCGGTGAGGAAGTTGCGCCGCGACGGATCCGCGGCGACGGCCGGGGAAGCGGGTGTGGCGTGGCTAGGTGCTTGTGCAGGCGTGCGCTCGGACATGATGCTCCCTGTGCGGTTCGAGTGAAGGGGTTCTGCCGGGACGAAATGTCCCGTCGCGCGCTATTGCAAACCGAAGGCCACGCCGTGCAGCGTAGTCGTGTGCTGAGTTTCGCGAAGCGATTCATTGCACTAGCGCGATATGCGCACGTGCTGCACGCGTCTCTTGCTGCACTGCGATGGAACATCGCACCGCGCCGTGCACCGCGCCTGGGCATGCGCCAGACCTGTTACCAACCGAAACATTCTGTTTCGAAGCGGACACCTCGGCGATACGGTGGCGGCGTACCGTACGGACTCGAGAGCGAGGACCGCGCGTCACCGTGGATGGCACTTCCGAGGGTGGCATCCGGCACGCAGCCGATCTCGCATCCGTCCCATTACGCTTCCGAGAGCCCCGCATGATGACCCATCCCCGCACGCTGCCCCACCTTGCCGACCGTCTGTTCATGACCGATGGCGGCCTGGAGACGACACTGATCTTTCACGACGGGATGGAACTGCCCGCCTTCGCGTCGTTCCCGTTGCTGAAGAGCGAAGCCGGCACGCAGCGGCTGGCCGACTACTATCTGCAGTACCTCGAGATGGCGCGCAAGCACCAACTGGGCATCGTGCTCGAGGCGCCCACCTGGCGCGCGAATCCCGAGTGGGGGGCGAAGCTCGGCTACGATGCCGCATCACTGGCGGACATGAACCGGCGTGCGATCGACATGTTGGTCGCACTGCGCGATGAGTTCGAAACCCCCGCCACACCGATCGTCGTGAGCGGTTGCATCGGACCACGCGGCGACGGCTACCGCGCCGATGCGCGCATGAGCGCGCGCGAGGCGCGCGATTACCACGGCGCGCAGATCCGCACGTTCGCCGACACCGACGCTGATCTGGTGTCCGCGTTCACGATCAACTACGTCGAGGAGGCGCAAGGCGTCGTGCTGGCCGCGCGGGACGTCGGGATGCCGGTGGTCATCTCGTTCACGCTCGAGACCGACGGCCGGCTGCCGACCGGCGATACGCTGCAGGAGGCGATCACGCGCACCGACGAGGCGACCGGCGCCTATCCGGCGTACTACATGATCAACTGTGCGCACCCCACGCACTTCGCGCACGTGCTTGGGCATCCCGATGAACGCCGGGATCCGGGCGAAGCCGGCTGGCGCGAGCGCATCCGCGGAGTGCGCGCCAACGCCTCTCGCAGCAGTCACGCCGAACTGGACGAGAGCACCGTCCTGGACGACGGCGATCCCATCGAAATGGGGCAGCAGTACGTCGAACTGCATGCCGCGCTGCCGCGTCTCGCGGTGGTCGGCGGTTGCTGTGGAACGGACCACCGGCATGTGGAGGCGATCTGCCGGCGCCTGAGCCGCGCCGGCGGGACCGCGCAAGCCTAGAGGCGCGACCGGAACAGGCAAGACCCCAAGCCGCTTGCTAAGATTCCCACCTCACTGCGTGGGCCTTCTGTCACAACAATAATCCAGTTGTCTCATCAACCAGAGGAGAAGTAGGCATGGATGAATCGAACGAGTTCGACCGTCGCGGTTTTCTCGGTTTCACCGCCGCTGCCGCTGCCCTCGGCCTTGCCGCGGCCGCGCCGTCCGCCAGGGCGGCGACCGGACCCTCCACGCCCTTCACGCAGTGGCTCGACAGCATTCCGGGCACGCACAAGGTCACCCTCGATGTTCGCGAACCGGGCGGGGGAATGTGCAATGCTTGGGCCTGGGTCTACCTGTTCACCGCGCCGAAGGCATATGGGATGAGCGAAGGCGACATGGGCGTGGCGATGGTGTTGCGGCACAACGCGATCCCGTTCGCGCTGGGTGATGCCGCGTGGAGCAAGTACAAGCTGGGCGAGGTGTTCAAGATCGACGACCACAAGACCGGCCAGGCGGCGGTGCGCCACCCGTTCTACGTCGACATGCCCGCCGAATTCCTGCCGGACATGGCGCTGCAGAAGTTGATCGAACGCGGTGTGAAGCCGATTGCGTGTGACATGGCGGTGTTCCACTACAGTGGTGTCGTCGCCAAGGCGATGGGGCTCAAGCACGAAGACGTGATGGCCGACTGGAATGCGAACTTCCTGCCCGGCGTCGCGCATGCGCCCTCGGGTGTGGTGGCGTGTCAGGGTCTGGGCGAGCGTGGCGCCTCCTACATCTACGCAGGCTGACCGCCGGCGAGCCGGGGCGCGCGGGCGATGTCCATGTCTGCGCGCCCTCACCTCGAGAAGACCTGCGGCATGAAGAGATGGCTGGTTCCGGCAGCCGGCGCGGTCGCGCTGTTGCTGTCGACCCTCCCCGCCGCGGCACGTCCCACCATCGAGGAGCTGCAGCAGCGCGCGGTGCTCGACGACTACGAAGCGAACGTGCTGTTCGGCTACAACATCGTGATGGACAGCAACCGCTACGCGCCGCGCTATGCGGGCAACAAGCTGCGTTGCGCGAGCTGCCACCTGGACGGGGGCACGAAGGCGGACGGCTTCCCGCTGTTCGTCGCCGGCGTCTATCCCAAGTGGCGGGCGAAGAACGGCGTGCGCAACACCCTCGAGCGCCGCATCCGCGACTGCTTCCTCTACAGCCTGAGCGGGATCATGCCGCCCGAAGAGGCGCCGGAAGTGCTGGCCGTCTCCGCCTACATCAGCTACTTGTCCTACGGCAAGCCGATCGGCACGCCGCCCGAGGGCTGGGGCGTGCCGACCCTTCCGGACACGGGTGCCGATCCCGATCCGGCGCGCGGTCAGGCCTTGTACAAGCAGACCTGCGCCGTGTGTCACGGTGCCGATGGCGCGGGCATGGGCGAGATTCCGCCGGTGTGGGGCTTCCAGTCCTACAACGCTGGATCGGGCATGAACGACGTGCCGCGGCTGGCCGGGTTCATCTGGGCCAACATGCCGCGCGGCATGGAGCGCAGCCTGACGCACCAGCAGGCGCTCGACGTCGCCGCCTTCCTGCGCATCCAGCATCGCCCGTTCGACCCACGCGAAGGCAAGCTCAAGAAGCTTGCCGAGGAGCTCTACCACGGACTCTCCCGTCTGTTCGGTGGCACCAACCCCTGATCCGGTGAGCGCGTGAGCCTGCTGCGCGAGGCGCTTCCCGACTTCTCGTGGTGGCGCCGGGTGAACGTGCGTCACGAACTGGTGTCGGGGCTGATCGGTGCGCTGCTGGTGATCCCGCAGGCGATCACGTTCGCCTACGTCACCGGTGTGGCACCCGAGTACGGCCTGTATTGCGCGGTGTTCGTCGGCTTCTTCGCGAGCCTGCTGGGCAACTCGCCGATGGTGGGCGGACCGAACACCGCGGTATCGATCCTCATCGGCCTCACGGTGATCCCGTTCGCCGGGCGCGGATCGCCGCTGTACACCGAGCTGGTGCTGGCACTGAGCCTGATGGTCGGCCTGATTCAGCTGCTGATCTGGCTCGTGCGCGGCGGCGCGCTGTTCCGCTATCTCAGTCCGGCGGCGATCGTCGCGATCAAGGTCGGTGTGGGCGTATGGCTGATCTCCTCCGCGCTCGAGGGCGCGACGGGCATGGCGCCGATGATCACCAAGTTCCTCTACGAGAAGTACTTCATCATCCTCGGCGGCTGGCGCGATCTGGTGAACCCGCACGCCGCCGCGGTCAGTGTCGTGACCGTGGTCGCGGGTCTGCTCCTGCGCAAGCGCTGGCGGCGCAGCTACATCGCGCTCGCCGTGCTGATCGGCAGTGCGGTGGGCGGGGCGATCTACGGCTGGGTCGGTCCGATCGCGTCCGACCTGGAACTGCTCGGACACATCACCATCGCCGCATTGCCGGTGCAGGTCCCGGTGCTCGGACCCCCACACTGGTTGTTCCTCGAGCACGCGATCGGCGCGGGCGTCGCCATCGCCGTGCTCGGACTTGCGCAGTCGCTGGTCATCGCGCGCGATCTGAAGGCAACCGTCACCCCGAACGTCGATCTGCACAAGGAAGTGTTCGCGCAGGGAATGTCCAACACGCTGGGCCCGTTCTTCTCCAGCTTTGCCGGATCGGGCAGCTTCAATCGCACCGCGGTGGCGCTGGAGATGGGCGCACGCACGCCCCTGTCCGGCCTCGTCGCGGCTATCGCCGTGGTGCTGCTCGCCTGGCTGCTGGGGCCGGTGCTGACCTACCTGCCGATGGCGGTCGTCGCCGGCGTCATGGTGCTGGTTGGCATCGGCATGATCCAGGTGCGCGAGATCCACCCGATGCTCAACCGCGTGGACGGGCCGGTGTTCGCGATCACGCTGTTCACCGTGTTGTTCATCGGCCTCGAGACCGGCATCCTGGTCGCGGTGGTCGCCTCCGTGATCTTCTTCGTGGCGAGCGCCTCGAAGCTGCGCCTGACGATCTCGCATACCGGGGAGACCGAGCACATCAATGTGAGCGGCAACCTGTTCTACGCCTCGATCGATCCGCTGGCGAAGCACCTGCACGCGCATCCGGAAGCCGTGACGACGCTGGATCTGTCGCGCGTGTCGTTCAAGGACTCGACCGCGATGGCGTTGATCGAGCGCGTGGCACGCGAGCGCGCGCACAGCGGGGGAAAGTTGGAGGTGGTGGAGTAGGGAGGCTAGGTGAATCCTCGGTGCAGCGTCCACCCCGAGGATTCCTCTCTGCGCTGACGCTTCGCTCGGAATGACGCCGTTGGACCGGCGCACGTCATGGGCTGCGTGTCAGCGTCGTGCCTGTCGCCCGGTGGCGCCGTCACACCCTAGCGCCGTCGCCGGTCGGCGGCGTCACATCGTCGTGCCGTCACGCGCGTGGATGTCACACCCTCGTGCCGTCACGCGGCAGGTGCGTCACACGCTCGTGCCGTACACGTCCCATGCCGCACGTCAAACCCTCGGCCCCGTACGGATCCTCGCTTTGCACCGTCCACCCCGAGAAGTCTTGCGACGTTCGAATTGACACCATCAGGCGTCGGGCGACCGCACGCGCACTCGCGTGGCTGCTATCCCTCCACCCGCGGCTGATGATAGAACCGCACCACCTGCACGATCGGGTCGTTCGTGCTGCTGACGAAACCCCGCAGCACCAGGCGATAGCGCCCGGCGGGTGCCTGGTCGGCCTGCCACTTCACCGAGAATGGACGCCCACCCGCCTGGCGTCCGAAGTTCTGCGAGAAGAGCGCTTGCTGACCGGCTTCGGGGTAGATCGCCGCCCGCACCACCGACTCCTCGCGCAGCCGGAAGTAGAAGACATAGGACTTCGCGGTCGACGGCGGACTGGACTGGTACAGCAGGACCGGCGCGACCGTCTCGTCCGCGCTTGGCGCCGTCTTGTCGAGCCGCGCGACCACGCCCAAATCGTAGGGTTGCAGATCGCGCAGTTGCTTGAGGACCTCGCCGGTCGGCCACTCGAAAACGTTGCCGAAACCGGTGCGCCAGGCCTGACTCGGCTCCACCCGGTCGAGCCAGTAGTAGTGCTTGTAGTCCAGCTCCCGAACGACCAGGCTGACGGGACGCTGTCGGTCGAGATAGAAACGCGCGCGCAGGCGTTCCCCAAGGGCGGGGGACGGTTCGCGATAGTCGATCTGGGCCGCCAACAACTCGACGTCGAAGCCCGACACGGGCTTGGGCTTGATGCCCTCGAATCGATTGGCGCGTCGCTGATACTGGAGCTCGTCCTGCGCGTGCAGGGCCGGCGCGCTGCACAGTGCCGACAGCACGAGGACGACGAGGAAGAAAGAGCGGAACACTACGCACCTCCTGTCGGCTGTCGCCGACGAGTCGAGCAGGAGGCGCGTAGCTTACAACGTCACGCGCAGGAACGAGCGCTGTGATTCAGCCGATCACATCCGGCCGAACTGCTCCTGCGCCTTCTCCAGATTGGCCTCGGCGTCGGACATGAACTTGCTCTTCGCTTCTTCGCTGCTGAAGCAGTAGGTCTTGCCGCCGATTTCCTCGCGAACCGAGCAGTCGGTCTTCACGTGCTTGCCCAACGACATGCCGTAGGCGCATTCGTTGTTGAACTCGCCCTTCACGTCGGCGGCGAGCGCGGTGCCGGCAAAGAACGACAGTGCGATGGCGATCAAGGTCTTCTTCATGAGTTCGGTCTCCATGGTCGATACCGGGGAATGCCCGGCGAAATGCACGCGCGTCGCACGGGGCGTGAACGGGAGGCACTTTCTCCCGCATGCTCCGGCGTGCGTGGCGGTCCCGTGCAAGTGGCGTTCCCGGACGGGGGGTGTGCCTGTCATGCCCGGGTACCAACGGGCACCGGGAAGGTGAGGGCGGCTGCCACGCAGCGGTGTCGCGTTGAGCGAGGAAGGGGATCCCGACAAACCCACGTGTAATTCCGAGCGAACCCGAGGAATCCTCGGGGTGGACGCTGCAGAGCGCGAATCCGTCACCGCGTTCGGGATGACACCGCAGGCGAGCCGGTGCTGCGGCGAGGGACCTTCGAAACCCACCGGTGTCATTCCGAGCGGATGCGAGGAATCCTCGGGGTGGACGCTGCAGAGCGGGCATCCGTCACTGCGTCTTCGGGATGACACCGTGGGACAGGACGACACCGCCGGACGGAACGACTCCGACGATCGAAATCACTCTCGCGGCCGGGTGCGTGAGTTGCACTGGACTTGCGCTGCGTCAATGCGCGCTCTGTCACGCGCGTGCAAAAGTAATCAGGTTACATCCAGTGATGCGACGCCGAATCGAGCGTCCGTGTCGTTTCTACAGTAAGCAGTGGCATGGAGGGGACACCATGTATGAAAGAGAACGTGCCTGCGAGGCGGCGTCGCTGCGCATCGACGGCCTCGACGGCGCCATGAGGCGAACCAGCGTGCGCAGTGCCCTGGAGTCGATTCGGGGCGTGCGCAGCGTGGAAGTGTCGGACAGCGAGCCCAGTGCGCACGTCCTGTTCGACCCCACGCGCGTGGTGCCGCAGCAGTTGCGGCTGGCCGTGCGCGCCGTGGGATGCAGGGTCGAGTCGATCCTGCTGCCGCCCGACCAGGCCTAGCCGCCGGGCGAGCGCGCCGCCGGAAACATCCCGGTTACACGCTCATACAATCTGTTTCGCCGGCGACAACGGCGGGTTACCTGAGGTGCGTAGAGTGGGCACCGTGCTGAACACGAAAACCACAGTCGGTTCGGACGGATTCACCCACTCAACCCAGCTCAGGAGATGAACCATGAACGCCAAAACCATTCTGTTCGTTGCTGCGATCGCCGCGTCCGCCAACACCTTCGCCGCGGGCCGCGACAGCGTGTACGCCCAGCCGGGCGCGAGCGTGCAGATGTCCTCGAAGGTCATGTCCGCCGTGCAGGGGCGCAGCAGCGTCTACGCCAAGGACCTGGCCGCGCCGATGGGCTCAACCCGCCAGGCGGTCATTGTCGACGGCAAGATGGGCCGCGCGTGAGGCGTGCCATGCACGGATACGGCGGGCCCCTCGCGGGGCCCGCGTTGTTTCAGCGCTTCGATCGCGGCGCGTAGCGCACGTCGATCCGGTAGTCCATGCGCAGTCCGCACGGCACCGGCTGATCGTCCGGCGGTTCCATGTGGCCGGGGCACACGAGCGACCCCGTCGCACTGACCTCGCCGGTCTTCAACAGCTTCTTCACGATCTCGTCCAGGTGAAAGCCGCCGTCCAGGCAGAGCGTGCGGGGGCACGGCAGCCCGAAGAAGGCCTTGGCTGCGGGATAAATGCTGTGCGTCCTGGCCGAGTAGTGCCCGAGATTGATCGGGTCGGTGAACGAGGAGGCGATGAGCAGCTCCTCGACCTTTGGGAACGACTCGGCTAGCGTCGCCGCCTGGGCGTAAGCTTGACGCCAATGTTCCGCCTGCCGCTTGTACGTGTCCGAGCTGCGGCTGCCACGGCTCGGGGCACTGAACCGGATTACCATGCTTGCTCAGGCACCGCCGGGTTCATCGCCATAGCTTGCGCTTGACCAAGTCCGAGTCGCGTGCGTGCGAGGACGAGAGGCGATGGGTGCTGTCCCGCGAAGAGATCTGTGGGGCGAAATGCGCACACCAGTCCTGGTCGAAGCGCAGCACCCGTGGCGGGGCGTCGCCGGAACCTGCTTCGGGAGGATAGGTGAGTGTGAATCCGTCGGTGAAGGCGCAGGCGCGCCTGCCGTATGGCTCTCGAGATGGCTTCATAAATCTACCTCCTGTATACCCCAGACAATGCAAGTCGGCCGAAACCATTCGGCCCTGGGGAAGCTGCGAAGCCGACTGAACCGATTGGCTGAGGCTGCGCCTTTTCGCGGCCGAACACAAGGGGAACGTGTCCGGCGCGCAGGCGCCGGAGGCCGTGCCCCGGGGGCAGGAGGGGGCGGCAGAGGGGTCCGGACCGGGGCGGCGCAGGCCGATCGCCCGGCCCTGCAGGACGGCGCGCTACTGCTTCACGAACTTCATCTTCATCGTCTCGCCCTCGGGCGCGCCCTCTAGCGTATTGCCGGTGCGGACGAGCACCAGCGGCGCGCCGCCGTCCGGGTCGGAGACGGTCACCTGGTTGCCGCGCATCGTGAAGGTCGCATCGCGCGCATCGGACGGTGTCTGCGTTCCGCCGACGAGGATGCGAACCTTGCCCTGCGGCATGAAATCCAGCGTGAGATGGACTTTGTCGTCGCCCGCCCGGTACTTGCCCGCCAGCGCGGCCGGTGCGGGCTTCGCGGCGTCCTGGTTCGGCTTCGTCGCCGGCGCCGCCGCGGCCTCCCCGCCGCCCTTGCAGTAGGTGCCGAGCGGTCCGCCGCCGACCACGCAGCCCTTGGCGTCGATGGTGAAGACGTTGGTCTCGTTCCCGATCGTGATGAGCACTTCCTTGCCGTCGACCTCGAAGGTGCCGACCTTGGTCATGCCCATGAAGGTCACGTGCACCTTGCTGCCCGAGCGGAAGCTCAGTTTTTCGAACAAGCTGGTACCGACCTGCTCGTAGTCGCCCTGCAACTTGGCGGCGAAAGAGGGAAGCGCCAGGCCGAGGCCGACCAGCAGCGCGAGGGTGCGAACTCCGATCCGGATGGCCATGTCTCCCCCCTCGTTGGTGGTAATGCGCCATCATGCGCCGGTTCGCGCCGCCGCGCCATCGCGGGTGCCGGGGCAGATTTCGGTGGGATGTCTTCCTTCGCCTGCAATGCCCTGGTCGAGCACTCGAGGAATCCTCGCCTCGCTCGCCATGACAGCGTGGTCATGAAGCCGCGCCCTGGGCCGGTTACAATCGCCGCAAACAGAACGAGAACAACAGTGACCCGCACCTCCTTGTCGCGCGTCCAGCCGCTGCTTGCTGCCGTCATCGTCTGCTGCAGCCTGAACATCCCCGCCCGCCCGGCTTCCGCCGCCGGGCTGTCCCTGTCGGCCGAGGAGTGCGCGAACCTGAAGCTCCTCATCGACGACGCCGTGTTCGATTTCGAGGGCCGCGAGGGCGCCGAGATCAAGACGGCTCAGCCCGTG
>CAZNBS010000164.1:0-11190 GCA_964570955.1 uncultured Burkholderiales bacterium | reverse complement strand
CGCAGCTACCGACTGGCAGGCGGCGCCTGCGTCCCGGAGGCATGAAGATGGCGATCCCGATGCACGACCTCGCGACGCAGTACGCGGCGCTCCGCGACTCGATCAACGCACGCATCCAGAAGGTCCTCGACCACCACCAGTTCATCCTGGGTCCGGAGGTCAAGGAGCTCGAGGAGCGGCTGCAGGCGTACACGGGGTCGAAGCACTGCGTCACGGTCGCCTCCGGCACCGAAGCGCTGCTCATCGCCCTGATGGCGATCGAGGTCAAGCCCGGCGAGGAGGTGATCACCACGCCTTTCTCGTTCATCGCCACCGCCGAGGTCATCGCGCTCGTCGGCGCCAAGCCCGTCTTCGTCGACGTCGAGCCCGACACCTGCAACCTCGACGTCACGAAGCTCGAGGCCGCGATCACGCCGCGCACCCGCGCGATCATGCCGGTGTCGCTCTACGGCCAGCCGTGCGACATGGACGAGATCAACGCGATCGCCGCGCGCCACGGCATCCCGGTGATCGAGGACGCCGCCCAGAGCTTCGGCGCCATCTACAAGGGCCGCAAGAGCTGCAATCTCTCGACCATCGGCTGCACGAGCTTCTTCCCGACCAAGCCCCTGGGATGCTACGGCGACGGCGGCGCGCTCTTCACCAACGACGACGCGATCGCCACCGCCGCCCGCGAGATCCGCGTCCACGGCCAGTCGAAGCGCTACGTGCACACCCGCGTCGGCCTCGGCGGCCGCATGGACACCATCCAGTGCGCGGTGGTGCTCGCCAAGCTCGAGCGCTTCGAGTGGGAGGTGGAGCAGCGGCAGAAGATCGCGGCGCGCTACGGCGAGCTGCTCGCGCCGCTCGGCGATCGGGTGGAAGTGCCGGTCGTGCGCCCGGATCGCACGAGCGCCTATGCGCAGTACACCGTCCGCATTTCGGAGCGCCCACGTGTCCAGGCGGCCCTGCAGGAGGCCGGGATCCCGACCGCCATCCATTACCCCGTGCCCATGCACAAGCAGCCGGCATATGCCGCGCTGGGCGACTGGCGGCCGTTTCCGGTGTCCGAGCACCTCGCCGAGCGGGTGCTCAGTCTTCCGATGGATGCATACGTGGGCGAGGCTGCTCAACGCCACATCTGCGCTCGACTGAGTTCTTCCCTGATGACTTCGGCCAACCCTAGCGTTCGGGCAGGCGCGTAGAACTCATCTCCAAATGGATCTTCGCGGCAAGCGTTTACTGGTCATTGGCGGCGCGGGCCTGATCGGGTCTCACACGGTAGATGAGCTGGTCAAGACTGACGTCGAAGAGATTCTGGTCTACGACAACTTTTCCCGTGGACGCGAGGAGAATCTGGCGACCGCCCTGCGCGATCCACGCGTGTCCGTCTATTCGCCGGGCGGCGATATCTTGCACCGGGACATTCTCGACTCAGCAATGAAGGGCATTCACGGAGTCTTTCACTTCGCCGGGCTCTGGTTGCTCCACTGCCACGATTACCCTCGTGCCGCTTTCGAGGTGAATATCGCGGGGACGTTTAACGTTCTTGAAGCGATCGCAGCCAACGGCGTCAAGCGGCTGGTTTACTCCTCCTCGGGCTCCGTCTACGGCGACGCGGTCGAGGAGCCGATGACAGAGGATCATCCCTATCGAAACAACAATCTTTATGGGGCCACGAAGATTGCAGGCGAACAGATGTGCCGCGCACTTCATCATCGTTACCGTGGCACGGCGAAGCACTTCGATTACGTCGGCCTGCGCTACATGAACGTCTACGGCCCGCGACAGGAGTTTCGCGGCGACTATGTCGCCGTCATCATGAAGATGCTCGCCCGGATCGACGCCGGCTTAGCGCCGACGGTTTACGGGGACGGCACGCAGGCCTACGACTTCATCCATGTCACCGACTGCGCACGCGCTAACGTCTGCGCGATGGAGGCCGAAGTGACGGATGAGTTCTATAACGTGGGCAAGGGCGTCAAAACGACCGTGACGGAGCTCGCGGAGCTGCTTATTTCGCTAACAGGCGCACAGACCGGGATCGATTACGACCCTACCGGATTGACGTTCGTTCGGAATCGCGTGGCATCGCCTGCGAAGGCCGCACGCGATCTCGGCTTCACCGCGAACGTGGAGCTGCAGCACGGTCTCCGGACGCTGCTAGATTGGCGTGCTCGGCACATCGCCGAGCATGAGGCAAACAAAGACGATGGACGATCGTCTGGCCGGTGACGTGGATATTCGCGTCGCTTGGCGAGCCGACGCGAGATAGTGATTGGTGCAACGAGTGCACTAAGGTCGACATGAGAGTACGCAACCGGATTTTGCTCGTTCTAGAGGCGCTTCAAGAGCCGTTTCACAGCGTCGACGGCGACGCCTGGGTCTTGTCGCGGAGCGCCTAGCACGGGTACAGGGCATCATCGTGAACTTCTTGACGACACCTTACCGCGCCATATATCGCTACCGCGAGATCCTGTTTCGAACGACGCTCAGCGAGTTCCGCTTCAAGTACGCTGGGTCGGCGATGGGGCTCGCGTGGTACGTTCTGGCACCCGTTCTGTTGATGGGGCTGTACGCGCTGATCTACCTCGCTGTGTTTCAGGTCCGACCCGTGTCCATGACCGGCGCCGAGTACGTCCTGTACGTCTTCGCGGGGCTAATACCCTTTCTCGGTTTCACCGAGTCTCTCAACACGGGAAGCAGCTCACTGTCGCTCAACAAAGCCGTTCTCCTGAACACGGTTTTTCCGGCCGAGCTAGCCCCGCTGCGTGCGGTCCTCGTCAGCCAAGGGGCGGCTGCGGTAGGCCTTGCTCTGACGACCGTGATCGCTGCGGCATTGGGTAAGTTCTCGTTCTGGCTGGTTCTGCTTCCGCTCATATGGCTCGCGCTCGCTTTGTTCGTGAGCGGCCTTGTATGGATTCTCGCGCTCGCTTCTTTGGTTGTCCGGGACATTCAGCAGATCTTGACGTTCGTTTCCATGGCTCTGCTGATCGTAAGCCCGATTGCGTACACACCGGACATGGTGCCACGCGCAATCGCTCTGGTTGTGTACGCGAATCCGCTCTCCTATTTCGTGACGGCTTTCCAGGACATCATAGTGTTCGCACGCGCGCCCGCACCGCACATTGTCGGCACGGCGCTGCTTCTTGGGGTGCTTAGCTTCTCGGTCGGATTCTGGGTCTTCCAACGCGCTAAGCGGGTTTTCTTTGACTATGCGTGATGGGGCGGCAATTATCGTCGATAAGGTCCACAAGACCTACCGGCTCTATGCGAGCTTGAAGGAGCAGGCTCTCGATGTTCTCGGCGTCTCGTGGCTCAGGTTCTGGCGGCCGCCGGTGTTCACCGAGTTTTCTGCTCTGAACGGCATCAGCGTGACCGTGGGTCAAGGGGAAAGACTAGGCATCGTCGGCCGCAACGGTGCCGGCAAGACGACCCTTCTGAAGCTCATAACCGGAAATTTCGCGCCCTCGCGCGGAGAGATCCTGGTCAACGGGCGCGTTCAGGCGCTGATGAATGTCGGACTCGGTTTTCATCCCGAGTTCACCGGATACGACAACGTCCGCTCCGCGCTCGCATACAGCGGCCTTTCCAAGGCTGAGTTGGAGGCGGCGCTCGACGACGTAATCGCATTCGCCGAGCTCGGCGAGTTCCTTCACCAGCCCGTGAAGACGTATTCCCTCGGCATGCAGGCGCGCCTAATGTTCGCGGCTGCGACCGCAGTTAAGCCAGAGATACTAATCATCGACGAGATCCTGGGGGCTGGAGATGCGTACTTCAGCGCCAAATCCTCTCACCGCATGGAGAGGCTTGCGGCGTCCGGCTGCACGCTGCTTCTCGTTTCGCATTCGATGCAACAGGTCCTGCAGTTCTGCAACAGGGTAATCTGGCTCGAGCGCGGCGAGATCGTGATGGAAGGCGAAGCGCTTCCGGTCGTCAAAGCATACGAGGAGTTCACTCAGCGCCTCGAATGGGAAGCATCGCAGAAATCGAACGCCCGCAAGTCGGTCTTGGCGGATCCCGATCTTCGCGATCGTATCCTCGCGGAAGTACTCAAGCAGGGTGCACCGCAGCGCGACTCGCAACACGAGGGGCTCGGTGAGAGCTCCGGGGGCATATCCCGTTGGTCCGGTGAGGCGGGTCTTCGAATCGCTGCCATTCGAGTAAGAGACCGGAATCGGCACCCGGCCGTGGTTGCAAAGACGGGCGAGGCGCTTCAGATCGATATCGAGGTCGAGGCGGACACGGCAGGCGAATTCCCCTGCTTTTTCGTTCTGGTGTTGTTCACCGAAGATGGAAAGGTCCTTTCCCGGCACTGCAGTACAAAGAAACTGCTGCGTCTCAAGGTCGGCCAGACGACGACCTATTCCCTGCGCTACGAGCCTCTGCTCCTGGGACGCGGACAGTACTTCTTCTCCGCAGCCCTGTACAAGGAGCTGGACCTACGCCGACTGGCAGTGGCGAAGTTCTACGATCTTCTGTCCCGCAGTTACGAGTTCAAGGTCCTCGACGAGCTGCCGGACGACCCGAGCCTGTTTCACCACCCATCCGCGTGGATCGAAGGCGACTTGTCGGAGTCGCCACAGAGCGAGCATGCTGGTCTGTCCTGAGTGCGGCACCCCACTGCCTGAGTCCGAGCCTCGATGCGATGGTTGCGGCTGGCGCGGCGAGGTTCGCAACGGCGTAATGGTTCTGCTCTCGACCAACGACCGCCAGGACCAGGTGTTTGCCCGCTATCTGGACAATTATGATCGCATCTCCCTCGACGACTTGGACACGCCGATTCTGGATCTTCGGTACGTCACGCATCAAGCAGAGAACTTGGCCCGCTTGGTCGGTGACGTCGGTGAGGCGGATGTGCTGGATCTCGGCTGCGGTCAGGGACTCTTGACGAGGACACTGCTTGCCCGGGGCGCGCGATCGGTCTGCGCGGTCGACATCTCAACGCACTATCTGGCGCAAATCGCGCGCGACGCCCGAGTGCGGCCAGTGTGCGCGAATGCGGAGAACCTGCCGTTTCAGGATGCGTTCGACATCGCCGTGAGCACGGACGTGATGGAGCACGTCCTGAACGTCGGCGCATTCCTTTACTCGCTAAATCGGGCGCTACGTCCTGGCGGCCGGGCCTACATTAGGGTGCCACTCAAAGAGAACTTACTCGGGTACGCGCCGCAACTCGGGTGCCGCTACCGCTTTGTGCATCTTCGGACTTTTGATCCGCCGCTCATGCGCGCAGCGCTCACGGGGGCGGGCTTTCGGGTCGAGCGCTTTCGCATCGACGGCTTCAATCTCGGGACGCCGCGACGGTTCTGGGAGGGTGGACGACTGCGGCAACAACTCTACTCGCGCTTTCAGCGGGAAGTCGAGCGCCGTACGGCCGACCCGACTTCGGTCACGACGTGGCCGGCCTGGCTCGCCAGCGTGTTCATGAAGCCGCAAGAGCTCGTCGTCGAAGCCACCAAAGAGAAGAAAATTCGCCCCTTGATTCCGAGTGGATATGCATTGGAGAGCATTTGACCAACCAAGGTCAGTCGTGCGCTCACGACGGTGCTGCCAGACCGCGCGCGCGCCTGGTATCCGTCGGGACCGGGCTGCGGCGCCGGTCGCGGCAGGCTGGAACTGGCCGAGCCTTGATGCTGTTGGCATACAATCGGGAGACATCTACTCCGCATCCAGCGACATCATCAAATGACTCCCAGCTCTCACCCGCACCACCTGACCGTCGTCTTCATGGGCGACTCGATCACCGAGGGACAATATGTCCACCACTCGCTCCGCTGGTCCGAAATCGTCTCGAGCCGTCTGAAGACGAGATTCGCCGAACGTCTGAACTCCGAGCGGCAGTTCTATTACGTTCACGGCGTTTCCGGCGAGAACACGCGGCAGGGTCTGGAGCGGTTTCCGCGCGACGTGCAACAGTTCCGTCCGGACTTGGTGACGCTTCAGTTCGGTCTGAATGATTGCAACTGTTGGGACACGGATCTCGGCCTGCCGCGTGTATCGGAAGCCGCCTACCGTGCCAATCTCGTGGAGATGATTGATCGTTCCCGCCGTTTTGGCGCAAAGCACATCATCCTCTCGACGAACCATCCGACACTGCGCTTCCGCAAGCTTGCCTCAGGCCAGTCCTTGGAAGAGCGACGTGCGATCTATAACAAGATCGTGCGCGAAGTCGCAGAGGTAACCGGAGTCACGCTGTGTGACATCGAAAGCGTCTTCTCCCGCTTCAACCGTGCGCAACTGGAAGAGCTATTGCTGCCGGAGCCCGACGTCCTGCACCTCAGCCCTGCCGGCCACCGAGTTTACGCCGACGCCATCTATACACCGCTTGAAGAGGCAATCGACGGCCTCGTCTGACTAAAGAGAGACAGCGATGCAGAAATCAACGACTGACGTTCACTGGAACCTGCGCGCCCTGAGCGTAAAGGATCCAGCGGCGGTGAACATCGGCGACAGCTCGCAACGCGAGCTCGAAACCATGTTTGTGCTCGCAAACTTGCCATCGAATTGCCGAGTCCTCGAGGTCGGCTGCGGTAACGGATTCCTCACCGCCATTCTCAGATCGCATGCGAGCTTCGTCGATGCGTTCGATTACGCGGAAAACATGGTGGCGCAGGCGAAGCAGCTTCATAGCGAGACGAACAACCGGTTCTTCCACGACAACATTCTGGCGCCGTCACGCGTAGCACCGCCATACGAAGCGATCGTGTGCGTCCGTGTTCTGATCAACCTCCGCGATCTGGAGGAGCAAGCGACGGCGGTTAGGAACATGCACTCGCTGCTCGCGTCCGGCGGGACTCTGCTTCTCGTCGAGGGGTACCTTGACGGATTCGAGGCGCTAAACGAACTCCGTCGCAGGTGCGGTCTTGAGCCGATGAAGCCCGCATCAATCAACTTCTACTCTCGTTTCAGCCAGTTCATGGCGGCCGTGGAGCCCATGTTCGCGGTCCAGGAAGGGATGCATACGGGCACGTTCGACGTCCTCACCCGAGTCGCCTATCCGCTGCTAGTGGGTGCCGAGAACGCGACCGGGCATTCTGATTTCCATGTTCGCATCCTCCCGCTTGCGAAGTCCCTCTCCCTCCAGGAGCTCAAACCATACGCGCGTGTCCGGGGGCTGATACTGCACAAGCGTTGAACGAGACATGCTGCGTACCCGGTCGAGGCAGCTCGCAATCCCTCACAACTCTGCGGCGTTCCCTCCCGGGATTGTCGGTCGACTACGGAGCCCGCATCGCTGCGCGTTGAATCATGAGCGATCCACTCGAGATCCTTCTACTGTGCGACTACGACGAGCGGTCGGCCGGGACGATCGTGGACCACATAAAGTCGTTCCCCAAGTACTCGCGCCACCGCTTCTGGGTTTTATCGAACCGCGGAGATCTCCCGCTGGGACTCGAGCTCGACCGGTTCGACGGAATCGTTCTCCATTATTCACTGGTGATCTCGTATGACTCGTTTCTGAGCAGCCAAGCACGTAGTGCAATCCGGCGTTTCCGCGGCTTCAAGGCCGTGTACGTGCAAGATGATTATCGCTGGGTCAACAGGACAGTCGCGGCGATGCAGTACCTCCGGATCAATGCGCTTTTCGGGCTGGCGCCGCAGGAGGTGATGGATCGGGTGTACGACCCGCGCGTACTGCCAGGCGTCGAGCGAGTCACGGTGCTGGCCGGGTATGTTCCCGAGCAGCTGACCAAGATCCCTGCCAAGCCCTATGCTGAGCGGCCGGTCGACGTTGGCTACCGCGGTAGAAAGCTACCCGCCTGGATCGGTACCCACGCGCAGGAGAAGTGGCTTATAGCGGATCGTTTCCTCCAGGATGCGGCGCAGTACGGTCTGGCTTGCGACATTTCCTACCGTGAAGCGGACCGCATTTACGGCGACGCCTGGATCGAGTTCCTCCGCAGTTGCAAGGCCGTTCTTGGCACCGAAAGTGGCTCCAGCGTCTGCGATTTCACCGGAGGAATACAGGAGAGGGTCGAAACCCACGAGCGACGCGACCCGACGGCTTCGTTCGAGACCCTACGCGAACTTTATTTCAAGGATGCAGACGGCGCAGTCATGATGAATATCATCTCGCCGCGCTGTTTCGAGGCGGCAGCGCTGCGGACGCTGATGATCCTCTACGAAGGCAGGTACTCCGACGCTCTAACGCCTTGGCGACATTACGTACCCCTTCGAAAGGATCACGCGAATATGGACGAAATCGTCGCCGTCCTGCGGGATCCAGTGCGCTGGAAGGGCGTCGTTGACTGCGCATATGAGGAAGTCGCGCTCAATCCACGCTACACATTCAAAGAGATGGTCAGACAGTTCGATGAGGTTGTCGAGCGTGTCGCACAGAATCTTCCGCGCCGGGTGAGTCCCGTCTACACGGAGGAAACTTTCGCAGCTGCGATTGCTAGCGTTCGCGGATTGACCAAGCGGCGCTCCGGGATCATCTCGACGGCAGCAGCACGCTTCGCTCATTTTCTCGAGCACACGTTTTCAGCCCAACTGAGTCGACTCGTCAGACGGTTTGCGGGCGCCCGCGCGCGCGCAATCATGAAAAAAGCATACTTCGCGGTGGTTCATAGCTTGATCGCTTTGGGTACGCTTCTCAAGCGATACTCGCTTCTTCTTAGGGGGCTGCTTGTCACTTTGCGTGGCCCCATGGCTTGGCCATTCCTGCAGCTGCCTGCTCCCACTGGAGTGAAGCTCCTTCTACTGCGCGAGATCGCCGCCCTTCGGCAGATCGAACCTCGATCACTAGATGACGAGTTGTTCGATATTGAGGTTCTCTTTGATGACGCGCGGCAGGAGCTCTTGATCGAAGGAATTGTGCCTGACGGAGATACGCCGTCGGACAAATCAGTACGTCCACGCGAACCAGTGTCCGTCAACACGCGCATGAACATGCCACTCGCGGTGCACTGGAGGATCCGCGACGAATGGCGACTTGCACCACACCCCGACCTCCCGGACGAGTACGATTTCCCCGCACTCCGCAAGAGCTTCTCGCTGGACCCAGAGTTTGCTGCTTTGGTGCTGAGCCAATGCTTCCCCCGCATCGCTCACATGACCGCACAAGAGTCGCTTGTATCGCCCAAGGCCCGCAACGAGGGCAAGGCCGCGCAGCGCTAGTAGAGAGTCGAGGATAGAAAACATGTGCGGAGTCGCGGGTTTCGTCATCCCGTCCGATGGACGGACCGACCGACGGCGGGCGATGTTGGCCGAAATGACCAAGCTTCAGCGCCACCGCGGCCCCGACGGGGAGGGCGTCTGGATGAGCGCCGACAGCAAAGTTGGCCTTGCCCACGTCCGCCTGAGCATCATCGATCTATCGGGCGCAGCTTCGCAGCCAATGGCGTCCGAGTCAGGCAATGTCATCACCTACAACGGTGAGATTTACAACTACATAGAACTCCGTTACGAGCTGGGCGAAGAGAACTTCCGGACGACATCTGACACCGAGGTGATTCTTCGCGCGTATGAGCGCTGGGGCGAGGCATGCGTCGAGCGGCTGCGCGGCATGTTCGCTTTCGCGCTTTGGGATGCGAAGGCTGCAAGACTATTCTTGGCCCGGGATCGCTTCGGAATAAAGCCACTCTACTACTACGCGGACGGGAAACGGTTCCTGTTCGCATCCGAGATGAAGGCGTTGGTGCCGTTCCTACCCAGGCTCGACACCGATATCGACGGCCTTCACGATTACTTCTGCTTCCAGTTCTGCCTGGGCGAGCGCACGCTCTTCTCCGGCATACGACAGGTCCAGCCCGCGCACTGCGGCTATGTCGAAGATTCTGGGCGAGTCGCGTTGCGACGGTATTGGGAAGTTCACTACAACCTCGATTGGGATCACACCGAGAGCTACTTCGTCGACAGGGTGCGCGAGCGGCTCCTGGATTCGGTCGACGTGCACCTTCGCGCCGATGTCGAGGTCGGCGCCTATGTGAGTGGGGGTGTGGATTCGAGTCTGGTTGCCGCACTCGCGCGCGAGTTGCGCCCGTCGCACCGGTTTCAGGCATTCAACGGGCGCTTCATGCTCGGCGATGCTTTCGACGAGTCGCGCTACGCGCAGGCGCTCGCCGAGGAACGAGGAATGGTGCTCCACGAGACGGACATCGGCGAAGTGGACTTCGTCGACAACATTGCGAAGGTGATCTATCACCTCGACCAGCCCGTCGCCGGTCCCGGATCGTTTCCGCAGTACATGGTCTCGCGCAACGTGCGAGACCACATCAAGGTCGTGCTGGGCGGCCAGGGCGGCGACGAGATCTTTGGTGGGTACGCGCGGTATCTCCTCGCCTATTTCGAGCAGTGCATCAAGGGTGCTCTGGACGGCACCATGCAGAGCGGGAAATTCATCGTCACGTACGAGTCGATCATCCCCAACCTCCGCACGCTGCAGAACTACAAGCCGCTCATCCAGGAATTCTGGGCCGAGGGCATCTTCGACGAGCGCGACAAGCGCTACTTCCGGCTGATCAATCGCTCCAATACTTTTGGGAATGTCATCGACTGGGGGTTGTTCAAGAGCAGCTCTTCGTTCGAAGATTTCCGAACGATCTACTGGGGGGAGAATGTCGGGAAGGAGTCATATTTCGACTCGATGACCCACTTCGATTTCAAGACGCTCTTGCCTGCGCTGCTCCAGGTCGAGGACCGCATGAGCATGGCGCACGGCATCGAGTCACGTGTTCCTCTACTCGATCATGCCCTGGTGGAGCTTGCGGCCACGATTCCGGCGGACATCAAGTTCCAGAATGGGGAGCTGAAGCGATTGCTGCGGCACACTTTCGCCGACAAGTTGCCCAAAGCGATTCTCGAGCGCAAGGACAAGATGGGCTTCCCGGTGCCGCTGCAGCTCTGGATGCGCCAGGGCGGCCGCACGCGGGAGTTCATTCTGGACACCTTCAGCAGCAAGCGGGCGCGGTCGCGCTTCTATCTGTCGACCGGCTTCGACATCGAGAAGATGATGTCGAAGGAAAGCATGTTCAGTCGGAACATCTGGGCCTTCCTGAGCCTGGAGCTCTGGCAACAGCAGTTCCACGATCGGCACGCGGAGCTGCGAGCGAGCGTCGCGTAGATCGCGCTGGAGAGTGGCCCGTCGCCTCTGCTGCACCGCGGCAGATCGAGGCGCAAGTGGGGTAAAATCTTAGGTTCTTCGCGTACTCCGAGGCTTCCCATGCGCGTACTCATCTCCGGCGGCAGCGGCCAGATCGGCTCGCA
>CAZNBS010000163.1:0-11196 GCA_964570955.1 uncultured Burkholderiales bacterium | reverse complement strand
CCTCGCGCGCGAACGGCAGGACGCCGGCCCCCGCCAGCGCTCCGAACAGCGCGGCAGAGATGACGCTGCCGTTGTCCTCGGCGATTCGCGCCATGTCGAAGCATACGTAGCGGCGTGCGGTGGCGCGCGCGGCCGCGTGCACCTTGTCGGGTTCGGCCATGCCGTTGCCCATTGCCGATTTCTCGAGAATCGCATAGGCGCGATGCGACGAGGCGATGAGGGTGGTGCGGTCGGGCGTCACCAGTCCGCGCTGGATGGCCCGGCCCGCCTCCATCAACTCGGCGGCGACGACCACGTCCACATCGCCGGGCGATGGCATGAGTGCGAGGACCGGTTGCCCGTCCGCCGAGCCGTGGAACAATTCGGCGTAGTAGATGGTGGCACCGGTGCGCTGCGCCACGCCCGGCACCGAGGTGGTCTGCACCAGCCAGCCGGCGTGCTCGCCGAGGTGGACCAGCCAGTCCGTGAGCACGCCGCCGCCCTGGCCGCCGATGGCGAGGATGGCAATCGATATGCGCTGGACGCTTGGGCCGCAGGCAGCTTCAGAAGGCATGTCGGTCCAGGCGCCGCTGCACGGCGCGCTGCAGCGCCCGGATCACGCGCCCGCGCACGCGTCCCCAGAACTTCTCCCACCGTCCGGGATTGAACACGACCTCCGCCCGCATGAACGAAGGACACAGCGCCGCCGCGTGCGCCGCCTCGCCGCACAGGCCGCACCCCACGCAGCTGTCGTCGATATGCGTGACCGGATCGAGTCGCAACGGATCAGGATTGGGACGGACGGTCAGGGACGGACAGCCGGACAAGCGGATGCAGGCATGGTCACCGGTGCACGTATCCGGGTCGACGACGAAGCGTTCACGCACCACGCGTTCGCCTCTCTGGATGGCCTGCTTCATCAGCGGTTTCACGCGCCGCTGCCTGTTGAGCATGCACTCGGACTGCGCCACGATCACCTTGTGTCCGGGCTGCCCACCGGTGAGCGCGGCGCGCAGCGCCCGACGCATCTGCTCGACGTCGTAGGTGCGTGTGACGCTCGTCACCTGCTTCACGCCCACCCCGCGCACGGCCCGCTCGATCGGATGGTTGGTGCTGCGCGTCGGGCTGGCCGCGCGCGAGGACAGCAGATCCTGCCCGCCGGTCGCCGCGGAATAGCCGTTGTCGACAATCAGCGTGACGCCGTCGTTGCGGTTGAACACGGAGTTGCCGATGCCGCTGGTCAGCCCGTTGTGCCAGAAGCCGCCGTCGCCCATGATTGCGACCGCCTTCTTGGGCGATCCGACGTTGAACGCCGATGCCGCAGCCCCCCCGAGCCCGTAACCCATCGTCGTGTTGCCGAGGTTGAACGGCGGCAGGATGGAGAACAGGTGGCAGCCGATGTCCGCGCTCACGTGCATCGGTCCGATCTCCTTTTCGACCAGCTTCATCGCGGTGAAGATCGGGCGCTCCGGACAGCCCGTGCAGAAGCCGGCGGGACGCTGGGGCACGACGCCGCTGAGCGCCTGCACGACGGGATGCTGGGCGATGGGTTGCGGACTGTCGATCGCGGGCACGAGGTGCGGGGCATGCCCGTCGAGGAACGCGCGCAGACCCGCGAGCATCGCCGAGCCGGTGTACTCCCCGGCCATCGGCAACACGGCCTTGCCCACGACCGTCGTCTGCACGTCCGCCCTGCGCAGGATGGCGTGGAGGTTTTGTTCGATGTAGTCCGGCTGCCCCTCCTCCACCAGCAGCACCGCGCGCTTGCCGATGCAGAAGCGCACGACCTCCGCGTCGACCAGCGGATAGGTGACGTTGAGCACATAGAGCGGGATGCGGGAGTGGCCGTATGCATCCGCCAGACCGAGTCGCTCCAGTGCGCGCAGCACACCGTTGTACATCCCGCCCTGCAGGACGATGCCGATGCCGGGTTCGTCGCCGTCGAAGAACTCGTTCAGCGCGTGGTCGGCGATGAACTTCACCGCCGCCGGCCAGCGTTTCTCGATCTTCTCCCTCTCGTGCTGGAAAGAAGCGGGTGGCAACACGATCCGGCTGGTGTCGCGGCGCGGCGCCGCCAGGGCATCCTGCAGGGTGAAGGCGGGACGCACGTTGTCCTTGGCAACGAAGCTTCCGTGCACGTGGCAGGCGCGGATGCGCAATTCGAGCATCACCGGCGTGTTGCTCGCCTCGGACAGCGCAAAGCCCTGCTCGACCATCGATACGATGCTCGGCAGATTGGGACGCGGGTCGAGCAGCCAGATCTGCGACTTCATGGCGAAGGCGTGCGTGCGCTCCTGCATGATGCTCGAGCCCTCGCCGTAGTCCTCGCCGATGACGATCATGGCGCCGCCCGTCACGCCGCCCGAGGCAAGGTTGGCGAGCGCGTCCGACGCGACGTTGGTGCCGACCGTGGATTTCCACGTCGCCGCCCCGCGGATCGGATAGTTCACCGACGCGGCCAGCGTCGCGGCCGCAGTCGCCTCGTTCGCCGAGGCCTCGAAGTGCACGCCCAGTTCGGAGAGGATGTCCTGCGCGTCCGCCAGGACATCCATCAAGTGCGAGATCGGCGCGCCCTGATAACCGGCGACGTAGCCGACGCCCGACTGCAGCAGCGCCTTGGTCACCGCAAGGATGCCTTCGCCGCGAAAAATCTGGCCCGCCCCGAGGCGCAGTGTCTGGACTTCCTTCCTGAAGGAGCGTTCGGCCATAAGAAAGCGAATCATACCGTGCGTGGCGGGCGGGCTCGGACGGCTGCCTGCGCCGGCCTCGGCTCGAGTGTGAATTCCCTCGCTGGCGCGCCGGATGAGACGGGTCCGGGCGGTGTGCAGGACGTTGCCTCTCGCTTGTCATTTCGATGGAGGGAGCGATCCTCACCGTGGACATTGCAGGGCGACGATCCCTCGCGGGCGCTCGGGATGACACAGTGGCAACGCGGCTCGCAACAGCCGCCCGGGACATGCACGCCACGCGACGTCACCGCTATACTCCCCAGCCTCACGCATACAACAACGTCCATGGCCCCTCAGCCCAGGCCCCTGCTCATCGGCGGCGAGTGGATCGACACCGGCGAAGTGCTCTCGTCGGTCAATCCCGCCACCGGCCGCATCAATTACGAAGTCTGCGCCGCGTCCGCGCGGCACGTCGACGCGACCGTCGAGGCGGCGCGTAGCGCCGTCGAGGCTTCGGCCTGGCGCGAGATGCTTCCTCATCGGCGCGCGCGGCTCCTGGCCACCATCGCCGATCTCGTCGAGAGCCGGGCCGAGGCGTTCGCGCAGGCGCAGATGCTCGACAACGGCAAGGTGCTGTCGGAGTGCCGCGCCCAGGCGCTCGCCGCCGCCGGCGTCTTCCGCTATTACGCGAGCGTGTGCGAGACCCTCGGCGCCGAGGTCAATCCCGCGCGCGGTTCCTACCTGTCGATGACGGTGTACGAGCCCTACGGTGTGGTGGCTGCGATTACACCCTGGAACTCCCCCCTCACGATGGAGGCGCAGAAGGTGGCGCCGGCCCTCGCGGCCGGCAATGCCGTCATCCTCAAGCCCTCGGAGGTCACGCCGTCCGCGGCGCTCCTGCTCGGACAGGCAGCACTCGACGCCGGCCTGCCACCGGGCCTCCTCAACGTCTTGCCCGGGACCGGTGCCGTCGCGGGCAATGCGCTCGTGCGCCATCCGCAGGTGCGATTCGTGTCCTTCACCGGAGGCACGGCGAGCGGACGGCGCATCGCCGCGGTCGCCGCCGAAAAGCTCATGGCCGTCGCGCTGGAACTCGGCGGCAAGTCCCCTCACATCGTGTTCGCCGATGCCGACGTCGAGACGGCCGCCGCCGCGGTGGCCGACGGCATCTTCGAAGGAACGGGACAGTCCTGCGTGGCCGGATCGCGCTTGTTCGTGCAGCGTGCGGTCTACGACCGCGTCGTTCACATCGTCGCGGATCGCGCGCGCGCATTGCAGCCGGCGCTGCCCGATACGCCCGGCGCGAAGTTCGGCCCGCTCTCGTCGTTCGCGCATCGCGAGCGCGTGGAACGCATGGTGGAGCACGCACGCGTCGAGGGGGGCCGCGTTCTGGCGGGCGGCGCCCGCCCCGATGACGCTGCGCTGCAGGCGGGCGCGTACTATCAGGCGACGGTCGTCGACGGCCTGAGCAACGCGGCCACGCTATGTCGCGAGGAGGTCTTCGGACCGGTACTGTGCGCGCTGCCGTTCGACGACGAGGACGATCTGGTCCGGCAGGCCAACGATTCTGCGTACGGATTGGCTGCCGGCATCTGGACGGCGGACTATCGGCGCGCATGGCGCGTCGCCCGCCGGCTCGAGGCGGGCACGGTGTGGGTCAACACCTACAAGCAATTGTCGATCGCCGCACCGTTCGGAGGTTTCAAGGACAGCGGCGTGGGCCGCGAGAAAGGCATCGGCGGCGTGCGGCTATACCAGCAGGCGAAGAGCGTGTACTGGGGAATGTGATTGAGCACGCGCACGGACGCCTCGGCGCGGCGTCCACAGCGTGGATTCCTCACTGCGTTCGGAATGACACCGCTTGCGGGGAACGACAACGTTTCGGGAAGAAGTACCGTTTCGGGAAACGATACCGCGCCACCGAACCACATCGACGCTCGATGAAGGAGACCACTTGACTGCATCCCCCCTCGGCTTCATCGGACTCGGCGTCATGGGCGAGCCGATGTGCCGCAACCTGCGCGTGCGCGGTGGCCACCGTGTCGTCGCCTTCGACCTCGACCCGGCTCCGCTTGCCCGTCTCGCGGCGCACGGCGTGGAATCGGCGAGTGGTGTCGGCGAACTCGTCCGGTCGTGCTCCATCCTGTTCGTCTCGCTGCCGTCGGGCACGGTGCTCGAATCGCTGGTGCGCGCACACGACGGCATACTGGCCAACCTGCAACCGGCTCAGACCTTCGTCGATCTGGGCACCTCACCCGTCGCGCTCACGCGCAGGCTCGCCGCCGAATTCGAGCACCGCGGCGTGCGCTACCTCGATGCACCGGTGGCACGCACGCGCCAGGCGGCGGAGGCGGGGACCTTATCCGTCATGGTCGGCGGCGATGCGGCCACCTTCGAAACGGTCCGACCACTGATCGCCTGCTTCGCCTCCGACATCACGCACTGCGGCGCGGTCGGCAACGGTCAGGTCACCAAGATCCTCAACAACATGGTCCTGTTCGAAACGGTGGCCGCTTTGTCCGAAGCGCGTGCCATCGCGCGCCGCGCCGGCCTCGATCCGGCGCTGCTGTTCGACACGCTCAGCAAGGGCTCGGCCGACAGCTTCGCCCTGCGCAACCACGGCATGAAGGCCATCGTGCCCGGCGAGTTCCCCGCGCGCGCGTTCTCGGTCGAATACGCGCGCAAGGACCTCGCTTACGCGCTCGAGCTCGCGCGCGACACCAGCGTGGACGCTGCGGGTGCGCGCCACGTGGACACGCTGTTCGCGGCCGCCATCGATCGCGGCTGGGGCGAGGCATATCATCCGGTGATCAGCCGCGTGGTGGACGACGAGCGGTCCGCACCCGTCGAGAAAGGAGGAGGATGAACGCGTCGCCGTCCGAGTCGAGCCTCGCCGCGCGATTCGCCGCCGCGATCGTGTCGGGCGTGCAGTCTGATCCACACCTCGCGTGGCGCGGACGCCACCTTCGAACGCGCTGCATGGTCGAGATCGGCGCCACTCAGTTCCTGCTGCGCGTGGAGAACGGTCGCATCGTCGACTGCCACAGTCCCTTGCCTCTCATGAGCACGTGGAACTTCGCAATCCGTGGAACGGCACGTGCCTGGGAATCGCTGTGGCAGGATCCGCCCCCGCCCGGCTGGCACGACCTGTTCGCGCTGTCCAAGCGCGGCGAGATGCGCTTCGAGGGAGAGCTGCACCCGTTCCTCGCGAACCTTCAGTACTTCAAAGATGTGCTCGCCCTGCCGCGAGCCGCAGCAAGCGCATGAGCCCTGCTCCGCTCGAGCCGATCGTCGGGCGTTACGTGCACGTGCCGATCCTGGGCGAGACGTGCCGCGTGTACTTCGAGGAAGCCGGTCAGGGAATCCCGCTGGTGTGCCTGCACACCGCCGGGGCGGACTCGCGCCAGTTCCGTCACCTGATGTGCGACGAGGAGGTGACGCGCCGCTTCCGGGTACTCGCCTTCGACATGCCCTGGCACGGCAAGTCCTATCCGCCAGAGGGGTGGCAGAACGACGAGTACCGCCTCACCACGCAGCGCTATGTCGCGACCATCCTCGCCTTCTGCGATGCCCTCGCGCTCGAGCACCCGGTCGCGATGGGCTGCTCCATCGGCGGGCGCATCGTCCTCGAACTCGCGCACGCGCATGGCGAGCGCTTCCGCGCGCTCATCGGGCTCGAGGCGGCCGACTTCCAGGCGCCTTGGTACGACACCGACTGGTTGCACCGGTCCGACGTGCACGGCGGCGAAGTCTGTGCGGCGCTCGTGTCGGGCCTGATTGCGCCGCAGAGTCCGGCGGTGCACCGGCATGAAACCCTGTGGCAGTACATGCAGGGGGGACCGGGCATCTTCAAAGGTGACCTGTACTTCTACCGGGTCGATGGCGACCTGCGCGGCCGCCTGGACGGCATCGACGCCGCGCGCTGTCCGCTCTATCTGCTCACCGGCGAGTACGACTTTTCGTGCTCGCCGGAGGACACGTTGCGTACCGCCGCCTCCATTCCCGGCGCACGGGTGACCATCATGAAGGAGGTCGGGCACTTTCCCATGAGCGAGAACCCGGCACAGTTCCGTGGATACTTGCTGCCGGTGCTGCAGGAGATCTTCGAACGCAATCGTCCATCGCCCGCGTGACCGAGGCCCGACACGTGGTGCCGGGCGAGGCGCCCCCAACCTGATTCAGGCGCTACACTTCCGCCTCGCCCGAACAGCGCACCTGCCTCCATGATCCAGCTGCACTACTACCCCTCCAACGCCTCCATCGCGCCCCATATCCTGCTCGAGGAGATGGGCGTGCGCTTCGAGCTCAAGCTCGTCGACCGGACCCGCCGCGCGCACAAATCCGCCGAGTACCTGAAGCTCAATCCCAACGGCCTGATTCCCGTCCTGGTCGACGGCGACCTCGTCCTCTACGAGACGGCAGCAATCGTGCTGCATCTGGTGGACAGCGAGGCCGGCAGGGTTTTCGCGCCGCCCATCGGCACGGCGGCCCGTGCACACTTCTACAAGTGGCTGGTCTGGTTCACCAATACGGTCCAGGCGACGCAGCTGATGTACTTCTATCCCGAGAACTACCTGCGGCCGGGCAGCCCGGCGACGTCGGAAGTCAAGGAGGTGGCGCAGACGAAGGTAGGCGGCCACTTGAAGCAGATGGATGACGAACTGGCCCGCCATGGGGGGCCGTGGATGCTGGGCGAGACCTATAGCGCGCTCGACGTCTATGCCTTCATGCTGTGCCGCTGGACTCGCGCCTACACCGGACCTGCGGCGAAGCCGGCACGCGAGCACGCGCACCTCGGTCCGTTTCTGCAACGCATGCTCGACCGGCCTGCCGTACAGCGGGTCATCGCGGTCGAACAGTTGCAGCCACCGATCGTCTGACGACCTTCCCTGCCCTGGCCCAAGCGGATGACGCGATTTCTCCGAATGGGCCACCTCCCCCTCGCTCCCACGGCCCCCGCAGCATCCTGATCGCCGCCGCCAGCGGGGCCGTCGCCGGGCGTGCGGGACGAGACGGAACCCTGGCCTGTTCGCACCCTCGAACCAGCTACCCGGCGCGCAACCTGCCGTCGACTTCGAACCGTCGTTCAACTCTTCCGGACCCATTACGATGAACGAGCCTGCAACGTCCTCCCCGCTGGCACCGCAGCCGCTCTCCGCCGGCGAGCTGCGCCTCATGGACGCATGGTGGCGCGCCTGCAATTATCTGTCGGTCGGCATGATCTACCTGAAGGACAACCCGCTGCTGCACGAGCCGCTGCATCCTCACCACATCAAGCACCGGCTTCTCGGGCATTGGGGCGCGAGCCCGGCACTGTCCTTCGCCTGGGTACACCTGAACCGCGTCATCAAGCGCTACGACCTGGACATGATGTTCGTCGCCGGTCCGGGGCACGGTGCACCGGGGGTCCTCGGACCTGCCTACCTGGAGGGCACCTACTCGGAGATCTATCCGGACAAGAGCGAGGATCTCGATGGTCTGCAGAAGTTCTTCAAGCAGTTCTCCTTCCCCGGCCAGATCGGCTCGCACGTCACGCCGGAGACGCCGGGGTCCATCCACGAGGGCGGCGAACTGGGCTACAGCCTGTCGCACGCGTTCGGCGCGGCGTTCGACAATCCCGGACTCATCGTGGCGTGCGTGGTGGGCGACGGGGAAGCGGAGACCGGGGCACTCGCCACCGCGTGGCACTCGAACAAGTTCCTCAATCCGGCGCGCGACGGCGCCGTCCTGCCTATCCTCAGTCTCAACGGCTACAAGATCGCCAACCCGAGCATCCTCGCGCGCATCGGGCACGAGGAACTGGCGGCACTGTTCGTGGGATACGGCTACAAGCCGTACTTCGTGGAGGGCTCGGACCCCGTACAGATGCACCAGTCGATGGCGGCGACGCTGGACCAGGCCATCGACGAGATTCGCGCCATCCAGCGCCACGCGCGCACGGTGAGCGAATTCGAACGCCCGCGCTGGCCCATGATCGTGCTGCGCGCCCCGAAGGGGTGGACCGGACCGAAAGAGATCGACGGGCATCAGGTGGAGGGCACGTGGCGGTCGCACCAGGTGCCCTTCGCCGACGTGCGCGACAACCCCGCGCACCTGAAGGCGCTGGAGGACTGGCTGCGCAGCTATCGTCCGCAGGAGTTGTTCGATGCGCAGGGACGGCTCGAACCGGAGTTGCATGCGCTCGCGCCACTCGGCCCGCGCCGCATGAGCGCCAATCCTCACGCAAACGGCGGCGTGCTGCGCCGCGATCTGAAGCTGCCGGACTTTCGGGACTATGCAGTGGGTGTGCCGGAGGTCGGGCGCGTACGCCAAGAGAACACCCGTAAACTGGGCGAGTTCCTGCGCGACGTGATGCGCGACAACCCCGCCTGCTTCCGCCTGTTCGGTCCGGACGAGACCGCGTCGAACCGCCTGCAGGCCGTGTACGCGGCGAGCAAGAAGACCTGGATGGCGGAGCTCTGGCCGGAGGATGCGGACGGCGGCGAATTGAGCCGGGATGGCCGCGTGATGGAAATGCTATCCGAGCACACGCTGCTCGGCTGGCTGGAGGGCTACCTTCTCACCGGGCGGCACGGACTGTTCCACACCTACGAGGCATTCGCGCACGTCATCGATTCGATGTTCAACCAGTACGCGAAGTGGCTCGACATCTGCAAGAACCACGTGTCGTGGCGCGCGCCGGTCTCCTCGCAGAACATCCTGCTGTCGTCGACCGTGTGGCGGCAGGACCACAACGGCTTCTCTCACCAGGACCCGGGCTTCATCGATCTGGTGACCAACAAGAGCCCGAGCGTGACCCGCGTGTACCTGCCGCCGGATGCAAACACGCTGCTGGTCGTGGCCGACCGCTGCCTGCGCTCGAAGGACTGCATCAACGTCATCGTCGCCGACAAGCAGAAGCACCTGCAGTTCACGACCATCGACGAGGCGGTGGTGCATTGCGCGAAAGGGATCGGCATCTGGGGATGGGCGAGCACCGATGCCGGCGAGGAGCCCGACGTGGTCATGGCCTCGTGCGGCGACGTCGCCACCCAGGAGGCGCTGGCCGCGGCCGCAATCCTGCGCGAGTCCCTGCCCGATCTCAAGCTGCGCTTCATCAACGTGGTGGACCTGTTCAAGATGCAGCCGCTGAGCGAGCACCCGCACGGCTCGACCGAGCGCGAGTTCGACAGCCTGTTCACCGTGGACAAGCCGATCCTCTTCAATTTCCACGGCTACCCCTGGCTCATCCACAAGCTCGCCTACCGCTTCAGCAACCACGACAACCTGCACGTGCGCGGCTACAAGGAGAAGGGGAACATCAACACCCCGCTCGAACTCGCGATCCTCAATCAGGTGGACCGATTCGATCTGGTGATCGACGTCATCGACCGCGTGCCGCGCCTGCAGGTGAAAGCTGCACACCTGAAGGAGCGGATGAAGAACGAGATCATCCTGAATCTTGCCTATGCCCGCGAACACGGCACCGACCGGCCCGAGATCGCGGACTGGGTTTGGCCGTACTAAAGCTTTTTCATGTTGACTTAGGTCAAGAGGCGGCCGCAACGGGTAGGCGATCTTTGGTTCATGCATGCAACCCGACCTGTACCACGTACGATAGCGCCCGCAACCGCAGCGGCGAGCGATACGGATCTCCCGTATTCGCTCGCCGAACAGTCAGTTGCCGGACACTCAGTTACCGAATAGTCAGTTAAGGGCGTCGTCCTTCCAGTACTTTGTTCCCTTGACCGTAACCTCGGCGGCGAGCCCCGCGTCGGTCAGCTGATACATCCACACCCCGGGAGACACCGATACGGCGCCGGCGATCGCCGCACCATCGGCCCCGGTCGTGACGGCCGCGGTGGTCTGTCCGCCGAATTCCCACCCGCTGTTCACGAAGTTTTCGAGTGCGCCCACGTCCTCGAACACGAACACGACTCGGAACTTCTTCACGCCCACACCGAGTCCGGCCTGAACCTCTCCCATTTTCATGTACGTACGCTTGTTCGTCTTGCGGTCGACGGCTACCCCCTTGCCGGTCCCGCCACCCGCGACGAAGATCTTCACCCCCATGTTGCGGAATACCGCGTACCCGGCAGAGTTCTTTATCGCCGCCTCGGCGGCCGGCTGCAGTCGGTAAAGCCTCGTCAGCGTGTCTTTCTCCAACTTCATGATGTCCTCGCGCTGTTGCTCGGGACTGGCCGCAACGGCCATGGCATAGGGGAAGAGCAAGGCCAGTAACAAGCTTGCGATGCGCATTCTGAGTGACTCCTTTCGTGTGTCTCGTGGATGAATCGTCGTGCAAACGCTCATCTGACAACAATCCGGCACTGCGGAAGTTGATACGCGTCAATACCCGGAGAACCGCGATGCACGAGTATGCACTCCACGCGTTTGCAGTGCCGGCGTTCACCGATGCAGCCCGGCGCCATTGCGCCGAATACGGGAGTCGTAAACAGCCAATTCAGGACTCAAGCAGAAATGGACACCGAACACATCGTTGGCGAGGCCGGCTGTGTCCCAGGACGTGGTGTAGGAAGTTGAGCTGCTTCTCGGCGCTTCCGTGCGG
>CAZNBS010000162.1:4951-11342 GCA_964570955.1 uncultured Burkholderiales bacterium | reverse complement strand
GGTGGCGGCCGGCGAGCCGCTGCCGCTGACACAGGAGCAGCTGTCGATCAACGGCCACGCCATCGAGGCGCGTGTCTACGCGGAGGAGCCGACGCGCGACTTCCTTCCGGCGGCGGGCACGATTCGGCGGTTGCGTCAGCCTCGGACCGATGCGCACGTGCGCGTGGACACGGGCGTACGCGAGGGCGACGACATCGGCGTGCACTACGACCCGATGATCGCCAAGCTGATCGTGTGGGACATGGACCGCGGCGCGGCGCTGCGCCGCATGCGCACGGCCCTTGCCGACTACCAGATCGTCGGACCCGGGACCAACATCCAGTTCCTGCTCGCGGTGGTGTCGCATCGTGCGTTCGCCGAGGCGCACCGTGAACCCGGCCTCCTCGACACGGGACTCATCGAGCGCTATCGCGGTGAACTGTTGCCGGAGACCCGTCCTGCGTCCGATCCGATTCTCGCATTGGCTGTCCTGTCGGAACTCGCGCGCATCGACGCCGAGGCACAGGCAGAGGCTGCGACCTCGGGCGACCCGTGGTCGCCCTGGCACGCACGCGACGGCTGGCGCATGAACGAGGACAATCACCATGTCTTCGCCTTTGAGGACGGCGAGCGCAGTGTGCAGATCGCCGCGCACTATCGTGCAGACGGTTTCCTGCTGGACCTGCCCGGCGGCAGCTGCGTGGCACGGGGACAGATCGAGGCCGACGGCCGGCTCGTCGTCGACCTGGCTGGCCGTCGCATCCACGGCACGGTGGTGCGGCAGGGACGGCAACTGACTATCTTCACCTCCGGCATCAGCCATCGCCTCACGCTGCAGACGTTCGATGCGATCGAAGACGAACCATCGGGGGGCTCGCTGGCGGCACCGATGCCTGGCAACGTGGTGCAGGTGCTCGTCGAGGCGGGTGCGAAGGTCGAGAAGGGTCAGCCGCTGATGATCATCGAGGCGATGAAGATGGAACACACGATCGCCGCGCCGGCTGCCGGCACGGTGAAGGGTGTACTGTTCGCCAGGGGCGACCAGGTGAAGGACGGCGATCAGCTGTTCCAGTTCGAGAGAGAGTCATGAGCATGGACTTGCCGAAGCGGGTGAAGATCGTCGAAGTGGGTCCGCGTGACGGGCTGCAGAACGAACCGGAAATCGTGCCGACGGAGGTCAAGATCGGACTGATCGACCGCCTCACCGACGCCGGACTGAGCGCGATCGAAGCGACCAGCTTCGTCTCGCCCAAGTGGGTGCCGCGAATGGCCGACGCCGCCGAGGTCATGGCGGGCATCGCACGCAAGCCGGGTGTGAGCTATCCGGTGCTGGTACCCAACATGAAGGGACTCGAGGCGGCGATGGCCGCCGGTGCGACCGAAATTGCGATATTCGCCGCAGCGACGGAAACTTTCTCCCAGAAGAATACGAATTGCTCGATCGCTGAATCGTTCGAGCGCTTCGAGCCCGTGGCGAAGACTGCACTGGGTGCCGGGCTGAAAGTGCGCGGCTACATCTCGGTCGTGCTCGCCTGCCCGTACGAAGGAGAGGTCGACCCACAGGCAGTGGTGCCGGTCGCGCGCCGCCTGTACGAGCTGGGTTGCTACGAGGTTTCGCTGGGCGATACCACCGGCGCGGGGACGCCGGCTCATACGCGGCGGCTGATCGAGGCGCTCGCGCGCCATGTGCCGGTGAACCGGTTGGCCGGCCACTTTCACGACACCTTCGGGCAGGCCCTGGCGAACATCCTCGTCTCGATGCAGCTGGGTGTTGCAGTGTTCGACAGTTCCATCGCCGGCCTCGGCGGATGTCCGTACTCGCCCGGTGCGACCGGCAATGTCGCGACCGAGGACGTCCTGTACATGGTCGATGGCATGGGCATCGAGACGGGTATCAAGATGCAGCAGTTGCTGGCGGCTGGCGAGTACATCTGCAACTTCCTCGGACGGCCCACGGTTTCGCGTGCCGGTCGCGCGCTGATTGCCAAGCGCCAGCGCCTCGCGCAGGCAGCTGCTTGAGTTGCCGCATGCTGCCGCCGCGTCACATCCCGTCGCCCTGCGTGAAGATCTGCGTACTCGATCCGGACACCCGCATGTGTCGGGGCTGCTTCCGCACCATCGACGAGGTCGCCGAGTGGGTCGAGTACTCCCCGGAGGAGAAGCTCGCCGTGCTCGAGCGCGTCGCGCAGAGAAAGAAGGAGGCGGGAACGACCTGACACGCGTCTTTCCGGCATTCGTCGGAATCCAGCCTTCTCCCGGTTCAACCATCACCACCACCGCAACATGCCACTGACACCTCCCGTGGGCCGCACGCCCATGCATACCCGCACCGTCACCTGCCGCGGCTATCGCCGCGAGGACGGGCTGTGGGACATCGAAGGCCATATGGTCGACACGAAGCCGTACGACATCCCGAGCGAGGATCGCGGCGGCACGATCCCGGCCGGCGGCCACCTGCACGACATGTGGATCCGTCTGACGGTGGACACGGATCTCACCGTGCACGATGCCGAAGCGACGATCGACCATGGGCCATACAACATCTGCGGCGACATCGCGCCCAGCTTCAAACAGTTGAAGGGACTGAGCATCAAGTCGGGGTGGACGCTCAAGACGCGGGAACTGCTCGGCGGCGTGAAAGGCTGTACGCACCTGGTCGAACTGCTCGGACCGGTCGCCACCACCGCGTTCCAGACCGTGTATGGCGAGCGGGTGAAGCGCGACAAGGCGCAGGGCGCGACGCAGCGCCCGGGACTGATCAACACTTGTCACGCCTATGCGGACGACGGGCCGATCGTGAAGCGGCGTTGGCCGCGCTGGGCAAAGGAATGAGCATGTACTCCCTAAACGGAAAGACCGCACTCGTCACCGGTGCGTTCGGTGGGCTCGGCCGTCACTTCGCGCTGACGCTGTCGCGGGCCGGGGCAGCCGTGGGTCTCGTCGGAAGGCGGGTGGCCGAGGGGGAGAAGCTCGCCGACGAGATTCGCGCCGCCGGCGGCAAGGCGTTTGCCTTCGCGATGGACGTCACCGATGCCCCCAGCGTGCAGGCGGCGTTCGACGCGGTCGCGCAGGCGCTGGGACCGATCCACGTGCTGGTGAACAACGCCGGCGTGGCAGTGACCAAGCCGTTCCTCGACCTCAGCGAGGAGGACTGGTCGAGCGTGGTGGACGTCAACCTCAATGGCGCCTGGCGCGTCGCGCAGACCGGTGCGCGTCACATGCGCGACCATGCGCAGGGCGGCAGCATCGTCAATATCGCCTCGATCACGGGACTGCGTGTGGCCGGAGCGATTTCCGCCTACGTGGCATCCAAAGCCGGGCTGATTCAACTCACCAAGGCGATGGCACTGGAACTCGCGCGTTTCGACATCCGCGTGAACGCGCTGGCGCCGGGTTATGTCGAGACCGACATCAATCGCGATTTCTTCGCGAGCGAGGCGGGCAAGGCGCTGGTAAGGCGCGTACCGCAACGACGTATCGGCAGGCCGGAGGAACTGGACGGCCCGCTGCTGCTGCTCGCCTCCGACGCGGGCAGCTACATGACCGGTTCGGTGGTCGTGGCCGACGGAGGCCACCTGGTCAGTTCGCTGTAAGGCCCGGTCTCTGGGATGCCATGGCGGTTCCGGCGGGAGCCCGGAGTGGATCCTCGTCGAGCAAGCGCAAGCCAGGATCCGGCGGGGCAGCTTGCAGCCCTCGATCGCTCCCCTGCTATCCCACCCACAGCCGCGGCAGCCATAGCACCAGCTGCGGCCAAAGCGACACGATCACGATCACCGCGAGGTGACTCAGGTAGAAGGGTAAGGATGCCACGATCGCGCGCTCGTAGCTCACCCGCGCGATCTGCGCGGCCGTCATGAGCGTCATCCCGACCGGTGGGGTGATGTTGCCCACGTTGAGTGTGACGATCATCACCATCGCGAAGTGCAGCGGATCGAACCCGAGCTGCACCATCGCGGGAACCAGCACGGGTGCAGTCACCACCAAGGCCGGCAGCACGTCGACCACCGTGCCAATCAGCAGCAGCAGCACGTTCACCAGCATGATCTGCGTGGTCGGATCGGTGCTCACCGATGCGATGAACTGGGCCGCCTCGCGCGTGATCCCTGAACGCGTCACATACCACCCGAGCACGGTGGACGCACCCAGCAGGAAGAACACCACCCCGCTCAGGCGCACGGTGTTCACCAGCGCCGTGCGCAGCGCGGCCCAACTCAGATTGCGGTATACGAGGGCTCCGATCAGCAGGGCGTAGACGGCCGCGAAGGCCGAGGCCTCGGTCACCGTGCTCAGACCGCTCAGGATCCCAGCGAGGATGATGACAGGCACGAGCAGTGCGGGGACCGTCGGCAGGAAGGCGCGCAGAGCCAATCGCAGTCCGCCCTCTCCATGCACGGGGAACTTGTGCCGCCAGGCGAGCCAGATGCTTACCACCAGCATCGACAGCGTCATCAGCACGCCTGGAACGATGCCGGCGACGAACAGGGATAGCACGGAGACATCGCGCAACATGCTCGCGTACACCACCATCACGATACTCGGCGGGATGATCGGCCCGACGATGGAGGAGCACGCCGTCACGGCCGCCGCATATTCCGCTGGATAACCCTGCTTCTTCATCGCCGGGATCATGATCTTGCCGATGGCGACGGTGTCGGTGATCGCAGCGCCGGTGAGCCCGGCGAAGAACAGGCTGGTGGTGATGTTGACGTGGCTGAGTGCGCCGCGGACGCGTCCGAGCAGCGCGTTGTTGAAGTCGATGAGGCGTTGCGTGAGACCGGCCTGGTTCATCAGCTCGGCGGTGAAGATGAAGTAGGGCACCGCCATCAGCAGAAACCCGCTCACGCCCGAGAACATGCGATCGGCGATCACGGCTAGAAAGTCGGGACCGCCGATGGAGACCGCCCCGGCGAGCCCGGACATGGCCATGACCAGTGCGATCGGCGCGCCGATCAGCAGCAGAACGACGAAGACGATCAGGGCCGCCATCAGCGATCCTCCGCCGCGCCGGGCGCCTGATCCGTCGTCAGGTCCAGGTGGAGGGGCTCCAGGAGTCGTGTACCACAGGGCAGGTGCAGCAGCAGGATCAGCCCCGTTACCGGAACACAGGCCGACACCCAGCGGTGGTGCACCTGGATGCGGTCGGAGACCATATAGGTCTGGTTCGATTCGATGAAGAAGGTCCAGCCGTACCACACCAGCAGGGCGGCGAAGACGCCCACGGCAGCGACGCTCAGCCACTGCAGCAGGCTCGCGGCCGCAGGCGGCACGCTGCGCGCCAGCATGTTCATCGCCACGTGTTCGCCGGACTTGAACGCGACGGTGATGCTGAGCATCCCGATCCACGGCACGAACAGGCGCGCCAGCGAGTAGGTCCAGCTCAGCGCCTGACCGGTGAGCGCCATGTAGAAGAACCCGGCAAACGAGATGGCAAGCATCGCCAGCACGCAGGCGATGCAGGCCCCGATCGCGAGCCGATTGACCACGTCGCTGAGCGCGCGCAGCGCGTGCATCGGTCGCTTCCTGTCGCCCTTATTGCCCGTACAGCTTCAGGTCGCGCGCATCGACCGATTTCTGCAGCCGGGCCACTTCCGCCCACAGCGCATCGACGAGGCTGGACCTGACCTTGAATTCCTTGGTGATCCACGCCTTCCACGCGGGCCGCGCGACGGCGGCCATGCGGTCGCGCTCGGCCTGAGGCAGCACGTAGCACTGCTTGAACTTCTCGCAGGAGGCGGCCCAGCCGCGCACGGCGGCCAGCACCGCCATGCCGTGCGAGACCTGAACCGCCTCGCGCGCCGCCTCCACGATCAGTGCCTTGTGCGTGGCAGGCAACTTCTGGAACCACTTCTCGCTGACCATCATGGAAATCGAGTTGTACACGTGGCCGCTGAGCGTGGTGAACTGGTTCACTTCCCAGAGCTTGAATGCGAGGCTGATGCCGGGTGCATTGAACTGCCCATCGGCCAGACCGGTCCCGAGCGCGGTGAGCACCTCCCCCCACGGCAAGGGGGTCGCCGAGGCACCAAGCGCCTTCATCGTGGCGATGTGCGCCGGATTCTCCTCGACTCGAATCTTCAGTCCCTTCAGATCGGCCATCGTCTTGATCAGGCGCTTGTTGTTGGTGAACGCAACGAAGCCGCCGCCGTCGTCGAGCGTGCCCAGGTAGCGCAGCCCGCTGGCTTTGATCGTCCCGCGCATGAAATTGGCGTGCCACTCGCCGTCGAAGTAGGCCCGGGCGATGCGGTAGTCGGGGAAGAGGAAGGGTGTGGTGACGATCTGGTAGTCCGGAAAGAATGACGACATCGCACCCGAGGAGATGAGTGTGGCCTGCACCGTCGTGCCGCGCTGCGCGGCCTTGGCGGTCTCGACCTCGCTGCCGCACATCCAGAGCGGCCGCCTGCGCGGCGTCGCC
>CAZNBS010000162.1:0-4941 GCA_964570955.1 uncultured Burkholderiales bacterium | reverse complement strand
CGGTCTCGACCTCGCTGCCGAGCTGGCCGTTGCCGAACACCTGCACGTCGATCTCGCCGTTGCTGCGCGCCTCGACGATGGACTCGAAGTGCTTCATCGCCGGGTGGAATTCGTTGCTGGTGAGATCCTCCGGCGCCAGGTGGCTGATCACCATCGTGTACTTCGCGGCGGTGGCAGGACCGGCCGGCAGCAGCAAGCCCGCGAGCACGCAGATCGCGGCGACGCGCGCGGGCCATGCAGCCCGGTGGGATGCGAAATCGAGCACGGGGTCTCCTCCCTCGTGATTGGTCGTCGGGCCGCGTGCCATGCGGACCGGCCTCAAGTGTCGGGGTGCGCCACGATGCCGTCAACTGTTCAGTCCCAGGCAGGTGGTGAAGCAGGCGGTGCTGGTGCACAATCCCGCTTATCTCTCTGAAAAGCGGTCAGAAACGCTAATTTCCCGGGGCCGGTAGCCGTAGTAAGCCAGCAAGCCAAACATGCCGCCGACACGATGACGACCACGAACTTCTTCAATCTATACAGCCACAACTTCGTCCGCGTCGCGGTTGCGATTCCCGAGGTGAAGGTGGCCGACCCGGCGTTCAACGCGGCGCAATCAGTCGCCTTGATCCGCGAAGCGGCGGCGGCGGGCGCCGTGCTCGTGACGCTGCCCGAACTCGGCCTTTCGGCCTACTCCTGCGAGGACCTGTTTCACCAGCAGGCGCTGCTCGATGCCGTCCATGACGCCCTCGGGCAGGTGGTGCGCGAGACGGCGCAGCTGACGGTGGTGGCGGTCGTGGGGGCGCCGCTCCAGGTGGACGGGTTGCTGTACAACTGCGCGGTGGTGATCGGCGGTGGGCGCATTCTCGGCGTGGTGCCGAAGACCTACCTGCCCAACTACCGCGAGTTCTACGAGTTGCGCCAGTTCACCCCCGGCGACACCTGCCGCCACGACGAGATCGCGTTGTGCGGGCAGTGCGTTCCGTTCGGCACGCGCCTGGTGTTCCGGTGCGAGGCGCAGCCGCTGCTCACCTTCGCAGTGGAGATCTGTGAAGACCTGTGGACCCCACTTCCACCGTCTTCGTATGCAGCACTGGCCGGAGCGCTGGTGTTGGTGAACCTGTCCGCTTCCAACATCACCGTGGGCAAGGACGACTGGCGGCGCCAGCTGGTGGCCAACCAGTCCGGCCGCTGCATCGCGGGCTATCTCTACTGCGCCTCCGGCTATGGTGAGTCGACCACGGACCTTGCCTGGGACGGGCACGGCATGATCTACGAGAACGGCTCGTGGGTGGCGGAGACGCAGCGCTTCCAGTACCACTCGCAGGTCGTCACCGGCGACCTCGACCTGGATCGTCTCGCCCAGGATCGCATGCGCACGAACATGTTCAGCCAGTCCCTGCATCGCCATCGCGACGTCGTCGAACGGTTCCGCACCGTGGGTTTCGCGCTCGATCTGCCTCGTACGAAGCGGCTGCCGCTGGCGCGTGGCTACGAACGCTTTCCGTATGTGCCGTCCGATCCGGCCACGCGCGATGCCCGTTGCCAGGAGGTGTACGACATCCAGGTGCAGGGACTGGTGAAGCGGCTGCGCACGATGCACGCGGACAAGGTGGTAATCGGCATCTCCGGCGGGCTCGATTCCACGCAGGCGCTGATCGTGTGTGCGCGTGCGATGGACGTCATGGGCTTGTCGCGTGCGAACATTCTCGCCTACACCATGCCGGGTTTCGCCACCAGCGAGCGCACGCTGGACCAGTCGCATCGCCTGATGCAGGCGGTCGGCTGCACGGCGACGGAGATCGACATCCGTCCCAGTTGCATGCAGATGTTCAAGGACATCGGTCACCCCTTTGCGGAGGGCAGACCGGTGTACGACGTCACCTTCGAGAACGTGCAGGCGGGGGAGCGCACCAGTCATCTGTTCCGCCTGGGCAATCTCCACAATGCTCCGGTCGTCGGCACCAGCGACCTGTCGGAACTCGCGCTGGGCTGGTCGACCTATGGGGTCGGCGACCACATGGCCCACTATCACGTGAACGCCAGCGTGCCGAAGACGCTCATCCAGTATCTGATTCGTTACGTTGCGCGCACGGAACAGCTCGGCGCCCAGGCGAGCAAGGTGCTGCTGGACGTGCTCGACACCATCATCAGTCCGGAACTCGTTCCTGCGTCGGAGGGCGGGCCGGTGCAGAGTACCGAGGCGTTCATCGGCCCTTACGAACTGCAGGACTTCCATCTGTACTACACCGTGCGCTTCGGCTACCTGCCGACGAAGGTGGCATTCATGGCGTGGAGCGCGTGGCACGACCGCACGCAGGGTAACTGGCCCGACATACCTGAGGCCTCGCGCCACCAGTACGGCATCGCGGACATCAGGAAGTGGCTGACGGTGTTCCTCAAGCGCTTCTTCGCGCTGTCGCAGTTCAAGCGCAGCGCATTGCCGAACGGCCCCAAGGTCGGATCCGGCGGATCGCTCTCCCCGCGCAGCGACTGGCGCGCGCCGAGCGACGGCGAGGCCGCGGTGTGGTTGAAGGCGGTCGAAAGTGTGCCGGAGCGGGAGGCATGAGCCTCTCTCGGTGTCCCGAGCAGGGGTAGGGAGCCGAAGTCGTAAGTAGCGGAAAGCGGATGAATGTCCTGTCGTCAGGGACGATGAGTTGAAAGGAGCACTGTAGCCAGTGCTGGCTCTCGCGTTTCGCATTTCGGTAGTACTTGCAGCTGCGCTCTTCGTTATCGCAGTGGCGCTATGCGGTTACTTTGCGCTGACGTCTCCGATAGCATTCCAGAAGTCGGTCGTGATCGAGTTCCTCGACCGGTCGCCATACGAACAGCCGAAGTGCTGATGACGGCGACGGATCTACCGCACAAGTCGCCGCGCAGGTGATTCGTGCGAGGAGGCGTGCCGCCATGACGACGAGCGTAGGTGTAAAGACCGATCAACATGCCTGCTGTGGGAGTGTCCATGTCTGCTGAACCGATCGATTTCGATGCACTTCCTTGGCACCATCCACTTCACGGCGCCCGCTTCAAAGTACACCGAGATGGCGCGAGGCAGATCAGGCTGGTCGAGTTCACCTCGGACTTCGTCGAACCGGACTGGTGCACCAGGGGTCATATCGGTTACGTTCTCGACGGCACCTTGGAAGTCAGCTTCAACGGCCATCGTGTGACCTATCCGGCCGGTTGCGGTATTTTCATCGCGGCTGGCGAGTCGTCTGCCCACAAGGCGAGATCGGTGACGGCGAGCGTACGGCTGGTGCTGGTCGAGGAGGTTTGATCGGAGTGCGCGGCTCGCGTGCCGCCAAGCGCACCTCGAGAGCCAACTGCACCGTGATGGGCCATTTGCACAGTGACGGACAGGGCGAGGGATCAAGCCGATGTTCCGTGTAGGGCTCATTTCCGATACGCACGGACTGCTGCGCCCGCCGGTGCTGGAGTTCCTGCGCGGCAGCGGACACATCATCCACGCCGGAGACATCTGCAGCCCGGAGATCGTCGGCCTGCTGTCCTCCCTCGCGCCGGTGACTGCCGTGCGAGGCAACAACGATATCGGCGCGTGGGCGACCGAACTTGCTGAGGCCGCGTTCGTCGAGTTCGAGGGTGTTCGGATCCACGTGATTCACGACGTTTCGGATCTCGGTATGGGCCCCGTTTCGGCCGGCGTGCGGGTGGTGGTGTCCGGTCATTCCCACCGGCCGCAGGTGCGCGAGCGCGATGGCGTGCTCTATGTCAATCCGGGCAGCGCCGGACCGCGTCGGTTCCGGTTGCCGATCTCTGCAGGGGAGCTGCTGATCGAGGATGGCGTGGTGATCCCGCACCTGCACGAGTTTCCTGCAGTCAAGCCTCGTTGAGCGGTCGGACGGCTGAAGGCGGAGCCAGGTACGGCTCTTGGCTTGGTGCGAGAATTCCGATTCGATCAATCACTCGATCAGGCGTCGTCATGACCTACCCCGGCCCCGTCGTTTCCGTGCAGTGGCTGCACGAGAACCTCAACACCTCTTCGATCCGCATCGTCGACGCGACCCTGCACCTGCCCGACACCGGCCGGGACGCGCGCGCTGAGTATCTGGCGGAGCACATCCCCGGCGCCGTGTTCTTCGACTACGCCCGCGTGGCCGATCCGGAGAACCCTCTGCCGCGCAAGTTTCCCCCGCCACAGCGCTTCGCCGACGAGGTCGGCGCGCTGGGCATCGACAACGCCACGCACGTGGTGGCCTACGACACCCTGGGCCTCTACAGTGCCGCACGGGCGTGGTGGCTGTTCAGGCAGTACGGTTACGACAACGTATCGATACTCGATGGGGGACTGAAGGAGTGGAAGGCGCAGGGGCTGCCGGTCGTCTCCGGCGAGGTCCAGGTTGCCCACAAGACCTTCGTGCCGCGTGCCCACCGCGACCTGCTCGCTCGCTGGCCCGACGTCAAGCAGGCTTCAGAGGCGCGTGCGCAGATCCTCGATGCGCGCACGCCGGGGCGGTTCGCCGGCACCGAGCAGGACCGCTATCCCGGCACGCGGCCCGGCCACATTCCCAACAGCAACAACCTGTACTGGGCGAATCTGCTCGACCCCCAGACGCGCAAGCTGCTGCCTGTTGACGTCATCCGCGAACGGATGGAGCAGGCCGGCATCTCCTTCGATCAGCCGGTGACCCTCACCTGCGGCTCCGGCGTGACCGCCTGCATCCTTGCACTCGGGCTGCATCTCAACGGCCACGATCGCTGGCGGGTGTACGACGGATCCTGGGATGAGTGGGGCCGCCGCGCCGATCTGCCCATCGAGTCGGCGGGCTGAGTAGCTGTTTTTTCGGCGTGGTCCCGTCACGCGGTGTCGTTCCTCACTGCCGCGTCGTGTTATCGGCGGTGTCATTCCATCCGTCGGTGTCATCCCGAACCGACGGTGGGATCCTCGGCCTGCCGCGCCCGCTGCGAGGATGTCTCGCTGCGCTCGACATGACACCGCTGGAG
>CAZNBS010000161.1:0-11348 GCA_964570955.1 uncultured Burkholderiales bacterium | reverse complement strand
CGTCGCCTCAGGAAATTCGCTCCAAATGCGTCCGCCGATGTGCGGAATGTAAGCCTGGTTCCGGTCGTGGGTCCGATTTGGCTGTTGGTCGAGGTTTGGTTTCTTCCGGGCACGGATGGTGCCAACCGATTTGGAGACGTGCCTCGAGACGTTGGTTTGGATCGCCGATGGGTTATCCCCTTCGCGGCTGTCGGTGTTGCTGCGCAGACGTTCCTGCTCGCCTGGGTATACTTGCCGCCGCCAGGAACTCTTCTGCAGCGCGCCCTCATTGCGAACGGGTATCAGTTGATCCGAATGGAGGCGCCCGTGTCCGGCCCCGTAGCAGTTCCGGCAGGTAATTCGTTGATCCTCATGCGGGTCGATGGCAGCGCCTCGATCGGCGATGTTGCGATAGTCGGGTGTATGGACTACGACATGGACCGAACAGAAGCTCAGGCTTGCCGCCTGAATGTTCCGGCCTCGAAAGGCTTCGAAAATCTCGTCATTCTGATCGGGACGCCACACATGACGCCGGCGTTCTCGATGAGCACGGCTAACGGGCGAGTCATCGTCATTCTAAGTAGCAACTTCCTCGGTCCTGATCCTCCGAACCGCAATGTTGGATGGATTATCGAGGAACTCAAGCGACCTGGGCGGCTGTTCTGAATGACTGGCCGATACCAGCCACTCGTAGCAGCGCCCTTTGAGGGCGTGTGCCACCGAACAGCGGCTTTCAGGGCGACGCGCCGCAGGCGGCGCGCGCCTGAAGCCGAGCGTTGGGTACGGCAGGGAGGGCAGTGCTACAGTAGGCTCGATTCCGTGGAGGCCATTGATGGACTGGAAGCCCTACATAACCGCTGACCCGAAGGTCATGCATGGCGCTGTGTGCTTTAGGGGGACCCGAGTGCCCGTCTCGGCGGTCTTAGATAACCTAGCGGCCGGTGAAACGGCTGAGCGCATACTTGAACAACATCCGTCGCTCAAGCTTGAGCACATCCCTGCTGCCATTGCCTACGCTGCCGACCTGGCGCGCGAGCGTGTAGTGCCAATTCCTGCGTAGCTGTGGAGGATGTCGGCACGCTTCAAGCTCGACGAAAACCTACCGCGCGAGGCGCGGGTATTTCTAGCCGACGCGGGCCACGACGCGCATTCGGTGAGTCACGAGCGCCTCGGCGGCGGTCCGGACGCCAGGGCTCTTGAGGCTTGTCTGAACGAAGATCGGATTCTCGTCACTCTCAATCTCGACTTTGCGGACATTCGAGGTTATCCGCCGTCGAGCCACCGCGGGATCTGGGTTCTCCGACCCGCGACGCAGAGCATCGAAAACATCCTTGCCGTGCTAAGAGGCGCAGTCGCTCTTTCCGCCAAAGAGCCGACCGACAGGCGCCTCTGGATCGTCGAGGAGACTCGTGTTCGCATCCGCGAGTAAGGGCGCGGCCGTGCCCAACCACGCGCTCGAACCGACCGCCGCCAGCGCGCTTCGCTTGCTGGTGGTGCCCTCGTCGCTGCGCTCCTCGGCGGCGGCTCGGCACGAGCGTTAGCTGGCAGCAGGAGAGAAGCACCATGACACGAAGCGTCCAATCGCGTATCGCGGTCGCTGCAACAGGGCGGTGCTGGGCTGCGGCCCTGGCCGCATTGTGTGCGGCGATTCACCTCGTCCCGCTGTCTGCTTCGGCGCAGGAAGGCGACGCTGCCGGTCTGGCCAAGGCGGCACAGAACCCCATCGCCGACATGATCAGCGTGCCCTTTCAGAACAACACCAACTTCAAGACTGGGCCGCGCGAAGAGACGCAGAACATCCTGAACATTCAGCCCGTCTACCCGATCAACTTGAACACGGATTGGAACCTCATCACGCGCACGATTATGCCGGTCATCTCGCAGCCGGCCTTCACGCAGGCCCAGGACCGCGTCAACGGCATTGGCGACGTCCAGTTCTCCGCCTTCTTCTCGCCCAAGCAGCCGGTCAATGGATGGGTGTGGGGCGCTGGCGTGATCGTGCAGCTCAATACGGCGACCGACGATCGGCTCGGTCAGGGCGCCTGGGGTCTCGGCCCCACGGCCGTGGCGCTGCACCTGGGGAAGACGTGGGTGTACGGCGCGCTGATCAACAACGTGTGGTCGGTCGAGAAGGACGATGGCCGGAAAGACGTCAACCAGATGCTCCTGCAGCCTTTCGTCAACTACAATTTTCCCGAGCACCCAGGACGCTACCTCAGTTTCGCCCCGGTCATTACCGCGGACTGGGAGGCCGACAGCGGGCAGCGATGGACCGTTCCGCTCGGGCTCGGCATCGGGCAGATCATGCGCTTCGGCAAGCAGCCCGTGAACTTGCAGGCTGCGGCGTACTACAACGTCGAGCGGCCGGACAATGGTGCGCTCTGGCAGTTGCGCCTGCAGATCCAGCTCTTGTTTCCGAAGTAATTGGGGATACCCATCCTGAAAGCAGCAGATGACTCTCGGGAACCGCACGTCAGTAGGCGCGTGAAATGAGGGCAAGCAGGTGTGACGACGCGGCGACGGCGGGGCCGATCGCCAGCTAACATCCGCATACACCTGACCGGCTACAGCGGGCTTCGCCCGCTTCCGTCGGCAGGAGATGCGGGGCGTTGGGCACCTGAATGCCTGCGTGGCACACGTCACGTCGGGCCCGTTGGCATCGCTCGCGCTGTTGTGGCACCCTATCTATAGTTCGTAGCACTAGTTCGGAGGGGTTATGTCCTCGACAGTAGAAGCCCTTGAAGCAGAAGCGCTACAGCTTTCCGCCTCGGAAAGAGCACGGCTGGTCGAGCGGCTGATTGCAAGTCTCGACATCGATCCCGAGGTCGAGGAGGCTTGGGCCGCGGAGATTGAGCGCCGCAACGCCGAAATTGAGAGCGGCGCCGTTTCCCTGGTTCCCGGTCCTGACGCCTTGGCGAAACTGAAGACTGAGTTCCGGTGAACTACTGGCTGCACCCTGAGGCACAGGAAGACCTCCGGGAGGCAGCCGAGTTTTACCGAGACCAGGCCGGTACCGCACTGTCGCAGTCCTTCCTCTCGGAATTCGAGCACTCCGTCAGCCTATTACTTCAGTATCCGCGCCTCGGCGTGGTATGGCGTCACGGCAAGCGTCGTCTCGTCACGCGTCGCTTTCCGTTCAGCGTCATCTACGCGGTCGTCGATGATCAGATTCGCATCCTCGCTGTCGCACACCACAGTCGCCGTCCTGGTTACTGGCGCGGCAGAAAGTAGCGCGGTGCGTCAGGTGACCAACCACGCGCTCGAGCCGCCCACTTTCGGCTTCAGTCAGCGTTGACGCGCTCAACGCGATTGAGCGCGTTTACTAGTACGACCTTGCGAACGGCATTCCGCGCGCCGAAATCAATACGCAGTATGAGAAATCCCTAAATGCGATGCGCGTCCCTGCGCCCCTGACTTGGAAACATGAGTTCACAAAGTTATACGCAGTCGGCGGAATTCCTCAGTATCTTGCGCAAGGGGCGGAGCGCAAATAGGCGAATGCCATTGCGGTCCAACCACCCCTTGCTGCGGAAGCGCCGCAAGCGGCGCGCCGCTGAACGGGAGCGTTCGGCGTCACAACCCACCGTGCCACGGCCGGGAGTAAGATTCACGCCATGAAGGTCGCCGCCGGCACTGTCGTCGACGGAAAAGTGGTCGTCGAAGGGGAGTCCCTCGCGGAAGGCACCAAAGTAACCGTGGTGCTTCTGGACGACGAGGAATCCTTCGATCTGACGCCAGAAGAAGAGGCAGAACTGCTCGCTTCGATTGACGAAATCGAACGCGGCGAATACGTTTCTGCAGACGAATTGTTGGAGCGGCTGCGCCGCTTCGGTTGACGCGGACAAAGAGCTGACGAGCAGTAGCTCATGGAGCGCCCAGTCAAGTTCCGCATAACAACGCGTCGCGGCCGACCGTCTTCGGCGGTGGCTCAACGCGGACGTTTGGGCCGCAGTGGTAGATGCTTCGCGACGGGGTGCGCTGATGACAGTGCCGACCTACGACAAGTTTATTGAGCCGATCCTTCGGTACCGCGCTGGCCACCCCGATGGGGCGCTGGCTCGTATCGCTGCTGTCGTTGCTTACGCAGCCGGCCTGGCGCGCGAGCGGGTGGTGCCAGTTCCCGCGTAGTCGCGAAGGATTTCCGTGCGCTTCAAGCTGGACGAGAACCTTCCGCGCGACGCGCGGATATTTCTGGCCGACGCAGGTCGCGACGTGCGTTCCGTGAGTGACGAGCAGGCCGACGGCGGTCCGGACGCCAGAGTTCTCGAGGCGCGTATGAAGGAAGATCGGATTCTCGTCACTCTCGATCGCGACGATTCGGACACTCGAGCTTATCCGCCGTCGAGCCATCGCGGGATACGGGTTCTCCGACGCGTGACACTGGGCGTCGAGAACATCCTCGCCGTGCTCAAAAAAAGCGCAGCCGGGCTTTGTGCGAAGGAGCCGACCGACAGGCGGCCTTGGAGCGTCGAGGAGACTCGTGTTCGCACCCGCGAGTAAGGGTGCGGCCGTGCCCAACCACGCACGCGAGCCGACCGCCGCCAGCGGGCTTCGCGCGCGGGCGGTGCCCTCCGGAAGGTGACAGGAGGTAAAGGATCAGCACATGAGGATTGATGGGGCTTGCCACTGCGGCTTGATCACCTACGAGGCGACGATCAACCCTGAGGATGTCGGGATCTGTCATTGCACAGACTGCCAAACCCTATCGGGATCGGCGTTCCGCACATATGTTCTCGCCTCCAAAGACGGTTTTCGACTGATCACGGGGAAACCAAAGACCTACGTCAAGACCAGCGCAAGTGGTGCGAATCGAACCCAAGCCTTCTGCCCTGAGTGTGGAACGCCCATCTATTCGGCGATTCCGAACGATCCGCAGGTGTTCTCGATCCGGGCCGGCACAGTGCGCCAACGAAGCGAACTCATCCCCAAGAGGCAGATCTGGTCTCGGTCCGCCCAGGCTTGGCTCATGCATCTCGAGTCGATAGAAGACTTTGCCGAGCAACCCTCGCTGCGTCTCTAGCTGAGTCTGGAGGTCACCTATGCAGACGCCCGTCCACCCGCTGCAGCGGCCCGCCCGCCAGCGTCGCTGGCGGCTACTCTCGGCGCTTCGCGGCTGGGCGACTGCTCGACGCGAGCGTCGAGGCGCCTGGGGAGGAGTCAGGCGTAGGTAGTGACCGCAGGTCTTTTTCTGTGGAGGGGAGGCAATGGCAGCATACGTGATCTTCGATGGCCGGCTACGTGACTGCTGCAGGAACCGGGCGCGGCGCCATTGCCCTCTCCCCTTGGAAGTTGTAGCAGAGTAGTCGCGATAGCCCAGGGTGGAAATACTCGTGCTGAATCTGGTCTGCTTGCTTGGGATCGAGTTTCTCGAAGTCATCGACAAAGACGGCCCCCTCCAGGTTCCCCTGCCGTTGCAGGATGAACGGGTTTCTGGAAAGGAAGGCGGCGGTTGCGGCCGTAGGCGATAGAATCCTGAGCGCAAACCCGTCGGGATTCCGAGCCGGGACGATCCGTTGAGAGAGGCTTCGCTTAAACCTGAGCACCCCATCTTTCAAGAACGCCCGCGACCAGCCGAGAAACGCTCTAACGTGCCCTTGCTCATGAAGATACTGCAGACAGAAGTGGTAGCAAGCGGCGGCCACCCCGGCTTGAACGTATTGCCGATTGTTATCGCGAATTCCCAGCTGCCATAGGAACGGACCCGCTTTGAGATAGCGGATGAGTTGCCCCGCGATAAACTGTTCGTCTTTCCTGACCAGGAGTAACTCGCCATCTTGGAGGTGGCCTTTCATCTCCTCGTAAGATTCGATGAGCGCACTTTCTCCGTACGTGTTGATGATATGCGGGACGTACATCCGATGATAGAAGTCATCAAACGCTCCAGGGTCCTGCGTTACTTCGAACCTGAAATCGCTCCGTCGGATCCTTCTTCGAAGCTCCGCCTTCATCTTGCTAGTTACGCGCTGCTCATACGGAAGGTCGATTTGCCCGAGCAGCCAGAGTGGAATCAGAAACCAAGGACCGCCCTGCGCAAAGCGCAGGTGGGATGCGTCGGTCTCGATTATCATCATCGAGCAGTCGTCTGGCACTGTACGTATCGCCTTCTGGAGGTTCCATAGCCAGTAGCGACCGACACGGCGCTCGCGATGCGGGCCTTCGAAGACCAATCGAAGTAGGTACTCTTTGTCCTGATCGGCTGCCGCGAACAGAATAGAGATCGGTAGACAGGTGCCTTTCCCTAGCCCTTCCGCGTAGCGCAGTTCGACCCGAAAGGAACGACACCATTGCCAACAAGCGCGCAATGCCCGTTTGCCAAGGCGTAACGGCATCAGCAGCATCCTGAGCGGCTTCAGATGCGTACGGTGGTTGAGCACGAACACCCTCCGGAGCGGTAGTTGCTTGGACGGGGCTACGGCAAGTGGATGGTGAACCTGAACCGAACCGTCCGACAGCTGCCTCGAAGGGTAGCTGTTGCTGCTCTAAGGGGTGGCGTTCTTTGGTGAAGCGAGGATGTCGTACTTCGCACAGTTGACAATTCTTGAAGATTGAGCGTTTGGTCGAAGGGCTGATTCCGCTCGTGCAGGCTTCCTCGGGGCATGGACCAGACGCGAGTGATCGGGCGTCGGGTTACCCGGCGTAGAGCCAGGCGGTCTTCCGCTCCAGCTTCGCCATGCCCGCCTTCGCCGAGCGGATGAAGGCGGCGATCGACCGCGGGCGCGGACGCGCGTTCCACGGCCGGCGGATTGCCACGGTCGGGTCGGTGTTCGCGAAACTCCGGTACAACGAGCGGCTGGACCGCTTCACGCTGCGCCCACGGCCGAAGGTGAACACGCAAGCGCTATTGCCCGGTTCACAACGTCGAGAAGCCGGCGCATGATGGCTACTGGAGATAGGAAGGGGAGCCGGAGCGCAGTCCTCCCTCGCTGAAGCAGAACCGGGCTGCGAGGCCGACACCATGCGATTGCCCATCGTGACGCAACAGCACGCGCCGCAGCTGTTGCGAAAACGGCTTCTTGTAAGGCCCGCTGGCCGTTCCATGACGTCACCCTGGCTCAATATCCCGCTGGCGGAGTATGAGGGGCATATGTCCCTCCCAGGCATCGGTCAGGCTCGGATGCTGTCGGACCACTTCGCCGAGATCCTGGCCGAGTACTCGCCTGGCTCGGTGGCCGTGATTGGATGCGCGGGCGGAAATGGTCTCGATCGCATCCGTCCCGAAACTACCACCCGCATCGTGACGATCGACATCAACCCGGACTACCTGCGGGTGCTCGCCAGCCGATTCACGCACCGGCTTCCCGGCCTCGAGCCGTATGTCGCGGACGTCGAGGTGTCCCTTCCGGCCGTCGAGCCGGTCGAACTCGTCTACGCCGCTCTGTTGTTCGAGTACGTTGCCCCGGCCCCCACCTTTCGCAATCTGGCTGTGCTGTGCCGCCCCCGTGGTTCGCTGGTCACGGTCGTGCAACTGCCCGCCGGGTCTCTGGCGCCTGTCTCGCCCTCGCCGTATACCAGCCTCAATGCGCTCGCCGCGGTCATGAGACTCATTGCTCCGGAGGTCTTGGTGAGGCACGCGGCCGAGGCCGGTTTCGTGCTGTCGTCGACACGACAGGTCGTCTTGCCCTCGGGAAAACGATTCCTGGCGCAGGTTTTCAGCAGATCGCCGGATGAGCACGCGCCGCAGGCGACTGGCGTAGACGGCGCTACGCTTGCTGTCGCGGGTGCCTGAGCGCAGGTCTGGGCGCGACGACCGGCGCCGGGGCTATACTGTCGTGCTAGACCGTGCCGCAGGCGGAGTTCTCCGTGAAGGTGATTGCGGGAGCAACCGTGCGCGCGGCCGCGACGCTCGGCGCGCAGACCCCAGAGGCGCGGGACGCCATACGGGCAGCGCTGCGGGATGCGGTAAGGGCATACATGCGTGGCCCGTATTTCGAACTGCCGATGCCCGCCGTTGCCGCTGCTGCGGCGAAGCCGTGACGTCCACGCTCGAGACCGAGCTGCGCCTGACCGCCTCCAGCGTCCGCTGCGCTTCCGGTTCCGGCAGCGGGTGAGTCTGGGCGTCGGGCGTACGATGCTTCGGCGTGGCGCAGGCGCGGTGCGCGAGAGGCTCGGGCGGCGATGGTGCGTGGGCAAACCCGACAGACGCCGGCGCGTGCCGGACACAAAGGCCGAAGCTCGGCGCTTGCAAGGCCGGAGAAGCGAGGTCGTGCCGCAGAACTGCGCTTTGGCGCAAGAGGAGGGCGGCAATGAGTGCCATAGACGATTTTCTCCAGGCGCGCGACATCCTGCTCGCGCATCGCGACGACTACGCGAGCGCTCATGCGGGGTTCCGCTGGCCCGCGCTCGATCGCTTCAACTGGGCGCTCGACTATTTCGACGCCTACGCGACGGGCAACAGCCGCGCCGCGCTCTGGCTAGTCGACGAGAGCGGGGCCGATGCGCGATTGAGCTTCGCGCAGGTGAGCGAGCGGTCCAATCGCGTGGCGAATTTTCTGCGATCGTGTGGGGTTCGGCGCAAGGACCGGGTGCTCGTCATGCTGCCCAACGTCGCACCGCTGTGGGAGATCACGCTTGCGGCGATCAAGCTCGGTGCCGTGATCAGTCCGGCGACCACGCAGCTCGCGCACGCCGATCTGCACGATCGGATCGAGCGCGGCGGCATGCGTCACGTCATCACCGATGGCGCGGGCGCGGAGAAGTTCGCCGCCCTGCCGGGCGATTATTCGCGCATCGCGGTGGGCGGCGGGGTGGCGGGCTGGGTCGCGTACGCCGATGCCGACTCCGCTCCGGCACGGTTCGAGCCCGATGGGCCGACGCGCGCGACCGATCCGTTCCTGCTCTACTTCACTTCGGGTACCACCGCGAGGCCCAAGATGGTGCTGCATACGCATCAGAGCTATGCGGTTGGCCATCTTTCGACGATGTACTGGATCGGGCTGCGACCGGACGATGTTCACTTCAACATCAGCTCGCCGGGTTGGGCCAAGCACGCTTGGAGCTGCTTTTTCGCGCCATGGAATGCGGGCGCGACGATCTTCGTCTGCACGCAGGCGCGCTTTGACGCCAGGAAGACGCTCGAGGCGCTGGTACGCTGCGGCGTCACGACGCTGTGCGCGCCGCCGACGGTATGGCGCGCGTTGATCCTCGAGGACCTGAAGGCCTACCGGGTGAAGCTGCGTGAGCTCGCCAGCGCCGGCGAGCCGCTCAATCCCGAGGTGATCGAGCAGGTCCGCGCGGCGTGGGGGCTGGTCATTCGCGACGGCTACGGCCAAACCGAGACGACTTGTCTCATCGGCAATTCCCCTGGGCAGCCGGTCAAGGTCGGTTCGATGGGACGGCCGATGCCCGGATACCGCATCGCGCTCGTCGATCCCGACGGGAACGAAGGCAGCGAAGGCGAGATCGCCATCAAGCTGAAGCCAGCCCCCACCGGCCTCATGACCGGCTACATCGACAACCCGGAGCGCACCGCCGAACTGCTCGGCGGTGACTACTATCGCACCTCCGATGTCGCCCGCCGGGATGCCGATGGCTACTTCTTCTACGTGGGCCGCGCCGATGACGTGTTCAAGAGCTCCGACTACCGCATCAGCCCGTTCGAGCTCGAAAGCGCGCTGATCGAGCACGAGGCAGTGGCTGAGGCGGCGGTGGTGCCGAGCCCCGATCCGATCCGGCTGTCCGTACCGAAGGCCTACGTCACCCTGAAGCCCGGCGTCGAGCCTTCGCGCGCCACGGCACTCGCGATCTTCGGTTTCCTCCGCGAGCGGCTCGCGCCGTACAAGCGCATCCGGCGCATCGAGTTCTCCGATCTGCCGAAAACCATTTCGGGGAAGATACGGCGCGTGGATCTGCGCAAAGCGGAGAGCGCGCGAGAAGAAGCGAACCGTCGCCGGGCGATGGAGTTCTGGGAGGAGGATTTCGCAGAGCTCGAGTGAATCGAGCCGGAACGCTGCGCGTCCCGGCGCAACGGGGTTTGCGCGCATGGCCTCGCGGCGGACCGCGCTGCGGGAGAGCCTCCCCGCAGGAGTCCTGGCCTGACAGCTGCGGGTGGTTGTGGCGGAACCGAACGCCGCCATCATGTCGGGCCGGTGCCGGGCGTTCACCGCGGCAGCGTTCAGTTTGTACTGGGTCGAGGGCCGGCCCGACCGGGCCGGAGGACGACATCGCGGCCGCGCTCGCTTCGCTCGGAACGGATGTCAGCGACGTCGTCGTGCGCGCGCAGAGGACGGAGAACGAAGCGGCGTGGAATGCGCACGCGGATTGCGCACAGCGGCTGCGGCTTTTCGGCGCGCCTTCGTTCGTCGCCGACGAGGGACTATTCCGGGGCGATAATGGGCTCGCGCAGGCGCTCGAGCGGGCAGGGACGAAGCAGCCTGCCCGTCGCGGGCCGATGGGCAGATCGAGGGAGCGGCCGAAAGCGCGCTTCGCTCGTCGGCGTTTGGCTCCCCGCCGCGCTGGTCGGGTGCCCTCGAGCTGCGGCGCCGGGCCCGGAAGAGGATCCGGAAACCATGCTGATCCGCGGTGTCGTCATCGTCACGCCGAAGCAGCCGTATCTCGACTGGTATGCGGGCTTGGACGATTCTGGAATTCTTTCCGACCCCGCAGGCGAGCAGACCGTTTACCTCGTTCCGAGCTTCGAGAGCGAGGAGGAGGCCTGGGCGCTGCTCGGGGAAGTCCACGACGATATCTTCCGGAACGAGCGCTGGGGCTGGCACACCGATCCTGCCGCATGGCCGAAGGATCGCAGCTTCGATTCGTTCAAGCAGTGGTTCCGGATCGCGTTTCACTCGATCGTCGAGGACCTGTGCGACGACGAGATCGTCGACGAGGACGACGAAGCGGACGATGAGTAGCACACCGAGGCGCGTTGCTCGGCGCGGAATGTGGTCCGACCGCGCGCCCGCGCCCGCCGCCGCCAGCGCACTTCGCTCGCCGGCGGTTGCCTCGGCATTGGGCTCCTTTCTGCCGGTGCGAGGACGCTCGACGTCGACGTCCGCGACCCGAAGCGGTATCCGGAGCTCATCTCCTAGGCGAAGCCGGCGCTGGCCGAGGCCGGCGCGAGGTATTCCGCGCGCGGCGGCGCACACACGTTCTACGCGGGCGACCGGGCGCCCCGTCGGATCGTCCTCAGCGGGTTTCCGTCTCTTTCGGCCTGGGAGTCGATCTACCACGGCTGGGTGTATCGCGAGCTCGAGGGGATTCGGGACGAGTGCAGTGCGGCCCGCCTCGTGAGCGTGGAGGCTATGACCGATCGACCGGTGCTGCGGCGGCCGAGACGGCCGTTCGATCCCGCGTCGCGACGGACGGCCCGGCACCGTGCGGGCGAGCGCTCCTCGGCGACAATCCGTGACATGATGTCGCGCTCCGTGATG
>CAZNBS010000160.1:0-11440 GCA_964570955.1 uncultured Burkholderiales bacterium | reverse complement strand
GCATTCGGCACCGCCAGCACCAGCGGCAGGTGAATCTCCATCAGGAAATGCGGGCACACCTGAACGTTGAAGGTCTCGCACAGGTGCGCGACCTTGAGCCAGGGCGTGATACCGCCGACGCGTCCGACGTCCACCTGCACGATACTGCATGCGCCGCGCTGCAGGTACTCGCGGAAATGCGCGGGATGATAGAGCGACTCGCCGATGGCGATCGGAATCGAGGTGGACTGCGACAGCAGCACGTGGCCGTTCAAGTCCTCGGCGGGCAGCGGCTCCTCGAACCAGAAAATGTCCAGCGCCTCGTAATGACGCGCGCGGCGGATCGCCTCGGACACGGTGAAGCCCTGGTTGGCATCGGTCATCATGTCGTAGCCGTCGCCCAGCGCCTTGCGCACCGCCGAGAGCCGCGCAACGTCCTCCGCCACGTGCGGGCGTCCGATCTTGATTTTCACCGCCTTGAAGCCCCTGGCTCGTGCTGCCTGCGCGTTCTCCACGACCTCGCCGGGGGACAGGTGCAGCCAGCCGCCCTCGGTGTCGTACACCGGAATCTTGGCCTGCGCGCCACCCGCCATCACGTGCAAGGGCAGGTCCGCGCGCCTGCAGCGCAGGTCCCACAGCGCCGTATCCACGCAGCACAGCGCGATGCTGGTGATCGCGCCCACCGACGTAGCGTGGGTGAGCATGAACAGGTCCTTCCAGATCTCCTCGATCATTGCCGGGTCGCGCCCGATCAGCCTGGGGGCCATGTGGTCGCGCAGCATCGCGACCACCGACGAACCGCCGGTGCCGATGGTGTACGAGTAGCCGGTGCCCTCGGAGCCGTCGTCGCAAAAGACACGCAGCATCGGCGTCTCCTGCATCGAGAACGTCTGGATCGCGTCGCTGCGCGGAACGGGCGGTTCGAGGTCGACCTGGAATATCTCGACACGGGTGATCTTGGCCACTGCACTACCTCCTGATTCGTTTCGATCGCGCGTTCCGCGCAACGCAGAGTCACAACGACAACGCCGGACACGAGGTCCGGCGTCGAAATGCGGGCGCCTCAACGCATCTTCAGGCCGCCTGCGGCACCACCACGCCTTCCTGCTCGCAGGTGGGTGCGACGTCCGACGTGGTCGCCCGCTGCATGTCGCGCGGCCAGCGCAGGTCGTCGAACGGCCGCCCGCGATGCATGGTGCAGCGGTTGTCCCACATCACCAGGTCGTGCACGCGCCACCGATGGGTGTAGACGAACTCGCGCTGCGTGGCATGTTCGATCAGCTGTGCGAGGAGTGTCTCCGCCTCGGCGTCCGGCATGCCGAAGATGCGTCCGGCGTGGGAGGCGAGATAGAGCCCAATCCGTCCTGATCCCGGGTGCCGCCGCACCAGCATCTGCGGCACCGGCGGCAAGGCCTCGGACTCCTCCCTGGAGAAGTCGGTGAAGCCAAGTTTCCTGCGCGAGTACATGATGGCGTGCTCGGCCACCAGTCCCTGCAGTCGCCGCTTCGTGTCTTCCGGCAGTGCATCGTAGGCGGCGCGCATGTCCGCGTACTCGGTTTGGCCGCCCACGGGCGGGATGGCACGGGCATAGAGCAGCGAGGCACGCGCGGGCAGCCGCTTGAACGAACTGTCCGTGTGCCACAGGCGGTTCGCCATCTCGAAGATGCGCTTGCGCTCGGTCGCGCCCCAGATCTCGTCTCCCGGTCCGAGGTTGGAGACGTCGGCGATTTCGGCGCGCACGCGCAGCGTATGGTCGGGTCGCGTCGCGTGGATGGTGGTTTCCAGCGGGCCGAAATTGCGGGCGAAGTCCAGGTGCTGGTCGATGGACAGCTGCTGGTCCGGGAAGATCAGCACTGCATACCGATCAAACGCCATCCGGATCTCGGACAGGACGTCGGCCGACATCGGTGCCGAGAGATCGACATCGTCGACTTCGGCGACGAAGTGGTCGGTGATCGGGTAGATCGTCAGTGCCATGGGTGAATGTCCCGCCTCGTGGTGCGCGTGATGCCTCGTCTGTCCTGGCTGGACACGGGCTTGCGCCGGTACGGCGACGCTCGCGTCCCTTCGGCGTTCGCGGGGACCCAGCCGTGAACCCGCCCTAGGAATGCAGCGCCTCGAACACGCCCGCAGCGCCCATGCCGGTTCCGATGCACATGGTAACCATACCGTATCTCAGGTTACGTCGCCGCAAGCCATGCACCAGCGTCGCAGTCCGGATCGCGCCGGTGGCGCCGAGCGGATGACCGAGTGCGATGGCGCCGCCAAGGGGATTGACCTTTGCCCGATCGAGTCCCAGGTCATCGATCACTGCAAGGCTTTGCGCGGCGAAGGCTTCGTTCAGTTCGATCCAGTCCATGTCCTCCTGCCGCAGATCGACCTGCTTCAGCACCTTCGGAATCGCCATCTTGGGTCCGATGCCCATGATCGCGGGCGGCACTCCGGCCACCGCGAACCCGAGAAACCGCGCCAGCGGGGTGAGATGAAAGCGCGCCAGCGCAGCCCCGGACACGACGATCACCGCGCCCGCCCCGTCGGAGGTCTGCGAACTGTTCCCTGCCGTGACCGTTCCGCCCGCGGCGAAGGCCGGCTTGAGTCTGGCCAGCACCTCCGGCGTAGTGCCCGCGCGCGGACCCTCGTCCACGCTGACGGTGCGCGTGACGTGCTTCACCTCCTGCGCGCCCAGATCCGCAACGCTCTCGTCGATCGTCACGGGCGCGATCTCGTCGTGAAACTCGCCCGTCTGGATTGCAGCAAGTGCACGCCGGTGGCTCTCGGAGGCGAAGGCGTCCTGCGCGGCACGATCGACCTTCCACTGCTGGGCCACCTTCTCGGCGGTGATCCCCATGCCGTATCCGATGCCGATGCTCTCGTCGCGATCGAAGATGTGCTCGCTGAACGAGATCTTGTTGCCGCCCATCGGGATCATGCTCATGCTCTCGGTACCCGCCGCGATCATGACGTCGGCCTCGCCCAGCCGGACCCGATCGGCCGCGATCGCCACCGCCTGCAGGCCCGACGAACAGAAGCGGTTGACCGTCATCCCGGCCACCGAACTGGGCAGTCCCGCCAGCAGCAGTCCCACGCGGGCCACGTTCATGCCCTGCTCCGCCTCCGGCATCGCGCAGCCGACGACGACGTCGTCGATGGCGTTGACGTCGAGCGAGGGAACTTCGGCAAGCGTCGCCTTGAGCGTGTGCGCGAGAAGGTCGTCCGGCCGGACGTTGCGAAACATGCCGCGCGGCGCCTTGCCCACCGGCGTGCGCTTGGCGGCGACGATGTAGGCATCCTGGATCTGCTTGGCCATCTTTCGTTTACACCTCGATCAGCGCGTAGGTCACGACGAACACGAACAAGACGCTATCGAACACGGAGGACACAGAGGTGCACAGAGAAACTGCAGAAGGACGATGACCCCTCTTCTCCTCGGTGATCCTCGGTGTTGAAGGCCGTTGGCAGCCAGCCGTAACGCTCGTCGCGAAAACGCATTCAATTCCTCAGCGGCTTCCCGGTCTTCAGCGTGTGCTCGATCCGCGCCTGGGTCTTCTCGGTGGCGAGCAGTTCCATGAAGCCACGCCGCTCCAGCGCCAGCAGCCAGGCTTCGTCCACCTGGGTGCCGGCCTCGACGTCGCCGCCGCACATGACGGTGGCGACGGTGCTGCCCACCAGATAGTCGTGCTCCGAGATGTACTGACCCTCTCGCATGTTGGTCATGTACGCCTTGATGGTCGCGATCGCGCTACGGCCCGCGACGGGGATGCCCGCGGGCGGCAACGGCGCCCGGTAGCCGGCCTCGGCCAGGGCATTCAGTTCGCTCTTCGCAACGTGCAGCACTTCGGCGCGGTTCATGACGATGCGGTCGCACGGGCCGAGGTAGCCCATCGCGCGGGCCTGTGCAGCCGACTTGCCCACCTCTGCCATCGCCACGTTCTGGAAATAGCGACGCAAGTGGGGAAGCACGTCGCCCCCGCGCGCCTCCTGTGCAGCGCGCAGCGCCAGTTCCTTGCAGCCGCCCCCGGCTGGCAGCAGTCCGATGCCGGCCTCCACCAGACCGATATAGCTCTCCAGCGCCGCCACCGAACGCGTTGCGTGCAGGATCAGCTCGCACCCACCGCCCAGGGCGAGCCCTTCCACCGCGCACACGGTCGGCACCGGACTGTACTTCCATGCCTGAGTCATCGCCTGGAACTGCTCGACGATCTCTTCCACCTGCGCCAGCCTCCCGGCCATCAGCGCATCGGCGACGTTGAGCTTGCGGGCCGCCCTGAGCACCGCCGACTCGGCCTGCTTGCGAAACTGCTTCATCATCTTCGCGATGCCGGTGGGCTTGGGCGCATCCGCCGGCCGCGACGACTGGCCGGAAACGTTCGCACCGGCCGAGAACGGCGGTTGCGGCTGCCACAGGATCAGACCCTTGAATGCGCGCTCGGCTTCCTCGAGCGCCTGCATCACGCCGTGGATCACGTCCGGCGAAATGGTGTTCATCTTCGTGCGGAAACTGATCACGCCGATGTCGTCGCCGGTCGTCCACATGCGCACGGCAGGCGTCTCGAACACCGTCGTGCCTGCTTCGGCGCGTTCGCCGACCAGCCGGTCCGGGAAGGCCTGCCTGCGATACACCGCGAGCGGCGAGCGCGGCACGGTTCCCCGTCCCGGACTGTACGAGCCGCGCACCTCATGCACCCCCGTGCGCCCGGACTCGCGCACCCAGGCAGGCAAGGGCGCTGCACTCATCGTCCTGCCTGCCCGGATGTCCTCGTCGATCCACCCGGCCACGTGCGACCAGCCGATCATCTGCCACAGCTCGAACGGCCCCTGGCTCCAGCCAAATCCCCAGCGCATGGCAAGATCGACATCGCGTGCGTTGTCGGCGATGTCTGCAAGATGCACCGCGCAGTAGTGCAGCATGTCGCGCAGACAGGACCACAGGAACCGCGCCTGCGGATGCGCACTCGCACGCAACCTGTCGAAGCGCTCGGAGACGTCTCGGGTCTCGAGAATGTCGACGACCTCGGCGTCAGCCTCGCCCCGCGAAGGTCGATAGTCCATGCTCGCCCGGTCGAGCACCTGGATCTCCTGACCGGCCTTGCGATAAATGCCTCGCCGGCTCTTCTGACCGAGCGCGCCCTGGTCGAGCAGCGCCCGATACCATGCCGGCAACCGGAAGTGTGCGTGCCAGGGATCTGCCGGCAACCCGTTCACCATGGTTTCGACGACATGCGCCAGCGTGTCGAGTCCGACCAGGTCAGCGGTGCGATACGTCGCGCTCCTGGGACGGCCGATCAGCGGTCCGGTGAGCGCATCCACGACATCGAAGTCCAACTCGAATGCATGGGTGTGGTGCAAGGCAGCCAGTATCGAGAACACGCCGATGCGGTTGGCGATGAAATTCGGCGTATCCTTTGCGCGCACCACACCCTTGCCCAGAGTCGTGGTGAGGAACACCTCGAGCGCGTCGAGCATCGCCGGGTCGCTCTCACTGGCGGGAACGAGCTCGACCAGATACATGTAGCGCGGTGGATTGAAGAAGTGCACCCCGGCAAAGCGCGCGCGCAATGCTGGCGGAAGCGACTGCGCCAGCGCCTGGATGGACAACCCCGAGGTGTTGCTCGCGAACACCGTCGTCTCGCCCAGATGCGGCGCCACGCGCGCGTAGAGCGCATTCTTGATGTCCATGCGCTCGGCCACGGCTTCGATCACCAGGTCGCAATCGCGCAGCAACGCGAGGTCGTCGTCGTAGTTCGCGGCGTGAATGCTGGCAGCGAGATCGGGTGCGGCCAGCGGCTGCGGGTCCATCGTGCGCAGATTGTCCAGCGCCCGCCGGACGTTGCCGTAGGGATCGCCCTGCGCAGTGGCCAGTTCGAACAGGACGACGGGCACACCCGCATTGACGAACTGCGCGGCGATCTGCGCTCCCATGACGCCGGCACCGAGCACGGCCGCCCTGCGCACGGGCAGCGGACGCGAAACAGCCACGGCCCCGCCCCCTGTCAGAACGAGAACGCGACCTGCGCGCTGAGGATGTCCACGCTGCCCTCGTACTCACCGGTCAGTCGACCGCTGGCAGGAAGCTGGTTGTCGTCGATCGATGCATCGGGGAGGAACAGATGCGCGTAGCCGAAGTCGACGGACAGGTTTGCGCGCGGCCGCCACTGGGCGCCGAGCGCGACCCAGGTACGACTGTTGTCGGGGATTCGCGCGGTCCGGAACCGGTCCGAGACCGGCGTCTCGTCGTATGCCACGCCGCCGCGCAGCTTCCAGGCATCGTTTACGCGATAGCTCAAGCCGAAGGAGATCCGCCAGCTGTCGTCCCAGTTCTCCGGCGTCGACTGCAGCAGAGTGCCGTCGCTGCGATAGACGTCCAGCGTCTTGAACCGGCTCCAGTTCGTCCAGGTCACGTCACCCATGAAATCCCAGCGATCGTCGAAGCGCTGGAACACGCTCAGCGAAGCACTCTCGGGAAGCGTCGTCCTGGCGTAGATCGGACCGTCCGGTGCCGCGGCCGGCGGCACCAGCGCCGGCCGATCGAAGGTCACGTCCCCTTCCAGTTTGTGCGCGATCGCCGAGCGGTAGGCAAGGCCGACGCGCAGATCGGGCGTCGCCGAGAAGATCGCGCCGACGTTCCAGCCCCAGCTGCCGTCGTCCTCGCCTTCGACCTTCACCTGCCCTTCACCGCCTAGTCCGAAGTTGACGGCCCGCGTGAGAGTCGCTTCCGCATACTGATAGTTGATCCCAGCCCCCAAGGAGAGGCGCTCACTGACCTTGAATGCCACGGCGGGATTGAGATTGATGGTCGTCAGTTCGGACTCGATTGCCTGGAAACGACCCATCCAGTCGTCGTCGTACTCGGTCTTGAGCCCGAACGGGGCGTTCACCCCTACGCCGACTGCGAGGCGCTCGCTCAGCATCCACGAGAAATACGCATTGGGAACGATCGCCAGCTCACCCGCATCGCCCCCCTCGCCGCCCAGCGTTTTCCCGGCACCGGCAATCGATCCGTCGTTGTCGAACTTTGCCGAAGGTTTGATCGCATGACCCGCTACCACGATCTGCCGTCCAGGCACGAAGGTCAGGCCAGCAGGATTGAAGAAGATGGTGCTTGCATCTTCCGCGGCGGCCGCGGCGCCCGCGTACGCATTGCCCAGGCCGCTGGCGTTCTGCTCGATCAGGGCGAATCCAGCGGCGTGCACGTCGCCGCATAGGGCCCCAGCCAGTCCGCCGACCGCCAACAGCCATTCAACACGTCCACCGCTGCCCTTCATCTGTCGTCTCCTACTTTGCACATCGCCTGCGCGCCGGCCCGGCACGTCCCTGTTCCCGTCACCCGTCCGCGCCGCCAACCGGGCGCGGGCGACGGTTTCCATCCACCGCCACATAGGTCAGCGTCGCTTCCGTCACCTTCACCGTGATCTCCTGTTCGAACCGTCGCTGCGCGTAGACCTCCACGTTCACCGTGATGGAGGTCCTGCCAACGCGCGCGATCTCCGCAAAGAAGCTCACCAGGTCACCGATCAGGACCGGCTGCTTGAAGACGAAAGAATTGACCGCGATCGTCGCGACCCTGCCCTTGGCCAGTCGCAGCGCAGGAATGCTGCCCGCGATGTCGACCTGGGACATGATCCATCCGCCGAAGATATCCCCGGAGGGGTTGGCGTCGGCCGGCATCGGCACCACACGCAGGACGGGTTCCCGACCGGCAGGCAACTCCCCGTGGTGGTCCGTGCTCTGAGAGGTCTTCTCCATGCTCACCTGCCGCTGAACGTTGGTGTGCGCTTCTCCACGAAGGCACCGAGGCCCTCCGCGAGGTCCGCCGTCTTCGCGCAGCGTGCGAAAGCGAACAACTCCTCTTCCATCTGCGTCTCCATCGAGCGGGACAGCGAGGCATTGAGCAGGCGCTTGGCTTCGCCGTGGGCGAGCGTGGGTCCGCTGGCGAGCCGCTGCGCGATGGCCTGGGTGCGCGCCTCGCGGTCGGCGTCCGGTACGACCCAGTTCACCAGGCCCAGCTGCTGTGCGGTGGACGCGTCGAACAGGTCGGGCAGCATGATGAGTTCCATCGCACGTTTCATCCCGACCAGGCGCGGCAGGAAGAACGTGCTCCCTCCGTCCGGGCTCGCCCCGATGTTGGCGTACGCAAGCGAGAAGCGGGTCCGCTGCGCGGCCAGTGCCAGGTCCGCGGCGCACAGGATGCTGAAGCCCGCCCCGGCCACGGCGCCGTGCACGCTGGCCAGGACCGGCTTGGCCATGCGTCGCAATGCCTGGATGGCGAAATGCAACTCCCGGCCCCAGCGCACGATGATCTCGGGCAGCTCGGCCACCCGATCGGCGAACAGTGCCACGTCGCCGCCGCTGGCGAATGCCTTGCCACGACCTTCGAGCACGACGCAGCGGACCGCCGCATCGTGCTCGAAGGACTCCGCGGCTGCACGGAACTCGACCATCATGCGGTCATCGAGCGCGTTGAGCACCCCGGGTCGATTGAAGGCAATCGTCCCGACTCCATTCTCGACGCTCGTCACTACCGTTGGATTCATGCCCTCTCCTGCTGCAGATCGCGCGCGCGGCCCTGTTCCGACTGGCCGTCCGCCGACACGGCGTCCGTAGCGGCGCTCTGAAGCGGCCCTGGTTCCTGAACTGCCGCGCCATCCACTGGCCTCGCCGCGTGCCGGCCGACGTCATGGGCGAAATCATCCACCATGATGCATGCGCGCCGCAATGCGTCGTAGCGCGTCCAGATCTCGGCTTCGTTCGCATCGACCAGTCCCAACGCCCGGGTTGACTCCAACCGATCCTGCGCGCTTCGACCGTGCACCACTCCGGCCTTCGACGCCGCGCGTACTCTGGCGTCGATCGTCTCGGCCTCGTTCACCAGGTCGAGTGCCAGTTCGAGCCGTCCGACGGGATCGCTTTGCTCGGCGCGCAGGTAGATGCCGCCGGTCAGGCGATCGCGTGCCGGTGACTTCTCCAGCATCAGGGCGGCAACGCGGTGGCCGGTCCGGTCGGACGGCGGCGAGTAGGCGCGCCCGAGGGGAAACGTGACCAGGCGCATCAGCCCGGCAGCCCAGCGAACCGGGAAGTTCTCGAACAGTCCGAACATCGCCTCCTGTGCGCGGTGAATGCTGTCGTCCAGGGCCCATAGCGCGAACGGCAGGTCGGTCTGCTGCGCGCCGTCATCCGCGTAGCGCTTGACTACGCAGGACGCGAGGTAGAGCTGGCTGAGCACATCGCCCAGACGCGCCGAAATCTTCTCGCGTCGCTTGAGGGCCCCGCCCAGGAACAGCATGGCCAGGTCTGCCGCGAAGGCGAAAGCGGCGGATAGACGCGTGAGTTGGCGCAGGCGCGGCTGCAGCGCGGAGGGACCGGGAACCGGCGTCAGACGCGCTGCCGTCAGGCCGAGCCAAAGGGCCCGCATGGCGTTGGACGCGAGAAAACCGACGTGGCCACACAGCGCCCGATCGAACTCCGCCGCGCCGGCCGTGCGGTCCGGGTTCGCCGTTGCGGCGATCTCGCGCAGCACGAACGGGTGGCAACGGATGGCACCCTGACCGAAGATGATCAGGCTGCGCGTGAGGATGTTGGCGCCTTCCACGGTGATGCCGATCGGCACCTGCATGTAGCCGCGTCCCAGGTAATTGTTCGGCCCCAGGCAGATCCCCTTGCCGCCGTGCACGTCCATCGCGTCGTTGACCACCTGGCGCGCGCGCTCGGTGCTGTGATACTTGACGATCGCGGAAATCACCGACGGCTTCTCGCCTGCGTCCACGGCCCCGGCCGTCATGACACGTGCCGCCTCGATCGCGTAGGCATTGCCGCCGATGCGGGCAAGCGCCTCCTCGACGCCTTCGAACCTGCCCACGGGTACGCGGAACTGGGTACGGATGCGCGCGTAGGCGCCGGTCGTGCGTGCCGCGAGCTTGGACCCGCCGGCGGCGGACGCGGGCAGCGAGATGGAACGTCCCGCGGCCAGGCATTCCATGAGCATGCGCCAGCCCTGTCCGACGTACGCCTGACCGCCGATCACCCATTCCATGGGAATGAACACGTCCCTGCCCCAGTTGGGACCGTTCATGAACGAGGCGTTCATGGCCAGATGGCGCCGGCCGATGTGGACACCCGGATGGCTGGTCGGGATCAGCGCCAGCGTGATGCCGACGTCCTCGCGCTGACCGATGAGATGGTCCGGATCGTAGAGCTTGAATGCCAGGCCCAGCAGCGTCGCCACAGGGCCAAGGGTGATGTAGCGCTTGTCCCAGGTCACGCGCATCCCCAGCACGCGTCGCCCCTCGTGCTCGCCATGGCAGACAATGCCGAAATCGGGAATCGAGCCCGCATCCGATCCGGCCTCCGGCCCCGTGAGGGCAAAGCAGGGCATTTCCACGCCGCGCGCCAGCCGCGGCAGGTAGTACGCTCGCTGCTCTTCGGTCCCGTAATGCAGGAGCAATTCCGCCGGCCCGAGCGAGTTGGGCACCATCACCGTAATACATGCCGTGGGCGTGCGACTGGCCAGCTTCATCACCACTTCCGAGTGCGCCAGCGCCGAGAAACCCAGTCCGCCGTAGCGCTTCGGAATGATCATGCCGAGAAAACCGTTGTCCTTGATGAACTGCCACACGTGCGCAGGCAGGTCCTTCAGCTCGTGCTCGACCTGCCACTCGTCCACCATCGCGCACAGCGTCTCGACCGGTCCATCGAGGAAAGCGCGCTCCTCCTGCGTCAAGGCAGGCCGCGGGAAGGACAGCAGTCTGTTCCAGTCGGGAGCGCCGCCGAACAGTTCACCATCCCACCAGACGGTGCCAGCATCGAGCGCCTCCTGCTCGGTCTGCGAGACCGGCGGCAGCACTCTGCGGAACCACGCAAACAGCGGATCGCTCACCAGGCTGCGGCGCAACGCGGGAATGAGTGCGATCGCGGTCACGGTTGCGTAGGCGGTCCACAGGATCGTGCGTCCGACCGGGCCGAAGCCGCCGGTCAGGGTCGCCGCGAGCAGCAACGCTGCGACCGCGCCGGCCCACAGCGATGCGGGCGCGCGACGGTACGCGAGCGCGCCCATCAGGACAGCCAGCGCCAGGATCCACAGCAGACTCGTCATCGTCGCTCTCCAACTTTCACCGGCATGTTTCCATCATGGCCGATGCGTCGCGGCATCGTTCGTGCCCAGCCCCGCATAAACCGCCTTCCGGCCGAGGCCTGAGCTGCCTCCATGTTTCGGCGGCCGCCTGCCGGTCGAGGTGCACGGTCCGATGGTACGTGAGCAGGTCGACCGCGCCTGGGTCGCGACGCCATTCGCCGCCTGCGATCGACCGGCGCAACCGCGCGCTGTGGGTGGAACGGGACGCGGCTCCGCACGCGCGTGCCGCAGCGTGTCAGAACTGCGCTTCCTCTAAGGCCAGTACGCTGACCGATCCATTGACGATCGCCTGCTTGTAGGCGAACGCTTGCGGCAGGATGTGCTCCGCGTAGAAAC
>CAZNBS010000159.1:0-11441 GCA_964570955.1 uncultured Burkholderiales bacterium | reverse complement strand
TCGGCGATGGCCTCCACGCCGCGAGCGCGCATCGACTCCTCGCACTCCATGACCAGGCAGGCCGCACCCTCGCCCAGCACGAAGCCGCTGCGATCGACGGAGAAGGGCCGGCTGGAAGCCAGTGCGCCCTCCGGATGCTCCTTCGCGAGCACGCCGAGCATCTCCCAGGCACACAGCGCGCCGTCGTTGACCATGGATTCCGCACCGCCGGCGACGACGGTGTCGATGTAGCCGTCGCGCAAGGCGCGAAAGGCCTCGCCGATCGCGACTGCGGATGAGGCACAGGCGATGGAATACGTGTAGGTGGGCCCGCGCAGGCCGAAGCGCATGGACACGTGCGCGGCCGGCGCATTGGCCATGATGAGCGGCACCGTCGTCGGCTTGATGCGCCGGCTGCGACGCTCGTAATAGGTGCGGTACGCGTCCTGGATCGCCTGCGAGCCGCCGAGCCCGCAGCCCAGGTACACGGCGGTTTCGGCAGGTGCCGTGCTGCCTTCTGCCTGCATCAGGCGGGCGGCGTGCAGCGCGTCGTGCGCGGCGACCACCGCCATCTGCGCGACACGATCCATGGCGAAAGCCTGCGTCTTGGGGATGACCCCTTCGATGTTCAACTCGGCAGGCGCGAGCAACACGTCCGCGCCGAGTTCCTCGGTGCCGCTGTGCAGCTTGCGGATCGCCGATTCCCCTGCGCACAGCCGCTCGAAGACCGACCCCGGCGCACGACCGTGCGGCGAGACCATGCCGATGCCGGTGATGAAGACGCGCCGGCGCACGGCCGACTCAGGCCGCCTTGGCCGCGCGCAGCCGATCCACCAGCGCCACCGCCTCCTGCAGCGTGGTCTGGAACTCGAGATCGTCTTCCGGTATCTCGATGTCGTACCGGTCGCCGATGTCGAAGATGAGTTCGGCAATCGAAAGCGAATCCAGACCGAGATCCACCAGTTTGGCCTCCGGCCGGATCAACTCTGCCTTGACGTCGAACTTGCTCGTCAGCATGGCCTGAACGTCGGCAAAGGTGCTCATTTCGTGCCCCCATATTCTTGTGTGACCGGTGCCGGCATTCTAGCCACGCGCTCGCCCTCTGTCTCGTGCGTGGGGAGCGCATCGGTCGACCCCCTCACTGCGCCGTCCAGCCGCCGTCCACCACCAGCGAGGTGCCCGTCACCATCGATGCGGCCGGCGAGGCGAGGTAGACCGCCGCGCCCACGATCTCCTCCAGCGTGGCCAGGCGTCCCATCGGGATGCGGCTCAGGACGAACTCGCGCCGCTCGGGCGTATTGACCACCCGACGCACCAGCGGCGTGTCGACGAAGGTCGGAGCAATGCTGTTCACCCGAATGCCCTGTGGCGCGAGCTCCACCGCAAGCGCCTTGGTGAAGCCCTCGACCGCATGCTTGGTCATGCAATAGGCGGTGCGGTTGGGCGAACCGACATGTCCCATCTGCGAGGACATGTTCAGGATGACACCGCCGCGTTCGCGACGCTGCGGATCCTCGAGCATCTTGCGCACCGCAGCCTGGGTGGCGAGGTAGACCGACCGCACGTTCAGCGCCAACATGGCATCGAGATGCTCGTCGCTCACTTCCACGATCGGCTCGGGAAAGTTCGTTCCGGCATTGTTCACCAGCACGTCCAGACGCGCCAGGCCCGCGATTGCTCGTCGCAGTGCCGCGGTGTCGGTCACGTCGCACGCGATGGCCGTGCAACGTCCGCCGTCACCCCGGATGCGTGCGGCGACGCGCTCCAGGCCCTCGCGCGAGCGTGCCATGATGGCGACCTCGGCGCCGGCCTGCGCCATGCCGATGGCAATCGCCGCGCCGAGTCCGGCGCTCGCGCCGGTGACCAGCGCCAGGCGCCCGTCGAGCCGGTACGACGGCAGGTTCGCCCCAAGCGCCTCGTCCGCGCCGGTGTCCTTGTCTTCGCTCACCGCATGTCTCCGTTCGATCATGCGAGCATCCGTCGGCCTGGAACGCGATCCGCCTGCGCGCGGATGCCCACGTCGGTGGAGGCGATCCTCCTCGTCGGGGATTCGCACAGGCGCGAGCGTAACACTGTCTCCGCCCAGGCCGACAGTTTGCGTACACTGCGCACCACCCTGTAACGCGTGAGAGGTACGCCATGGATCTGCAACTGAACGACCGCGTGGCGCTGATTACCGGCTCGACCGCCGGAATCGGCTACGCCATCGCCGAGGGTCTGGCGCGCGAAGGCGCGCGCGTCGTGATCACCGGCCGTATGCAGGACAGCGTGGACGCTGCCCTGGCCCGCCTGGCGGCGTCGGTCCCCGGCGCCTCCTGCATCGGCGTCGCCGCCGACTGCGCGAGCGTAGCGGGCGCGGCACGCGTGTTCGCCGCCGTGCCGGAAGTGGACATCCTGGTGAACAACCTGGGCATCTACGAGCGCAAGCCGTTCTTCGAGATCCCCGACGAAGACTGGCAGCGCCTGTTCGAGGTCAACGTCATGAGCGGGGTACGCTTCGCGCGCCATTACGCACCGGCGATGGCACGCAAGGGGTGGGGACGGGTGCTGTTCGTCTCCAGCGAATCGGGCCTCAACATTCCGCGCGAGATGATCCACTATGGCATGAGCAAGACTGCGCAGTTGGCCATCTCGCGCGGGCTCGCGATCGAACTGGCAGGGTCCGGCGTGACGGTCAACACCGTCCTGCCGGGGCCGACGCGGACCGAGAATTCCGAGCGGCTGCGCGGCGAGCGAGCGAAGGCCGCGGGAGTGAGCGTGCCGGAACTGGAACGGGACTTCTTCGTCAACTTCCGCCCGACCTCGCTGCTTCGGCGCTTCACCTCTGCCGAGGAGGTGGCCAACCTCGCCGTCTATCTTTGCGGCGCCGGGGCCTCCGCCACCACCGGCGCTGCGTTGCGCGCGGACGGCGGCGTGGTGAACCAGATCATGTGAGGCGCTCCTCAGCCGAACGGTCGCACGCCGATCCAGGCGGCATGCAGATGAAACGCGAATGCCGCCCAGGCGATCATGCCGACCACCAGCGCAATGGCGTCACGGGTGAGCGAACCGGGTTCGACCACCACGCCCATGGCGCGGTCGCGTGCCCGCGCGGCGCGAAAATCCAGGATCGCCCAGGCGAGGAACGCGCCGAACAGGACGATATCGGCGAGCCTGCCATTGGCCAGCAGGTGCGCGAAGGCCCACAGCTTCACGCCCACGAGCATGGGATGCTTCACCGCTGCCTTGATGCGCGTTGCCGGTACGTACGCCGCAGCCAGCAGGACGAAAGCGGGAATCGTCAGCAGCGCGGCGACGTGTTTCGTCCATAGCGGTGGATGCCACACGTCGATCGGCGCGGCCCGGCTGAGTGCATAGCCCCATACGATGAGCACGAAGCCCAGAAGGGCGATCGCCGAATACAGTCCCTTCCACGCTACCGTGCCCATTGCCTGGATGCGCGCACGCCGCCAGTCTTCGGCGACGATGCGCACCGAGTGGGTCCCGAGGAACACGATCAATCCGATCACCAGCGCCGACATGAGGCAGGTCCATGGCGTGAACGAGGTGCGGCAGTATCGCATGCACGACCAGCGCGTCAACAGCGGGGGAGCGCCGACGCGGCTGCGCACTTCTTGGTCGGCACCAACGCACACCGCGCGCTGCGCGGCCTTGCGGGCCTGTCAATACCCGGTTATCCACAGAAACGGTGGATATCTCGGCGATGGCCGGGCGAGGGTTTCTGGCGCTGCGACCTCGCGTCCGATCCGGGCTAGGGCGGGTTGGTCGAGAAGGTGTCGCACTGCTGCAGGTCGCCGCTCTCCAGTCCCTGCCGGAACCAGCGCACGCGCTGCTCGCCGCTACCGTGCGTGAAGGAATCGGGCGCCACGAAACCGCGTCCGCGCATCTGCATGCGATCGTCGCCGATCTGCGCGGCGGCATTGAGGGCTTCTTCGACGTCGCCCTGCTCCAGGATCTCGCGCGCGCGATGCGCGTGGTGCGCCCACACGCCGGACAGGCAGTCCGCCTGCAACTCGAGACGCACCGACAACGCGTTCGCTTCGGCCTCGGACACGCGCTGACGGCGCTCGTGAACCTGCCCGGCGATGCCCAGCAGATTCTGCACGTGGTGGCCGACCTCGTGCGCGATGACGTAGGCCTGCGCGAAATCGCCGGGCGCCTGGAAGCGGCTGCGCAGATCCCTGTAGAAAGCGAGGTCGATGTAGACCTTCTCGTCCGCCGGGCAATAGAACGGCCCGACCGCCGCGTCGGCCATTCCGCACGCGGATTGGACCGCGCCGCTGAACAAGACCAGGACCGGCTCGCGGTACGTTTGACCCCCGCGCTGGAACAGGTCGTTCCACACGTCCTCGGTGTCGGCAAGCACGACCGAGACGAAGTCGGCCAGGGGATCGGCCTCCTCCGGCGACCGCTCCACTCCCTGCTGCGGCGCGCTCTGCTCGGTGGGAACGAGCTGCGTCAGCAGGCGCGGGTCGACACCCAGGAACATCGCGATCAGCACGATGACGATGACTCCCAGGCCGCCTCCGGCCACGCGCGGGGACACGCGCATCCCGCGGCGATCCTCGATGTTCTCGCTGCGCCTGCCCCGTTCCCAACGCATGTCAGATCTCCTCAGACAAGTCGGTGGCCGATTCCGCCTAGCGGAATCGTACGCTCACGACCGGATCACCGGGCAACCCGATGTACTGGACGCTCGCGGTGCTTCCCGCCCGCGGCGGCTGCAAGGGAAGGAGCGACCCGAGACTGAGAAGATCCCCGGGCTTGAGCCGCAAACCATCGCGCTCGAGCGCGCGCGAGAGCCAGATCGCCGCGTTGAGCGGATGTCCCATGATGGCCGATCCCGGGCCGCGCGCCAGTTCCTTCCCATCCTCCGACAACACGACCGTCATGCTCCCCAGGCTGTCGACGAACGCGTCGTCGACGCGCACGGGAATGCGCTTGCCGACGACCCCGAAGCGCGCGCCCGCGTTGATCGCGACCAGCGTCGGCGCGGTCACCCCGATGCCGTCCGCGAGCATGGTGTCGGGCAGCTCCATGAACGGAACGACGTGTGAGATGCCGGCGGCCGCTTCGTGCAGGGTGCGCGCGCTGCGCAGCAGGCCCGGGTCCTTCACCACCACCATCAGGTCCGCCTCCCAGAGCGGCCGCGCGCCGAAGCTCGCGGGCAACTCCGCGCCGTCCGGAAGCAGCATGTGCTTCAGCAGCCGTCCGTACAACGGCTCCTTCAGACCGAATCGATCCTGCATCGCGGGGTTGGTAAGCGCCGCCTTGTACCCCACCACCTCGCCCAGCTGGGGCAAGAGCTGCCGCGTCACGCGCTCCTGCGCACACAGTCCGTCCTGCAGGTTCCCGACCGAGGGCATCCCCGAAGAGGGCGTGCGCTGCACGTACTGCGCAACGTAGGTCGCCACCTCCTCGGATGCGGGGCAGGCGGCAGACCCGACGCGTACGCTGGCAGCGAAGGCAACGAGTGCGAACGCGACGAGTTTGATCACGGAATATCCCGCGGACGAGATCGACATGGCGCCGTAGTGTACCGTGCGCGCCTGTCGGAAACAGCATGCGAACGGGCGGCCGCGCGATAATGCGCGATCCCCTTCGCCTACTCCCCCAAGCACGGATGCTGCGCGTTGTCTGCTTCCTCCTTCTGCTAGCCCTGAGCGTCGGCCTGCCGCCCGGAATCGCAGCGGCCGCCGAGAGCGTGCGCGTGCGCGTACTGGCCATCAACGATTTCCACGGGCAGCTCGAAGCGCCGCGCCGCAGTGCAGACACATCCGACCGCAGCCCGCTGGGCGGCGCCGCGTATCTTGCGGCCCACGTACGACGGCTCGCCGCGCAGCACCCGCACCACGTGTTCGTCGCCGCAGGGGATCTGATCAATGCCAGCCCGTTCCCCTCGGCCCTGTTCCAGGACGAACCGACCATCGAGGCGATGAACGTCATGGGGCTGGCCGTCAACGGCGTGGGCAATCACGAGTTCGACGAGGGCGTGGGCGAGCTGCTGCGCATGCAGCGCGGCGGCTGTCACGACCGCTTCGGCTGCCGCTTCCGGCCGCGCTTCGATGGTGCGCGCTTCCGCTTCCTCGCCGCTAACGTGCTGAGCGCACGCGACGGTACATCGCTGTTCCCGCCTTACGAGCTCATCGCCTTCGGCGGGGTGCGCATCGCCTTCGTCGGCGTCACGCTGCAGGGCACCGCCGGCCTGGTGAACGCGAAAGGCATCGCCGGGTGGCGATTCGATGCGCCGTGGCGCAGCGTCAACGCACTGGTCCCAGCGCTGCGCGCACAAGGCGTCGAGGCCATCGTCGTGCTCCTGCACGAGGGCGGATACGCTGGCGGCGGCGCGAACGACTGCCCGGCACTGTCGGGACCGGTACGCAGCATCATCGCGCGCATGGACGCGGCGGTCGATGCCATCGTGACCGGCCATACGCATCAGCGCTACAACTGCGTGATCGACGGGCGTCCGGTCACCTCGGCAGGCAGCGCCGGACAGTTCGTGACGCGCATCGATCTCGATATCGACGCGCGCACCGGCCACGTGCTGGCGGCGCAGGCGTACAACGAGGCGGTCACCCACGACATCCCTCCGGACCCGGAGGTGGCGGCCATCGTCGAGGACACCGTACGCGTGTCGGATCGCCACGACCGCGTCGTCGGCACGCTGGCGCAGGACATCCGGCGCACAGGCGCGTTCCCCGTCGACATCGCGCAGGGAGGATCGGGCGAATCGCCGCTCGGCAATCTGATCGCGGACGCGCAGCTGTGGGCGACGCGCACGGCCGGCGCGCAGATCGCGCTGACCAATCCCGGTGGACTGCGCGCCGACCTCCAGAGCAGTGGCGACGGGCGCCTGCTGTTCTCCGACCTGTTCGCGGCACAGCCGTTCTCCAACCATCTCGTCACGCTCAGCCTGACCGGCGCACAGCTGCGGCAACTGCTCGAGCGACAGTTCGATCGTGCGGGACGATCGCCGCGCGTCCTGCAGATCTCGCAAGGCCTGCGCTACAGCTGGCGAGCGGGCGCGCCGCCGGGCAAGCGGGTGCATGACGTGCGATTCCACGGCAGACCACTGGCGCCGAACAAGATCTATCGCGTGACCGTGAACGACTACCTGCTCGGCGCAGGGTCACGCTTCGCCGTGCTCGATGCCGCAGGCGAGCGCGTGGTGGGGCCGCTGGATGTCGAGGCGCTGGAAGCCTATGCCGGCGCGCACGACCCGCTGGTCGCGCCCGCGCTGGGCCGTATCCGGCGTCTCGACTGAGGGCCGGGAAGGTGGACAGTACCTCAGCCGCCGACGGGTTGCGGCGCCTGCCGGCGCAGCGTCGTGACGCGCGCGGCCGCCTGCACGTCGATTACCGCGCGGTGTTCGCCCTGGCAGCGCCGCTGTTCCTCAACAGCAGCGTGCAGGCGATCCTCAACCTGACCGACACCTGGTTCCTGGGACGCATCTCCACCGCCGCGATGGCCGGCGTCGGCGCCGTGTACTGGTTCGTCATCGTCTTCGTCCTGCTGTTCGGCGGCGTATCGATGGCGGTGCAAACGCTGGTGGCACAGGCCCACGGGGCAGGCGCCCGCACCGAGGCGGCCGAGATCGCCTGGTGCGGCCTGTGGAGCGCCCTGCTGATGCTGCCCCTGTTCGTCCTGGCAGCCTCGTCCGGCGAGATCCTGCTCGCGCCGTTTCCACTCGCACCCGAGGTGCGCGCCGCCGCACTCGAGTTCTGGTTCCCCCGCATGCTCGGCGCGGTGGCCGGGGTGGCGCTGTGGACCGTGACCAGCTTCTTCAATGGCATCGGCCGCACCGGCGTGACGCTGGCGGTGATGCTGCTCGTATCGTCGAGCAATGTCGCGCTCAACCAGTGGCTGGCGTTCGACCTCGGCCTGGGTGTGGAAGGCGTGGCGTGGGCCACGGGAGCCGCCCAGCTCATCGGCGTGGCCACCGGACTCGCGCTGTTCCTGAGCGCAGGCGTGCGGCGGGAGTATCACTCGCACCTGCACTGGCGACCGCGCGCATCGCGCATCGGCGCCCTGATCGGGCTGGGTGTGCCGATGGGCATGCTCCCGGCGGCGGACCTCACCGGACTGGCCATGTTCCAGGTGATGCTGTCGGGCCTGGGCGCGGCAGCCGGCGCGGCCACGCAGATCGTGATGATGATGACCTCGATCGCCTACATGCCGGCGGTCGGCATCGCCAGCGCGGGCACCACGCTCGTCGGGCAGTCGATCGGGGCCGGCAATCGCGACTGGGCATCGAAGGTGGGCGATGCAGCGATCCGCATCAACGTGCTGTACATGGGCCTGGTCAGCCTGCTGCTGGCACTGGCCGGACCCTGGCTGCTGCCGCTGTTCGTGACTGCGCACGACGCAGCCTCCGCGCGGGTGGTCGAGTCGGCGCGCGTGCTGTTGTGGATCGCCGCGGCATACCAGATCTTCGACGGCTTCAATCTCGGCGCGGGGTTCTGCCTGCGCGGGGCGGGCGATGTGCGCGTACCGACCCTGCTCGTCCTGCTGCTGTCCTGGCTTTGCTTCGTGCCGCTCACGCACATGCTGAGTTTCGCGCCGGGTGAGGGCCTGGTCGGTTTTCTTCCACAGTTCGGGCTCGGCGCTGCGGGAGGCTGGGCCGCGCTTCTTCTCTATACCGGCATGTTGGGCACGGTGATGTTCCTGCGCTGGCGCTCGGGAGCCTGGCGCCGCATCGCGCTGCGCTGAGGGCATTGCACTTGCCGAGCCCTCGCGTCGCCTGTACCGTTGCGCCATGACGTTTACCTTCCCATCGGGAACGCTCACCTTCGCAGCCGCGCGATCCTGCGGGCTCCTGCGGCAACTGGTCGCACACGCCGTACGTCGTTTGCGCCCCGGGCGGGTGGTATCGGCGCTGCTCGCGCTGACGCTGCTCGCCGCGCTCCCGACGCACGCGCGTGAACCCGTGCTGCTGGTCGCATCGCCCGGACTGTCCGATCCCAATTTCCACGCGACGGTCGTTCTGGTCGTGTTCCCCGAGAACGGCGCGCCGACCGGCGTCGTCCTGAACCGGCGCATCGACATCCCCTGGGCCGAGGCGTTTGCCGAGGACGAGGTTCTGGGCAAACTGAGCGATCCCATCTACCTGGGCGGGCCGGTGCGCCAGGACATGCTGTGGTTCCTGGTGCGCAGCACCGCCGCGCCCGATGACAGCTTTCCGGTGCTGGGCGATTTGCACCTGAGCACCGATGCGTCGTTTCTGGACCGCTGGCTCACGGACGGCGGCCGCATCGAGCGCTTCTTCGTGGGCTATGCCGGCTGGACCCCGGCTCAATTGGAGCGCGAGATCGAATTGGGCTTCTGGCACGTACTACCGGCCGATCTGGACAGCATCCTGGACGAGCGGCCGGACCAGTTGTGGCGTCGCCTGCTGGCGCGCGCGACTGCGGTCGAGATCTGACCCCGGCTTCTCTTCCTTCTCCATCGCGAACGAACGACCTATGCACAACGACGCGCTCTTCTCCGTCTCGGACCAGATCGTCCTCGTCTCCGGCGGGAGCCGCGGAATCGGCCGCGCCCTCGCCGAAGGATTCGTCGAACGCGGTGCCCGAGTCATCATCGCGGGACGCGAACTGGGCACGCTGGAGCAGACGGCCAGCGAGATCTCCAGAGGCCGCCACCCGGTCACGACGGTCGTGTGCGACGTCGCCAGGCCGGCGGACATCGAGGCGATGGTCGAGGCCGTCATCGGCGAGCACGGCCACATCGACACGCTGCTCAACGTGGCGGGCGTGAACAAGCGCATGAAGGTCGAACAATACGACGTCGAGACCTACGACTGGATCCTCGACACCAATCTGCGCGGCGCCTTCCTGGCCGCGCAGGCGGTGGGCCGCAGGATGATCGCACGCGGCAGCGGCGCGATCGTCAACGTCGACTCGCTCAACACCTATGCGCCACTCAAGGGCGTCACGCCGTATGCCATGAGCAAGGGCGGACTGAACATGATGACACGCGGGATGGCGACGGAATGGGGACCGCATGGCGTGCGCGTCAACGCGATCGCGCCCGGCTTTTTCCCGACCGCGCTGTCGTCGAAGATGTGGGAGCAGCCGCCCATGCGCGACTGGGCGACGACCAACACGCCGCTGGGGCGCCTGGGCGACGTGCGCGACCTGGTAGGCACGACCGTGTTCCTCGCCTCGCAGGCCGCAGCCTTCGTCACCGGTCAGGTGATCCGCGTGGACGGCGGGGTCTCCGCCGGCATCGCATGGCCCATCGAACTATAGCGACCGATCCGGCCGCTGCCGGACTGCGCTTTGCGCATGCGACCATCTCCATCCCCCCGCTTTCGAAGAGTCACTGAATCTTGAAGATCATCGTCCTCGGCGCCGGCGTGGTCGGCGTCACCAGCGCGTGGTATCTGGCCGAAGCGGGCCACGAAGTGCACGTGATCGAGCGCCAGTCGGGTGCCGGCCTGGAAACGAGCTTCGCCAACGGCGGCCAGATCTCGGTGAGCCAGGCAGAGCCGTGGTCGAATCCGTCCGCCCCGCGCAAAATCCTGAAGTGGCTCGGCAACGAAGAGGCGCCCCTGCTGTTTCGTCCCACTGCCAGCGTGCGTCAGTGGCAGTGGGGTGCACGTTTCCTCTACGAATGCCTGCCCGGGCGCACGCGCGACAACACGCTGCAGATCCTGCGCCTCGCGATCTACAGCGGGCAGCAGCTCAAGGCACTGCGGGCCGCCAGCGGCGTCGACTATCACCACCTGGAGCGCGGCATCCTGCAGCTGTACTACGACCGCGAGGAGTTCGAGGCGGCCACATTGCGGGCGGAACTGGTGCGCCGCGGGGGCTACGACCTCCAGGCGCGCAGCACCGACCAGTGTCTGGAGATCGAGCCGGCGCTCGCCGAAAGCGGCATCTTGCCCGCGGGCGGCACGTACGCACCCGACGACGAGAGCGGCGACGCCCACGTCTTCACCCGCAACCTGGCGCGGCTTTGCGCGCAGCGCGGCGTGGCCTTCTCCTATGACACGACGGCGGTGGCGATCGAGGCCGATGCGGAGCGCGTGCGCGCGGTCGCGGTCGAGCGGGCCGATGCGCGCGAGCGCCTGGAGACCGACGCGGTGCTGGTCTGCCTGGGCGTGCGCTCGCCGTTCCTGCTCCAGCCGCTGGGCATATCCGTGCCGGTCTATCCGGTGAAGGGCTATTCGGTCACCATCCCGGGCGTGGGGACCGGGGCGCCCACCGTCTGTCTCACCGACGAGGGCCACAAGCTCGCCTTCTCGCGGCTGGGAGACCGCCTGCGCGTCGCGGGTACGGCCGAGCTGGCCGGATACGACACCGCCGTCAACGAGGTGCGCTGCCGCGCAATCCTGCGCCGCGTGCGCGAGTTGTTCCCGCGTGCCGGTGACTTCGATGCCGCTGTGACGTGGGCGGGACTGCGCCCGGCGACGCCCGGCAACGTGCCGGTGATCGGCCGAACCCGCGTTCCCGGCC